>NZ_JAMYXC010000129.1 GCF_024159025.1 Limimaricola litoreus
CCGCCTTGAGGCGCCCGATCGGTTTCCAGTCGCCTTCGAGAAAGCTCGCGGCACGGTGGATCCCGAAATCGACCTCGGACTTTGATACGGGCTGGGAAAACAGGATGGGCGTGAGCCCCAGGACGGCAGTGAGAAAGTCGATCAGGATAGCAACAAGGTGACCTGACTGCGGAGGGCCTGAACGTCCTCCTGTTCCTCCGCCCTCTCTCTGGAGGGAGGGGAAGACGGGAGAACCTTCACCGCTGAATTGCTTCGCAAAGTTCGACGGGGTTGTGCCGATGGGCCCGACGATCCCGCGGCAGTCCGGTCGGAATGCACGAAACGCGCTCGCGGCGATCTCCTGACTGAGCGCATGTGCGATTGCTTCGCCACTCGAGAAATGCCCCCAATTTCATGATGCACATTCATAGTCCGCTGTTTGTCTCGGGCCTGTCCTGATGAAGGCCCGAGACAAACAGCGGACTATGTTCTGCTTCTATCGGTTTGATCCGCTGAAGAGCCGCACGCGGTTGCAAGGCTGTCGACCTCGGGACCTTCGATCTTTTCCATAAGACAAGGACGTGACTGATGACGACATCCAACTCCCTCGAAGACCTCGCCTTTCATGCCATCCGCAGCGGTCGCGTCTTCGCGCGCCTCTGGCACGGCGCAGGGATCGAAGCCCACAGGGTTACACGCCCCTCCTGGACCGCCACGTTCAACCAGCTCGAGGAGGGTCAGTTGATCAAGGGGCCTGACCTCGACGGCGTGGCGGTCATGGGCGACGCGCTGCGTCGCGCGCTCAACATCGAACGCCCGGGCTATGGTGACCGCGCGATGCAGGAGGATACGCGGTATGATGACCTGGTGTGGGAGCCGCGCCTCAACGAACTGCGTCGCGTGGCAGAAGCCTACAAGCACTTTCGTGACTGTCAGGAACGCTATGCCGACCGCCTGACGGCCGAACGCGAGGCTGCTCGCGCGTTCTGACCCTACTCGGCCGGCCTCTCATCGGAAAGACCAGCGGCACCTGCGGCCGCCATCAGTGATGATCTCGTAGTCAGACATAAGCACCTGCTTAGGCGTATGCCTAAGCCTCCATGGTTATGCCTGAGCGCTTCCGCAAACGCGCGGGTGTATGACTTTTTTCCGGCTATGTCGGGAGGTTCCGGCTATCGCCCCCAAACCCTCCGAAAATGGCTTTTTTTGCCGGATCGACCGCGGCGGGGGTGTTTTCGGCCATGGTTGGATCGGCCGCGTCTGAGGTGCCCTCATCATCAACACTCGAACTCTCGACGCTCGTTGTTGTCGCCCAGCTGGGCGGCTTGGGGAGTTCGAGGCAGATCCTCTCCCGGACCCAGAGCCGGACCTCGAGCGCTCGGAAGTGGCGGGTGCGCGGTCCCATGTCGATTATCGGGAACGGCAGGGTCTCGCGACCCTCGCGCAGAACCTTCGACAATGTGTTGTGTTTCCGGCCCCGCTTTTCGGACATGGCGGCGAAGTCGATCAGCGGCATGCGGAACTCGGCCTCGAGGTCCTCGATCCCGCACAGGATCACCGAGCCTGAATACTTGGCCTTCAGGTCCTGCAGGTGCTGGGCCAGCTGGACGCCCTCGGTCGCGTGGATGGCGCGCCAGATATTGACCCACGGATAGAGCCTGCCTTCGGGCTCGAGGCCGAAGGCAGGCTCTATCCGTGGGGCATGCTTGGGATCGATCTGGAGATGCCAAGCCAGCTGCTCGGTGGTCAGCGGGGCGCCTCTGCGGAGCGCGGCATTGAGTTCATCGATATCCGCGGTGGTCATGGTCGTCTCCTGCGTGTGGACAGGAGATGAGTCCGGTGGTCCGGACCGAGAAAGATTCTGGTTCGATAGTCGGATATTCGGCCGGCAGGCGGATCGCGGACAGGCGCAGCACCTCTCAAATGATAGTTTAACATCTATCATTTAGAGCCGGTATAGTGCACAGAATACCGGCTATATACCGCTTGGCATGCTGCATCAGAAGACCGTCCTGTGCCGGATGGGATCAATCGACACAGAAGCCGGCACAGCTGCCTTGACCGAGCGGTATCGTCAAAAGATGATAGCTAATGACCTATCAAAGTAAGAGCTATGGCCCTGAGCAACGAAGCGGCATACGCGTATCGAGTGATGGTCCAGGCGGAGCAGGCTTGGGCAGCGGCGTTCCGCGACGCGGAGCTCTACGAGTTGGCCCCCCCGAGGAAGCACTACGGAGAGACGCTGCCTTGTCGTCGCCGTGTCATCCTGGCACGCAACTCCGAGATCCCGGACATGGGGGATATGCTGCAGGCGCGGGAGTATTACGCCGACGTTACGGGTGTCATCGAGGATGGCAAGCCGAGGACATCGGGCCGGGGATCGCGCGCCGTAAGTCCTGTGATGCGGTATGCGCCCGGTGCGCTTGGTCACCGGGCGCCATTGCTCCAGGATGACGATGTCATGTGCCATCCTGTCTCGGATATCGTCCATACGGAGACCGATGCATACCGCGGCGGGCCGATCACGGTCGACAAACTCCTCGACATGATCGGCGGCAAGGAGCCCAGGCAAACGATCGAGATCGACGGAAAAACCCATTGGCTGCACCGCGACGAGACTGGGCGTGCCGTTGGCCCGGAGGGCCTGATCTTCCGCGCTCGCAGTGGGGTCGCGCATCGCCTCCGGCTGCTGGATGCCTCTGGTTATCGGCGCCAGGTGCGCGTGGCGACGATCCTTGTCGTCGGGGCTCCGGCCGGCGTGCACGTGACTACTGAGGCGCCGCGCCCGCGGCGCTCCAAATACGCGGTCGAGTATCGCGAGGTGGGGCAGGTGGCAGCCGTGGGCCTGGGGAGTGCCGGGGTCGAGGACGAGCACGTGCTGACCGCATACCTGCCCAGATGACGCGCGGCAGAGGCACACATCGAGATATCTGATAGATAATAAACTATCATACCCAGATCGGATTTCTGGTAGCGCTGATCGAACCGACTTGGTTCATACCAATAAGGAGCCAAGAATTTGACGAAACTGACCGAGACTGCCCGAACCACCCTGCGCCCCGCCGATGCCGGTCGCCTCGCCGACGCCGTGCGAGCGACGATCCAGGCGCTGATCCGTCACGGCCACGACGAGCATGCTGCCAGGGTGCAACTCTCCATGTCCGAGTTCCTGCGCGGTAGCGCGGTGGTGCACATCGAGACCCTGCGCCACTGGGAAGACGTATTCGAGATGGCGGGGGACCTGCTGGCTGCCCACGACGACGACCTCGCGCATTGCACCGCCTATCAGGCCGAGTATCTGATCCACTGCGAGATACAGGCCTACGAGCGGGACGTTCGCTACCTGCAGGTTTCGGCCACGGCGATGACCTACGACAACCTCAGCGCCCGTCTCGATGACGCCTACGAGATCCTGGTGGCGGTGCCGACCGCGGCAAACCCCGTGCTCGAGGCTCGAATCCAGCACGTTGCGGAGCTGCTGAGCGAACTGACCTACGACACCGACCCTGAGCATCTCGCCGAGGCTGGCATCGCCCCTGACACACGCGTCGCGGCCTTAGGGGTGGAGGCATGACGGTGGCGCCAGGTAAAAATGACTTTCACCTCGACGATGGCCGATCGCTGGCGATCGAGATCGGTGTGCCTGATGGCGTTTACCAGTTCGCGCGCGAGACGGCCGAGATGTGGCTCCCGGCCGAGATGATGGAGATAGCCGAGGGGCGGGTTACAGTCGTCGCTACACCCGCGCACCTCGCGGACGAGGCGATGCGCGAGCGGGTCATCTCGCTCGTCGCCAACACGCCGGGGCTCGCTGACGTGGTTGCGGATACCGTGGCGGCCCGAGGTATTGATCCGCGCCGATCCCGGATCTCGCTGACGATCCGGCGTAACGACGCTGCTTCAAGGAGCCACGGGAACCCGTGGAGGGGCGCGGAGCGGATGCGCGCTCTACTCGCGGAGAGCTCCGCCATCGGGTGACGGTGTTGCTCGTGCGTCAGGGCTACAAATCGATGTCGGGATCAACCGTGCCGCGGGCTTTTCTGAAGGACGTTGGGAAGTCGTCATCATCCTCCGTGAAGATGCCTTCGATCGACAAGGGTGGGCCACCCAACGGGTGGCCGCGCTGTGTCAGCACGCAATCGAGATCCAAGGCCGCGAGCAGCTCGAAGATGGTCGATGCGGTCGGCTTCGTCGTGCCGGTTTCGATCATCGAGATGTGGTGCGCTCGAATACCGGACAGGGCTCCCAGCTCGGCTTGCGTCATTCCCTTGGCCTTGCGGACCGTTCGCAGAGCCTGGCCCAGTTCAGTAGGAGAACGGACTGGCTGAGGACGGGAGTGGTAAGATTCAGGCATCTCGAGGCGTCCTTATACAAGAGACTGTATAATCCCTGAATATACATAGAAGTGTAAACCGGCGCGCCTCCGGGACCCTGTAGAGGCTCTACGCTCGCCCTATGCTATGATGGGGAATGTCAGCAAATCGTGTTGGTGGTCATCAGAAATCAGCGCGACCCCTCGCTTGGGACATTGGCGATCAAGGCCTGACTCGCATTGACAAAAATTGCCATAGTGCTCATCTTATGAGGATGGCCACTATGAACATCTCATTGCCCGATGACATGCGCTCCGCAGTGGACGCTCAGACGGTAGCGCGCGGCTACGGCACATCCAGTGAGTATGTGCGTGATCTAATCCGCCGGGATCTGGACCGGCAGGCGCTGCGAGCTCTGCTCGATGAGGGGCGCGCAAGCGCGCAAGGCGAGCCCATCACCGAGAAGACTTTCAAGGCCCTCAGGGCCAGGGCATCTCTGGCGGCCGGCGAGACAGCTTGACGGATCATGCTAAGCCAGTCGTCCCACGACTGGCCGCCAGTCACGATATCGAAGCAGCAGTCGACTACCTCGCCCGCGAGGCGGGTTACGAAACGGCCATGCGCTTCATCGATGCCTTCGAGGCGGCCTGCCTGCACATCTCGACGCACCCAGCATCCGGATCACCTCGGTTCGGCTGGGATCTCGGTCGGCCCGGTCTGAGGGTGTGGCCAGTGAAGGGCTTCGGCTACTTGGCATTCTACAGCGAGGAAGACGACGTCGTGGATCTCTGGCGCGTGCTGCACGGCGCGCGCGACATACCGGCCTCGCTGCGCGACGTCATTCCGGAATGACGATACTTGCACTCTGTGGACAGCCGTTGCCGCTATCTGATGAGTGCCGCCTCCTCAGGTCATCGAAAGCCATGTCTTAACAACACGATTTGCTGACATTCCCCTATGATGCGAGACATTCTACGCAGGAGCTTGCGATGACCACATTCGAAATCATCCTGTCGATCGCTTCGGTTGTCGTGGCGATCGGCGTAAGCCTCTACATGCGACATCTCGGCAATACTGCTGGACGGGATCGGCCCTATGACCCCGAGCGCCTGCGTCGCTTCATCGAGAACGCGCCCTACGAGAATCTCGACAAGGTCATGAAGCCGGGTTGGCGCGATGACGAGAAGCAGCAGTCATGATGACCGCGCAGGACCTGATACGGCCTGACGGGACCGTCGCGCTTGATGCGCTTCTCGCTGGTCTTGGTCTGACCGAGGCTGAGCTCGCACTCGCTCTCGGCATGTCCCAGAATTCTCTGGCCACCCCGCCGCGATCGATAGCGCTGGCATCGCAGCGCAAGCTCAGGGACTTCGTCGAGATCCTCATGACTGTCGTGCCTTGGGCAGGCTCGCTCCCCCAAGCGTTCGACTGGTTTTCCACCCAGCCCCTGGCCTCCTTCGGGAACCGGACCGCGGCGGACCTGGTGCGCAAGGGGCGCGCCGAGGCAGTGAAATCCCACATCTCCCGGATTGCCATCGGTGAATACGCCTGACGGCATCGAGCCGGCTGGCGCGACGACGAGAAAGCGTGACGCGGCCTAAGCCGGGCAGGATCTGAGGTCGCCCAGCAGCCGGGCCGCAATTCTCCGCGTGCGCTTGTCGAGATCCAGCCTATCTGCAGCCAACATCAGCTCATTGAGGGTCGTGAAGCTGTCATCGCTCCCGCTCTTGACCGCGGCTGTCCAGAGCTTGCGCACGGTCGCGCGGGACTCGCGGCGCGTGCTGGCCGCGCGGCCTTGGGCCGCGGTGGCAGTTCAACTTTATCCCGCTTCGAGTGGGACTACATCTCTGTTATCGTCAGGATACTGATCCTTAGCGACGCTCGATAGCTGAGGGATGTATGTCCTCGTCACTGCTGAGCGGATGAAAGCAAGCGACCTCTCCCCCATCGAGGGCCGGCTCCAATGGGGGAATCTCTTGCCGGCATCGCTCCGTCGCACGCGGACAGCGTGCGGCGAAGGCGCATCCCTTCGGCGGATCGAGAGGGTCCGGGAGTTCGCTCCCTCTTGCCTCCGGTGCCTCGAGCGGACGCCCCACCACCGGCGCGCTGTCGGCCAACAGCTTGGTGTAGGGATGTTGCGGCGCCCGGAAGATCCGTTCGGCCGGCCCGATCTCGACCAAGGCCCCGAAGTAGAGGACGGCCACTCGGTCTGAAACGGCCTCGACCACCGCGAGATCGTGGCTGATGAACAGGTAGGTCAGCCCCAGGCGTTTGCGCAGATCCGCCAACAGGTTCAGCACCTGGGCCTGGACGCTGACATCGAGGGCCGAGACCGGCTCATCGAGGATCAGAATGCGCGCGTCCGCAGCCAGGGCCCTGGCGATGCCGATCCGCTGCGCCTGGCCGCCCGAGAATTCATGCGGGTAGCGGTCGAGGAATTCTGGTCGCAGGTTCACACTGTCGAATATCTCGGCAATGCGCTTCTCGCGGGCGACCTTGCCCATGCCGTGCAGCTTCTTGAGCGGAAGCTCCAAGATCTGACGGATCGTCTTGCGAGGATTGAGCGAGGAGATCGGGTCCTGGAAGACATATTGAATGCGACGGCCGAAGTCGGTCGGATCCGCGGTGTCGAGCGCGGCTCCTTCGATCTCGATCGTGCCAGTGCTCGGCGCGACAAGGCCAACGAGCATTCGTGCGAGCGTGGTCTTCCCGCAGCCTGACTCCCCCACGATCCCGAGGGTCTCTCCTTGCTCCACGCTGAGCGAGATTGGCTGAACTGCGCGCACTCCGGCGCGCGGCCCACCGAAGAGGCCCCCGCGCAAGGGGAACGTCTTGGAGAGATTTTCCAGTCGCAGGGCCTTGGTCATTCGGCGGCCTCCCTGGCAGGGGCTTCTTCGGGGAAGAGACAGCGCACAGCCCGATCGCCTTCCTGGGCGAGCGGGATATGTCCCTCGCGGCACGCGCTGCGTGCCTTGTTGCACCGCTCCGCGAAGGCACACCCCTCTGGCAGGCGGTCGACGGCAGGGGGGAGACCCGGGATCGCCTCGAGCCTGCGGCGGCCGCCTCCCAGCTCAGGCACGCAGGCGATGAGCCGGGCGGTGTAGGGATGGCGCGGCGCGGCGAGAACCGCCTTCGTCGGGCCCTCCTCGACTACCTTCCCGGCATACATCACCGCCACCCGGTCGCAGAGCTGCGCCACGACGCCGAAATCATGGGTGATGAAGATGATGGCGAGATCGCGCGAGCGCCGGAGGTCGTCGAGCAGCGACAGGATCTGTGCCTGCACCGTCACGTCGAGCGCGGTGGTCGGCTCGTCAGCGATGATCACCTCGGGGTCATTGGCCAGCGCCATGGCGATTCCGACGCGCTGGCGCATGCCGCCTGACATCTCGTGCGGGTAGTCGGAAATCCGGCGCTCGGGATTGGGTATTCGAACATCACGAAGCAGCTCGACCGCCTTGCCGCGGGCCTCTTCGGTTCCGATTTTCTGGTGCGCTTTTATCGCCTCGACCAGCTGGTCGCCGACGCGATAAAGGGGATGCAGTGTCGCAAGCGGGTCTTGGAAGATATAGGCGATCTCCCGGCCGCGCACGGCGCGCAGGCGTTCATAGGGCGCCCCAATGAGGTCGTCGCCGCGATATCTTACGGCGCCACCGGTGATGACGCCCGGCGGCGACGCAACGAGCCCAGTGACCGACAGGGCGGTGACCGATTTGCCGGACCCGCTCTCGCCGATGATGCCGATGCATTCGCCCGGTTTGACTGACAGGCTGACGCCGCCCACGGCGCGCAGCTTCCGGGGCCCGACATGGAATTCCGTCTCGAGCCCTTCGACCGTGAGGATGCCCTCGAGGTTCGGCTCCGGAGCTGGGGCCTGACGGCGCACTCGGGTCGCGGCCATCGGCCGTGACAGCGCGCCGGATTTGAGCCGCGGATCGAGCGCGTCGCGGATGCCGTCGCCCAGAAGGTTGATCGACATCACGATGATCAGGATCATCACCCCGGGCACGACCGAAGTGTGCGGGTGGCTGATCAGCGCGGCGCGCGCTTCACCCAACATCGAACCGAGATCCGCCTGGGGTGGCTGGCTTCCCAACCCGAGGAAGGAGAGACCCGCCGTCTCCAGAATCATCCAGCCGATCGTGGTCGACATCGCGATGACGATGACCGGCAGCACGTTTGGCAGGATCTCGGTGAGGATGATTTGCGGCCGCGACAGGCCCGATAGGCGCGCCGCGTCGACAAACTCCTTGTGCGCGAGACCGACGGTGATGCCGCGGATGTTACGGGCGAAGAACGGCACGTTGACTGCTGCAACGGCGATCAGCGCGTTGAGAAGACCCGGGCCGAGGGCCGCAACGATGGCCAGCGCCAGAAGGATGTAGGGAAAGGCCATCAGCATGTCGACGCCGCGCATGATGACGTTGTCGAGCCGTCCGCCGTAGAAGCCGGCGATGACGCCGATCGCGGCGCCGATGGTCGCGGCGATAGCTGCCGCGGCGAAGCCGACCGCCAGCGAGAGACGAGTGCCCCAGAGCAGGCGGGACAGCAGATCGCGGCCCAGATGGTCGGTGCCAAGCAGAGCGCCCTCTGAGAGCGGCGGGAGATACCGGTTCGCGGTGTTGGTCACATCAGGATCGGTCAGCGGCAGGATCGGTGCTGCGAGGACCAGAAGCACGACGAGGCACAAGACGATGCCACCTACCAGCGCCAGCCGGTTGCGCGAGAAAAGGAAGAACGCGCCGGTCATGTTCTGATCCTTGGATCGAGCAGGCTCTGCGCCACGTCCACTATTATGTTGAAGAACACGTAGCAGGCGGCGACGACGATCACGCCTCCTTGCACGAGCAGAATGTCGCGGCGCAGGATCGCGTCGACCAGCATCCTTCCGATGCCGGGCCATTGGAATACGATCTCGATATAGACAGCGCCGGACAGCACGAAGCCGGCCTGAATGCCCAGCACGGGCAGGATCGACACCATCGCGGCCCGAAGCGCATGGCGCCAGATGACCGATCGTTCGTGCACGCCCTTGGCCCGGGCGGTGCGGATGAAGTCCTGCCGAAGCACCTCGAGCAACGCGGAACGGGACAGTCGCGCGATCACGCCGGTCGCCACGACCGCGAGCGCGATCGCCGGCATCGCCAGATGCGAGATCAGCGCAGCCGCGTCACGAGCCCCGTAGATCGGCCACATGCCCGAGACCGGAAACCAGCGCAGCCGGACCGCGAACAGCAGGATCATCATCATGCCCAGAAAAAAGGACGGAATGGAGATGCCCAAGAGCACCGTGAAGGTGATCGCCTTGTCGGCCCAGCCATACTGGTTGGCCGCCGAGATCGTGCCGGCGATCACGCCGAGAAGGGAGCACAGGACAAAAGCGGTTCCGGCCAGGATCAGGGTTGCACCGAAGCGTTCGAGCACCTCGTCCAACACGGGCCGGTTCAGGGCGAAGCTCTGCCCGAAATCGCCCTGGAGCATATTGCCGAGCCAAATCAGATATTGGCGCCAAAGCGGTGCGTCGAGGCCGAGCTCGCGGTTGATGCGGGCCACGTTCTCGGGCGTGGCGTAGCTGCCCAGGATCGCAGTCGCCGGATCTCCCGGGATGAGTGCCATGATCAGAAAGACGATGACCGTGATGCCGAGTAGCACCGGCACCGCCGAGAGCAGTCGTCTGAGGATGTATCCGCCCATGCGCGGTCTCTCCCGTCTCGGAGAGCGGGGGCCGGGGCGCGGCCCCCGCGCGTGATCAGTTCTTGGCGACGTCGTCGAGCAGCAGGAAGAACGACGGCTGGAGGTCGAAGTTCTCGACCCGGTCGTTGGTCACCGCGTTCTGCTTCCAGTTGGCCACGAAGACCCAGGGCGCGTCCTCGTGCACGATTTCCTGCATCTCTTTGTAGAGGCGCGCGCGTTCCTCTTGGTCGGTAGCGCGGCGGGCCTGTTCGAGAAGCTCGTCCACCTTCGGGTTGGAGTAGTAGCCCGAGTTGAAACCTCCCTGATCGGGAAAGGCCTCGCTGCGCAGAGCCAGGAAGGGCAGGGTGTCGGGATCGTTCGTCATCCAGGCCATCTCGGCCATGTCGGCCTTGCCCTCGAGCCCCGGGTTCACTTCGCCCAAGAAGGTGTTCCATTCGTAGGTTTCGATCGTCACATCAAAGCCCACCGCCTCCAGATCGGCTTGGATCGCGGTGCCCATCGCCACAGGGTCGAGCATGCCGGAGCCCCCCTCGGTGACGTAGAAGGTCAGCTCGGCGCCTTCGGCACCCGCTTCGGCGATCAGCTCGCGCGCCTTTTCCGGATCGTAGGGGTAGGGCTCGAGATCCTCGTTATAGGCCCAGGCGAAGGCGGGCGGGGTTGGTCCGGCGGCGACTTCGGCGGTGCCCTCGAGCACCTCGTTCACGATCGCTTCCTTGTCGATCGCGTAGTTCGCCGCCTGGCGCACCAGCTTGTCCGCGAAGGGGCCTTCCTTGGCGTTGAGGATCAGGAACCACAGGTGCGGGCCAGCCTGCTCGTGCAGCTGGTAGCTCTCGCCCTCGAACTGCGACAGCGCCACGGGCGGGACCTCCACCATCAGGTCGATGCCGCCGGCCAGCATTTCTGCCGTGCGGGTGCTTGCATCGGTGATGGGGCGAAACACGACGGCTTCGAGCTGCGGTGCACCATCCCAGTAGTCGGGGTTGGCCTCAACGACGACCGCCTCGTTGGGCCGCCATTCCGCGAACTTGAACGGGCCCGTGCCCGACGGGTTGCGACCGAATTCCGAGCCATGCTCCTCGACCGCGGCGGGCGAGACGATCAGACCGGTGGGGTAGGCGAGGTTGGACAGGAAAGGCGCGTAGGGCTCGTTCAGAACGAACTTCACCGTCGTCGGATCAACGACCTCGACCTCCTCGATCGCGGAGAAGAAGAAGGAGAGCGGGAACGGGCCGGTATCGTAATAGGGATGACTCTCGTCGAGCATTCGGTCGAAGTTGAACTTCACCGCCTCGGCGTCGAATGAGCTGCCGTCATGGAAGGTGACGCCTTCGCGCAGCGTGAATGTGTATTCGGTGCCGTCCTCCGAAATCTCCCAATCGGTCGCCAGCGCCGGCTCGACTTCCAGAGTGCCGTCTTTGTAGCGCACGAGCCCGTCATAGACGTTCATCAGGATGCGGAAGTCATTCACCGCGGTCACAGCAGCGGGGTCGAGGGCCTTGGGCTCCGCAATCTGGCCGACAACGAGGACACCCGGCGGGGTCTGGGCGAAGGCCGGCGCACCCAGGGCCATGGTGAGGGCGGTGCCAGCAGCAAGCAGGCTTCGGCGGGTCAGATGTCCAATCGACATGGGTTACCTCTCCTGTTCGGTTCGATCTTATTTTTCATGATAAATTGCATCAGGGCAAATTTTCATTATAAATTCAAGCGCGCTGGCACGGAGATGATGGGATGACGATTTCAATCCTCGCATATGACGCGGAAACAGGCACTTACGGTGCAGCGGCTACTACGGGCAGCCTGTGCGTAGGGGGGTGGGTGCTGCGCGGGGATGCCGAATCAGGGCTCTCGGCCTCGCAGGGGTCTTTGCCGAGCACCCTTTGGGGCACGCAAGTGCTGGAGCGCATGCGGGCTGGCCAGTCGGCTGCCGAGGCGGTGTTCGAGGTCGCCGATGCCGATGCAGGACGGGCTCATCGCCAGCTGGCGGCTCTCGACCCGGATGGGGGAACAGGACACTTCACGGGGGCTTCGAGCATTCCGGCGGCTGGTGCGCGGCAAGCGCCCTCGGTCGTGGTGACGGGCAACCTGCTCTCTGGCGACGACGTGATCGAGGCCTGCCTGCAGGGTTACCTCGAGGCGCGCGGAAACATGGCCGAGCGGCTCATCGCAGCGCTCGAGGCGGCCGCCATGGCAGGGGGCGACAGCAGGGGGCTTCTGTCTGCTGCACTGCTCGTCGTGTCGCGCAGCGACCCCCCGCTCAGCCTCCGGATCGACTACTCCGAGACACCGTTACAGGATCTTTCGGACCTGCATCGCCGGGCCACCAGCGGGGCCTACAGCGAATGGGCGCGTCTCGTGCCGACGCTGGACGAGCCCGAACGGGCCGAGCCTTTCAGCGAAACCGTGACCCCTGCTGGCTGATCAGTGGGCCATGAAGCGCTTCATGACGACGGCCTGCTGATCTTCCATCATCCGCCAGGCCATTTCCATGTGCGATCGCATGATGGAGCGGGCCTCCTGAGCATCCCCCCGTTCCAACGCATCGAGCAGGTCGAGCTGATGCTGTCGACCCGTCCGCCAGAGTTCCACGTTGGGTGCGGCGTAGAGCTGCTTGTAGACGGTGAGGTCCGCGAGGATCTGCGACATGAAACCGATGATGAAGCCCAGCAGCGCATTGTCGGCGAAGCTCGCGAGCTTGGCGTGAAACCGAAGCGACGCGACATGCTGGGCGCGCTCCTCTTCGGGGTCACCGGCCGGCTCGGCGTAGTCGTCGATGATCGATCGCAGATCGGCGAGCTGATCGACCGACAGGCGCCCGGCCAGCGATGCCGCAACTTCTGGTTCGAGAGCGACCCGGAGCTGGTAGATGTCGGCAATCGAGATGTCTCGAAAGTAGAAGTAGTTCGCGAGCAAGGCGTGCGCGCGCTCGGTGGAGACCTCGCCGACGAAACTTCCACCGCCGGGCCCGGTCTTGGTTTCGACCAGGCCCTGTGCCTGCAGCAGGCGCATGGCCTCGCGGATCGTGCCCTTGGACATGCCAAAACGTTCGATCAGATCGGTCTCGCCGGGCAGGCGGTCACCCGGCTGCAGGCCTTGCTCGACCACCCATTCCTTGATGGCCTCGGCCACGCGGATGGGACGGGAACGCCTACGGCCCTTCTCGGCGGGAGTGACGCTTGTTCTCGCCATCGCACAACTCTTTCGACTTCCGAAGGCATCCATAAAGCAAATTTATCATGATAAATACAAGGGGAAGTATGACCTACGGGGAGTTGGCAGCGGCAAGGTTGCTGGAAATCGCCGAGATGTCCGAAGCGGGACCGGGAGTCACTCGTCTGCCTTGGACCCCGGAACATCGTCGAGCCCTCGATACCATATCGGCATGGATGAGGGATGCCGGACTGGACGTCAGCCTCGATGCGGCGGGCACGCTCGTTGGGCGAACGCCCGGTATGGTCGGCAAGCCGGCACTGTTGCTCGGCTCCCATCAGGACAGCGTGCGCTCGGGCGGTCGCTTCGATGGGATCATGGGAGTTGCCGTGGCCTGCCTTGCCGTCCGTCGGCTTCGCGAGGAAGGCGTGCGGTTGCCGTTCGCGGTCGAGGTTCTGGCCTTCGCGGACGAGGAAGGGGTGCGTTTTCCGACGGCCCTGATCGGCCCGCGTGCCTTGGCGGGGCGTTTCGACCCGGCCGTCCTGGACATGAAGGACGCCCAAGGGGCGAGCATGCGCCAAGCGATGCAGGAGTTCGGTCTGGATCCGGAGGGGATTCCTGCGCTGGTGCGTAAGAAGGACGAGGTGATCGGGTATCTGGAGGCCCACATAGAGCAAGGGCCTGTGCTGGAGACCGAAGGCCGGTCACTCGGTGTCGTGACCGCGATTTGCGGCATATCCCGCTACGCGGTCACCTTCGAAGGTGAGACTGGTCACGCAGGGACGGTTCCCATGGCGGGCCGGCGTGATGCGCTGGTGGCTGCTTCCCGCTTTGTGGCGGCCGTATCGGAGGCGGCGACTGCGATCGAAGATTGCCGCGCCACAGTCGGCCAGATCGATGTGAAACCCGGTGTCGTCAACGCCATCCCATCCGAGGTCAGTCTGACATTGGAGCTTCGAGCGCCGTCGGACGAGATACGGCGGGACTTCCGGTCGCAAGCCATGCGGCGGGTTCAGGAGATCGCTACGCAAGTCGGGGTGGCTGTGCGGATTGAGCAAACTTACGAACAGCCCGCCGTTGCCTGTGACCCGGGTATGAGAGAGGCGCTGTCTCAAGCAATGACCGCCTCGAACTTGCCTGTCGTCGCCATGCCTTCAGGCGCAACTCATGATGCATCGGCGATGGCGGATCTCTGCCCAGCCGGAATGCTCTTCGTCAGGTGCAAGGGCGGTATCAGTCACCGACCGGACGAATACGCTGACGCAGACGATATGGACGATGCGATCCGGGTTCTCGCGGAAGCCGTGAAGAGCATCGGCTCTCAGGAAGTGCTTGCATCAAAGGTGGATAGGAGGGCTGAATGAGCAGAGTTCGACTCCACCTGGCAGGCACATTTGCCGGCTCAGCGGTCAGCTTCGAGTTGCTTGCAGGCCGTGACCGCCCGTTCGCTGAGAGATCGCCGTAAGGCGGGCTCCAGAAGCAGCGGAAGCTGCTCTTCGAAAAGCTCCCCGACGGCACCCATCAAGCCGGGCATGTCGATCTCAACCACGGCGTTGTTGATCGTCACAGAAGTCTCGCCGACGATGCAGGTGGAGAGATCGATGACTACTTCCGCATCGATCGCTGCGCTCACGAAGCCAGGAGCCACTGCGCCTGCCGAAGACTCGCACGCAAGGCTTCCAATAAGGTTCGACGTCATGATGTCACCTTCGATGACTACCGACGCCCTCTCTACGCTGATCGAGCGCAGTTGGTCCACACCGACCGCCATTCCCATCAGATCCGTCGAAGCGCTCGCGCACGGGTTCGCGTCAATGATCAGGCTCTCGATCGCGGTTGGGGTAGCGTCCTGTTGAGCTGCACCCGAGGTGACGATGAAGAGGCCAAAAAGGGCAAGGCAGTAGGGGCGCATGATAATCTCCTGCGTGGTCGCGAGGACTTTAGCACATTGCTTATGATCGCAGCCCAAGCCCCACCTCCACAAAGCTTGCGCTAAGATGGCAATCTGTTCTCGTCGTGCCGAGCCGTCATATCATTCTGATCAGGTTCCGTCTCGAGCGCGAAGGATGCAGGGCACGTAGGCGATTTCGGGAAGCCCAGCGGGCGCATCGATGCGCGCAAAGGCGGTAGCAACCAACCCTGTCACGTCCTGCTGCACCATACCGATGTTGTCCGCGAGTTGCGCGGCGAACGGATCCCAGTCGAAACAACCAAATGGCACGTCGCGGCGCTCCGTGCGAAGCCACCGAACGACGCCTTCGAGCGAGATCTTAGAATTCACCAAAAGCGCAGGCGGAGACTCGATTGAAGCTGAAGTGATCACCAGCCCGCGCGCTGGATTGCAAAGTCGGCCTCGGCCCGGTTGCAAAACGCGAAGTCAGGATGCCGCGTTTCCAGTACAGGCTGCGGCCGGGGCTCGGCGGGACGCTCCCAGATCTGGGTCGCGCAGCTCCGTTCGCGCAGCAGGCCGCTGGATCCCGCCACCTGCACCGTGGCGTCGATGTCCTCGACAAGGCGGAAGGCCGGATCGAGCCGGTTCTGCACGCTCGTCTTGCGGAAGCTGAGCGGCACCGTGATCGTGATGGTCTGTGCCTCCACCGCGGCCGCATTGAAACGCGCAACGGCCTCCCGCGATGTCGTCAATGACCACCCGATCGGACAGCGCGGCGGCGTCGACTTTGGGCATTTTGCGCTCCCCCGGAGCCGCAGTCGCACCGGGCGTTGCCTGCTGCGCGGCCCTGTCAACCTTCTCGACCGACAGTTTTTCAGGGGCGGCGCGCACCTCCTGTGCGATCTGCCGCAGCATCGACACTGCGGTGCCAACAGTTGCGGTCCGGGCTTCCTCGGCCTGGGCTGCCTCGTAGAGCGCAACGACCTCGCTCATGTTGATCGAGCCACCACCGGCGCCGTTGCGGGCATGCTTCGACATGTCGAGCCGCGCGAAGCGCTCCTTCAGCTCTTCCGGACTGCAGCCGGTGGCCCGCAGGAAAATGTTGGACTGTGGGCTCCACTGCGCCCCGAGGGGCTTCAGCTGACCGGCATGCGCGCCCACGCGCCGGATCACGAGGTCCGCTTCGGTCTGGCTGCAGCGCTCGAAATGCGGATGCGTGGTCTCGAGCGTGTGCAGCTGACGCGGCGCCGAGCGACGCTCCCAGATCTGCAGCACGCAGGGCACGTGAACGGTCTTGCCTTCGTAGATGAAGGCATCCTGTGGCACCTCCTCCTCGTGCACGAGGTGCAGGCGTTTGTCGACGCGGTTCTGCTGCGTTTTCTTGCAAAACGTCGCTGGCAGAATGAACGCGATCACATCAGCAAAGCCGGCGGCGTGGTTGAGGAAGGCGAGTGCCGCCTTCTCGCCGAAGGGCGGATTGCCGATGACGAGGCAACGATCGGCGGATACCGCGGGCGTCCAGTTGAGGAAGTCGGCCTTGATGATGCCCGGCGCCTTCGGGTCGAGGTCGAGCGCGATGCAGTCGGGTCCGAGAGGGCGCGAAAAGGCGCCGCTACCGGCGGAGGGCTCGATGACGGTATCGAAGGGGTTGGCGACGTAGCGCGCCCGGACCTGTTTCACATAGTCCGCCGCAATCTGCGCGTTGGTGTAATACTGGCTGAACTCAGCGGCGGTGGAAACGTGGCGGGTGCTGGCGGGTTTGGTGTTGGTGGTCATGGATCAGGTCCCTCGTTGTGTGCGAGGGGGAAATTGATCCGAAAACCCAAACCCAGAAGCGGGTTTGGTTAAAATTATGTAATAAGATTCAATGCTTTGAAGTGAGGCTAAGATTTTTTTGCAGTCGCAGCCTGTGCCGCATGGCCTGTCGGCCTGACGGAGCCATGCTCAGCCGAGACGCGGAGGTATCAGCTGATTTCTCCAGCTGGCTGCGCATGCCGCAAAACGGGCCTATGCTTCTCGGCATGGCTGACCCGCTCCCTCCGTTCCCAACCGCGCAGGATCTGATACGACCCGATGGCAAGGTTGTCATCGATGACCTTCTCGAAGTGCTCCGCCTGAGCAGGGCCGAACTCGCGCTCGCTCTCGACCTGCCGGAGGAAGCGCTGAGCGAGCGTTCACGGCTGGAAACGCCGGAAACGCAGCGCAGGCTCAGGGATCTGATTGAAGTCCTCGTGCAGGTCGTCCCATGGACCGGCTCATTTTCTGAAGCCTATGCCTGGGTTTCGACACGGCCCCTCCCGTCCTTCGGTGGCCGAACCGCGGCGGACCTGCTGCGGGAGGATCGCGTCGAAACGGTAGCGTCCTACGTCTTCCGGGTTGCTCAGGGGGGCTACGCGTGAGGTGGTCCGGACGGACAAGCAGGCGGCGCCACCGGCATGGTGGGCCGTTGAGGTAACTTCGGTCTGCAACAACGATAGAAGATCTGCTGGAAGATGTCGGCCTTCCGACAGACCATCTCGACGCTAAGCTTGTCATCCACCTGCTGTAAAATGAAGGCGGTCTGCTGTTCGCGGAACAGAGACGCTCGCATCGGTCTACCTCCCGTTGTCGGCTCGGCAGTTACGAACCTTTTCCAGATCCGGCGATCCAGCTTCCCGGAAGCAGGTCTATTATCATGCACCAAGATTGAAAACGGATCACTCCACTGGGGCAGGCCATCCATCGATTCATAACGTGGCACATCTCCAGCGAGCACGAGCCGCATTTGATTCAATTGTCTCCATTCTTTTCTGCAGAAGCCGGCCTGACCCTAATTCCCCCGGGCCATGCTCGACAGACCTCTCACCCGCGCCGATCTCATCACCTTCTTCGCCCTGGAGTCGAAGCGCTCCTCCGGCCATTCCCCGGATCCCCGGCGGCTGGCCCGCGTGCTGAAGGCTCTCGGGATCTCCCTGCGCGGTGGCACGACGCGCTGGCCGGTGGTCTGGCGAGCGCTCGGACTATCCGAAGTGCAGGATCGCGCACACCACGCCGCGCTGACCGAGCCGCTTCTTACCGCACAGGCCGTGGCCGAGCGGGTTGGCGTCGCGGACCCGTCCATCATCTACCGCTGGGAGAAGGGTCAGGTGCCGAAGGGTGCCGGACCCTTCCCATGCGCGATCGACCTGTCCGGTGGGCGCAAGGATGCCCGCGCCAAGCGCTGGCGCCGCGCCGAAGTGCTGGCCTGGCACATGGACCAGCCCCAGCCCCGCTACGCCAAGCCCGCCCCGGTCTTTGGTGCGATCCGGCCCGCCCCATGACCCATGCGATGCACCGCATTCCCCGCGCCTCGGACACACCGATCCACGCCTTGGCGACCGGACCTACTCCCAAGCGACCGGGACACAGACGCCCGGCCGGTTTCACGGGCGGCAACCTCGAAGGCGTCTGTGTCCCAAGCGCGCTTTGGCGACCGAAACCGCGTCCAAGCGACCCAAACCAACAAGAAGAAAGGATCCCCTCATGCTCGATCTGACCGGCCATACCGTCCCCGCCAAACGGCACATCACACAGGCCCACGCCCCCGCAGTGACCGGGCCGACCCTGGCTGACCTGCATGCCCACGTGGCGGCTCGGACGGATCTCTCGGACACGACCCGCAGCCGCTATCTCACCGCGATCGACAACGTGAGCAAGCGTCTGAACACGCCGCTGGAGATGATCCCTGCCGATCTCACACTGGTCATGGACCGGTTTCCTCTGACCGGCTTCGATCCCGCGCCTTGGTCGAGCGACGCCGCCTACCTGCTGTTCCGGCGCCGGCTTCAGGCGGCGCTGCGGGAATTCCTCGGCGTGCACGCGGAGCGCGCCCGGTTGCGCGCGATGAAGGACGATTGGACGCAGCTCTGCGCCGCCATCAAGCCGTTGACGGAAGGTCGGGTGGGGCAGGGCGTGCAATGGCATCCGATGAAGCTCTCTGCCTTGAGAACCTTTGCGCTGGTGGCCCGAGCCTATGGCTGGCAGCCACGCGACCTCGGACTGCCGGAGGCACAGCGGCTCGACGCGGACTTCAGCGGCAACAAGCGCGAGGCAAACCGCCGGTCGCTCGCCCGGCTCGACGAGTTGCGGCAGTTTCCCGAGCTGCTGGCATGGCTGCCGCCGCAGCCGATCGGGTTCACCGCCGGGGCGCGCGTGCCGCAACTGCAGGCGCTCGAGCCGCAATGGGAGGCGCAGGTCGAACGCTGGATCGCGGCGGTGACGCAAACCGGCTGGGACCCGGTCGAGCAGTCATTCACCGACGAGCACAAGGGCCATGCACATGTCATGCGCAGTGCCTTCCGGACTGCGTTGAGGATCGCCCGTGACCTGGGGCGCCTCGCCCCCGGCACTCAGGATCTCCAACCGCTGCTGGCCGATGACGAGGCGCTCTGCGCCATCGCGGGGGAGATGTTCGCGCGGCGGCAGCAGTTGAGGCGCGACGGTCATCTCGAACCCCGCTCCGCCCGCAAATACCTCATGGCTCTGAACCAGGTGCGAGGGCATCTCGGCATCGATACCTCGCTTCTGGAGCAGGTGCTGGCCAACAATGCCGTCGCGCGGGCGGGTCGGAAAGCCGACAAGCGCATGACGCCGAAGAACCGCGCCTTTTGCGAGATGCTGGTGGACAAGGCCCCCATGCGCCGCCGGTTCCTCTCGTCGTTCCAGGTGCTGCGTCGGGAAGCCGAGATCCTGCTGGCACGCGCGGCGCAGGAGGAGCGCGCGCTCAGCGGTCATGAGCGGGCGCGGGTGCGGCTGCTCGGCGCCAGCGCCGGCTTCGCGGCCATCGAGATCGGCGGCGCACCGATCCGCGTCGACAACGCGATGCAACTGACCTGCATCGGCGACGATGCCCAGATCCGCATCCCGCAGACCGGCAAGAAGCCGATCAAGGTGATGATCCCGGCGGAGTTGACCAAGAACAAGGCGGAAATCGCGTTCCCGATCCGCGCCAACGTCCATGGTTATCACGACACCATACAGTGGTATGTCTCGGTGATCCGGCCGCTCTTTCCGCATGCCGCGACGAGCCCCTACCTGTTCCCCGCGGTGACGGTGCCGGGGGCGCCGCTCAACAGCGACTACTTCGGCGCCGAGTTTGCCGGGCTGATGCGCACGGTGGTGAACCTGCCGATGACGCCGCACCAGATGCGCCACGGCCAGACCTCGCTGCTGCTCGACAAGTATCCCAACGAGATCGAGGTGATCGCCAAGCGGATCGACGACAGGCCCGGAACGCTGCGGCAGTATTACGGCTGGCTCAGCGCCCTGAAGCTCGTCGAGCGCGGCCAGGACCTGCTGGTGGGGCTGATGCATGACTGACAAGGCCTATGACACCCGCAGCCGCGAGGAGATCCTCGCGGCGGAACATTTCGCACCGTTCCGGGACAGCCCCGGGCTCGACGGGATCGGTCTGCGCGCGCTTCGCACGCTCGACCGGTTCTTCGGCTTCGCCGAAGGGCAGGGGATCACCGTCCCGGGGGTGGCGGACTTCCTGTCTTTCGTCGCGGCGGACACATCGACTCGTAGGCTCGATGACCTGCGCACCGCCTTCGACAGGCTGCTGCCCGCTGGCACGCCGGTGCGCGAGGTGGTGCGCGAAGCAATCCGTCAGAAACGCCCCCGCAGTCGCAGCTGTGACCGGCGGGACCGGGAGACGCTGCGTGCCGATCCGCTGATGGCGCCCTACCGACATCTGCCGACCTTCGACGAGGTGCCGCTTGAAGACCTGCGCGTGCTGGCACGCTTTCTGACCTTCGCCGACGCGCGCGGCATTACCGTGCCGACGGAAGCCGACTATCTCGCCTTCGTCGCCGATACGGGCTCCAGCCGGCGGCTGCGCAGCCTGAAGGCGGCGCTCGATCGGCTGCTGCCAGGCAATCCGGCGGTGCATGTCGTGCTCGCCGCCGCGATCGCGCGCAAGAGCCCGAAGCGTCCCTCGGCCGCAGGTCGCAAGCCGCGTCCAGCAGCAATGCGGCGCGTGGCGTCAAGCGATCTGCCGGAGGCATGGCAGGTGCTGCTCGGCAAGATGCGCCTTGGCGCCCTGCCGATGCACCAAGCCGTGCCCGCCGCCTCGGTCATCGACAGCATGGAGGACACCCTGCGCGCATACGCCCGTGTGCAGTGCGAGGCAGGCGCGGAAGTGGCGATGACCATCGAGGGCGTTCGTAGGTTCGAAGCGTCCCGCGCCGCCGATGCCGCCGCCCGCGCGGCGCCCACCTATCAGGCGCAGGGCAACCGCCCCGCCACGCGGCACACGGCCGTGATGCGGCTGCGGCAGTTCGGCGAAGCCCTCGGCCTCGATCCACTCCTGCTGGTGGCCCTGCGTCACCATGAGAACAGCCTGCGCCGCGAGCTCGATACGGTGGTGCCGCTGAAGTTCGGTCGCCTCGACGAGCTGCCGGATCTCTCCGCTACCTGGAGCCTCGCCACCGATCTGCTGGAACAGAGCCGACAGGCTCCACGCCGCCAGACGGCGCTATGTCTACTGAACGCGGCGGCGATCATTGCGATCTGGACGCTGCTGCCGCTGCGCCTGCGGGACGGGCAGCTGCTCTGGGGCCGCGATATTCGCTTTGATGGCACCCGTTACCGTGTCGATATCGAGACCGCAAAGGAGGAAGAGCCGTTGCAGGGCGCGCTGCACCCGGTGCTGACACCCTTCCTCGATACGCTGGTGCTGCGCGGGATGGAGCCTCTCTGGCTCGAGGAGATGCGACGCCGCGGCATGGCGGATACGCTGCCTCTTTTTCGCGGCGTGGACGGGCGACAGCTGGCGGCGAGTTATCCCTCGACCGTCTGGCGCAAACATATCGGCACCGGCGCGCATATCTCCCGGGCCCGTGTGCATTCCGAACTGGGCCAGCTCGGTCCGGAAGGCGTCGAGATGGCTCTGGCGCTCTCGGCGCAGCGCGATCCCCGTTCTGCACAGTTCTACCAAGGCAGGGCCGTGCAGGCGGCGCAGCGACGACAGGGACAGGACATGGTGGATGGCTTGCTGGCGGAGTGCCTCGATCCGGATCCTTCCGGCGAGGCGCGGTGACTTGCATTGCGCCCACGCCGGTCGATCAATGTGGCGGAGGAGGTCCTTCCCCGCGGCATCAACAGGCCCTGGTGCTTCTCGAGAAATCGTCGCCAATGAGATGCGCCCGTCGCCTGCCCAGACAGACGACCGAGCAGGACGCGCCTCAATAGCAGTCGAACCAGCGCATGGCAGTGGCAATCACGTTCTCATAATCGCTGGCGAAAGCCTCCTTCATGAACTGCGCGAGTTCGTGCCGGCTGGATCGGGGCATGTGACGGTTCCTCTCAGGAGTCCCCCGCACGGCCCCGCAGCCGGTCAGGCGCTGCTCTCCGGTGAAGCGGTCACGGTTGCGTATTTTTGCACCCAGTAGCGATGATCGGCGAGACAGAAGCCATCGTTGCCTGGCCTGGATTCCCATCCCAGCTGCGGCAGGGCATCCCTGATGTCGTCCTCGATTTCGACCCAGATCTCGCGGCTGACCGCCATGTCGAGCTCCTGGCTCTCGATTTCTTCCTCGCGGCTTTCCAAGGCGATCCGTCCGGGTCCGCTGAGCGCGCCGGTTTCGTCGAAGGGCAGCAGGAAGGAGAGTGAGTGGTTCTTGTCAGAGTCGCTGATCTCGAATACGCCATGCTCGCCCGGACGAGGCGATCGCTTGATGTCCTGGAAGCTGCCGAACTGCTCCCACACCTCCCAGATCGGATCGAAGCGCACTACATCTTCCAGCGACTCCACGTCGAAGCCGAAGTTGTCGAGAAATTCCAAGTCTGTCGTCATGTCAGTCTTTCCATATTGTTTGAGTTGGGGATCTGGGAGCCATGGCAGGCTCAATGCCCTTGGTTTGAATCCCGGCCGGTATAGGTCTGGGGGCCCTGACCGGAGGGGCATCAAGATGCTCCATCCGGTCGCCTGGGACTGCGTTCCGAGCGGCAGGAGGTGCGAGAACCACCGGGCGAAAGGCCTCCGGAGGTCGCGCCCTCAGTGTGTGCCCATCTCCGGAAGCCGGACCAGGAATTCGTCGCGACGAAGCGGGCCCGCCGCCCTGGTCCCGAAATCCCAATCGGCCTCGCCATCGACGAACTGCATGAAGAGCCGCATTCCTGGAGAGGGCAGATCGAACATGGCAGGGCGGGTCGAGGTCGGCATCGCACTTGCGGTTGCCTCCTCGGCGATGGCCGGAGCCTTGCCCGTGGCCACGCGTGCGGCCTCGTAGAGGGCCACGAGGTCTCCCTTGGAGACCGACGGAATACCGGCGACTTGGTAGCGCAGGAGATCGAAGTCGATGGTGGCAAGGCAAGCACGCAGCTCGTCCGCGCAGCCGTCTGTGGCCTTCAAGTAGTAGTGCGAGCTGGCACTGCCCGCCTCAGCGACCGGCTTGATCCTGCCCGCATTGGCTCCGACACGCTGCACCGCAAGGTCGGCATCCGAGCGACCGCTGAACACGAAGTCGGGGTGGGACTTCGGCTGCATGATCTTGGGCCGCGGCGTGACACAACGCTGCCATACCTGGAAAACGCAGGGCACGTTGCGCTCCTTGCCAACCTCGCCGGTGATCAGGCCGACGATGTCCTCGTCGTGGATCAGCTGAAACATCGGATCGAGCCGGTTCTGCTGGCTCGCCTTGCGGACACTGCGCGGCAGCAGGAGGGCGATGGTATCGGCATATCCAGCCGCAGCATTGAAGAAGTCCACGGCAGACTTGCCATTCCTGCCGAACGCCGCGGCACCGACTACAAGGACGCGATCGTAGTTGCAGTCAGGCGTCCAGGTCGCGAAATCTGCAACGCAGAGGCCGGCTGGACGCGGAGCGATATCCAGAGCCACTCGATTGCGCAGGCTGGTCGACAGCGCGCCGGGTCCTGCGGCGGGATCGATGATCGTGTCGAACGCCTCCAGCGGACAGATCGCCTCGAGTTGGCGCAGGCAACCCTCTGCGATGCTAACGGTGGTGTCGAAGAAGGGGCGGGTGGTGGTGGGGGTGGTCATGCTGTGTCTCCGGTTACGATGACCGGGAAATTGGTCTCCTTCCGAAATTGCAAAACCCGCAGGTGAAGGTTTGAATCTTAACAAAACAGACACTTAGGAGGATCAGTGCATTTTTCTGAAAGATCTTTTTAGCCGAACAGCAGATTGTTGGGAGTGGCGGGGAGGCGCGCAAGGTCACTGATGTCCGGTCGGGCGCGACGGGTGCCGCCCGACCGGACATCAGTGCTCTCGCGAGCCAGCGGGACGGGCGGAGATGAATTCTCCGAAGGATTTTGCCCCATGCATTCCCCACAACCTGCCTGTCAGACATCTCATCCCGACTGGAGATCGAGGCTCTGCGCCGGCGACATCGTCGCCTACCGTTTCCCGCATGAACGCGACGGTGATGAGCCACCGAAGGTGCGCCCTACGCTCGTGCTCGCCATCCATGTCGAGAACGGTCAGCGCATTGCGACGCTCGCCTATGGCACCTCGAGCGGCCGGCCCCGCGCGCCCCGCCGGCTGGTGCCGGTGACTGACCCGGACGAGCTGGCCTGCGCGTCGCTGCGCAAGCCGACCGTCTTCGATGCGGCGCGGCGGCTGCGCGTGCCGCTCGACGACCCTGCGTTTGAGCCCCACCCCGTTCTCAACACGGCCGTCATCGGACAGCTTACCGGGGCCGCCGCGGCACGGCTCGCGCTTGTCCAGAGGCAGGTCACGCGCGGATCTGATCGGCGGCTGCCTTGGGGCCGGGCGCGACCCTCCTGCACGCCGGCCCCCATCAAGCATCGCCGCAACCGGCCCCTGCTGTCCTGCAAGCCGCCCGACCGGCGGGACATCAACACCCAGTCGGGAGGGTAGCGCCGCGTCCGTCGCGCAACCGCGGTCGCCCAACACCCGTCCCCCGAACAAGGGGCAGCTTCGGCTATCGGCTTCTGCGGGAGCTCACCGGGGTGAGAGCCCCCGCAGCATCCGATGCGTCCCAAGTCATCCGGAAAAGGGCCTCGAGACCTCCACCGCCAATCCGTTGCTGCCCCCCCATTTGGACGGGCCACCTTGTCGCCCGCGGCGTGCCGCCGGGCCTCATATCTCAAGGAAAGATTTCATGTTCGACACGCCCATCCCCCCTTCCGCTCTGCACCGGTTCGCCCGGCAATACGACGTCGCGCTCCAGAACGCGGCCTGGTGCCTCGGCGGTCAACCGTGGCTTCTGCGTGCGCAGCGCCTGCTCGACGATCTCCGCCAACCGGTGCCGCTGACGCGCAGGACCGCGCGCGATGCGAAGGCCCTGCTCGGCCTGCTTCGCCTCGAGCATGTGCATAACGACAGCCGCATCGAAGCGGAATGCTTCGCGGCGATTGACCCGACTTCGCCCTATGTCGAGGATATCTGCCTGCTTTCCGAAGCCCTGAAGGACGCGCTCTGCGCGGCGCAGTCGCAGTCGCAGCAGGAGACGGAGGCCTGTCATGTGTGAGCGATGCCATGGGAGCGACAGCCTCGTCGTGCGGATCAACCATGCCCTGGATGCCGCAGAAGCCACCGAGGCCGCTCTTGCAAAGGCCGAGAAGGCGCAGGGCCTGTCGCTCTCGCAGCAGCGCCAAGCCGCGAAGCTGCGTAAGGAACTGGCGCAGACCACGATCTTCTCGACGCTCGACGTCGAAGCATTCCGTGCTTTCGCGGGCGACCTCGATGCAGCCATCCGCCAAGGCACGCGGAGCCATTTCATTTCCGATGAGCATGCAGCCTCGGGAGGTTACGAGCAGCAGGTCTCGAACGAGGCCGCGATGGCGCTGATCGCCCTGCAATCGGCGCTGAAGCTTCTCGTCGAACGGATCGGTGCGGTGCGCAACCGGCTGCGCGCTGAGCGGATCGCGAGCGAGCTTCGGGAGTGAGAGGGTGGGGGCTGGAGACAGCCCCGCCCCGGGGATCGTTAGTCCGAGCTGCGCAAATTACCGTGTGGCGAAGCCATTGAAGACCCTCCGTAAGATGCGGTGCATACACGAGCGCCACTTGGTGGGGACAGCTGATGACAAGCTTGTAGGTTCCAGCGCGAGGTGGGGTGAGCAGGAGAAGCGCCTTCAACAATTACCCGCGCAAAGTCAGAGCTGTTTATGTCATCGAAGCAAGGCGCTGAAAGCAGCTACCTCGTTGAAATGGGATTCGGGGAGTCGGCCCATAGGACCGTCGTGAAGCGCGCCGGTCGTCGCCTGAAGCGCGCTTTCTGAGCCAGCAAAACCACAACACGCACAAGATCCACCATCTCCTCGGACCAGTT
Source organism: Limimaricola litoreus (assembly GCF_024159025.1). GTDB lineage: Bacteria > Pseudomonadota > Alphaproteobacteria > Rhodobacterales > Rhodobacteraceae > Limimaricola > Limimaricola litoreus. Next base: position 26,301 of record NZ_JAMYXC010000129.1, read on the forward strand.
CCGCATCTATACTGCAGATGCGATGCAATCTCCGGTATATCTATTATATAACAGTTACTTAACAGATTTCGCTCCACCGAGTGGTCTTAGCCCGTCGTATCGGCTCTCATTATATTATATTACGTTATATCAGTGGCTTGCCCTATGGTGTTGAGACCTCGGGCGCTCATCCCGCGGTTGTCTCACCGGCATCGCCGCCGACAAAAATGCTTGCTTTCCGCCACCCCTCATGTCGTTTTTGTGAAGAACCTCGCAAAGAACTGCGAGGAAGGGTCGCGCGAACACCAGTTCGGCGCGGCCTGAGCAGGAAAACAGCGGCAGGAGACGGGCGGCAAACCAGCGATTTTACTAATTGGGATCGGGCCCTAACCCCGAAAGTGAGAAGACCGACGAGTTGGCGCTCGTCGGTCTTCGATAGTGTAACTGCGCGGCTCCACAGCTATGACACCCAAGTTTTAAGGGAGGTGGGATGCTGCGCGCAAGTCAAAAGAGCAGTTTCCATGTCAGAAACCACAAGCTGCGGTGCATTTTGCATCGTTCCGCGAGACTTGATCGAGCGCGTTGCTCGGGCAGGCCTTGGCGCATGTCATCTCGGCCTCCTCACATTCTTGATCGACCGCGCCGACCGGCGCGGGATCTCTTTCTGGTCATTCAAAAAGATCGGCGAACGGCTTGGCTGTTCAAAAAGCACCGTTTCGCGAATGCTGTCTGATCTGCACCGAGAAGGTTTTGTCGACAAGAAGCCCCGCCCCCGCCGCGACAGGGCGAATAGCGTTCTCGAAATTCAGATTGCGGGTTACGCAGAGTTTCTCTCAAGCCGAGCAAAACGGGGCGAAGCCAAGAACCCTGCGGAAGCAGAGAACTTGGCCGAAACAACCGCAGCGACTGTCACCTGCTCTGACAAGGAAACGGATACGTCTGTAAAGCCGAGCACTTTCGCAGCATTGGGCGTCGCGCAGATGAAACGGGCCGTCTCGCGCACGCAACACCCCGTTGCAGAGGCGGGACGCCATGGGAACGAGAACCAAGTTAATAACACCCAAGAGAAAAATCACTCATCTTCTTTGCCAAAACGAGAGGGAACCAACGTCCCTCTTGTTCCGGGCTGGGACCAAGCAAAGGAGAGAGACTGGGTGAGATATTTCGGAATGAAGACTGGTCTGCATGACCGTCCTTCCGAGTTGCCGCCGATGGCGTTGCTCGATGCAGCTATTAAACATGACAGGCTCAAAGTCAGGCAGGAAGCGGCCCAAGTAGCCGATCGCAAGAGTGCTTGGAGGCAGATGCTTCGGTCAGTAGGCGTTACGCTCCCGGCCGAGCACGCGAATGAGCTTGCCAAGGCGACATCACTGCTTAATGAGGCGGCTCTGTCCGCCTTCCTCGAGGGCTATAAGCGCGACTGGCAGGCGCATTGGCGTCGTCCTCCAACGATCGAACAGGTCAAAGATCGCGTTGCAGGCATCAAGTATAGCCCTACGGATCGTGACCTCTGGGCGGCTCGCAATGAGATCAGAACGCGAGCAATGGTCGCCTCGCACATCAAGACAGAGCTGGCGATGGCCGAAGGCCACCGCGCAGAAAAGGAAATCGCATGATGGATGGATCAGACACGATGACGCGGCCTCCGCTCGCTAACTCGACCCACCGGTTTGCACGTATGCTGGCGGCGAGGCTCAACCAGCGCCCGAGCGGCCGGAGCCGTGAGCGGGATCTCGATCGCTCTGAGCGGATCTGGACCGTGTCCGAGTTTTGCAGGCTGTCCGGTGTGCCGAAGCGGGTCGTTGAGAAAGTGCTGGAGCATCCCGACGCACCGCAGCTCGAGAAACCGCATAGGGATCGCGTCATGGACACTCGTCAGTCCCTGCACTTGCGGGCCCTGATCCAGCTGATGCACCCCAAGGAATATCCCGGATTGATAAACTGGCGGGGTAAAGGCACCCAGCCTCCGGTGGTTGCGGCGGCAGCACTCAAGGGTGGAACGGGCAAGTCGACCCTCGCTTTACATTTGGCGATCGGGGCGGCTGTGAAGACCGGCCTGCGCGTCGGTCTGATCGACGCTGACGGTCAGAAGACAAGCACGATTTACCTGAGCTCGAGCCTTTCCGAGATCATGAACACCCAGGGTCAGACCTATCCCGATTTCATCGCGATTCCGCGCGAGGGAGATGTCACCAGATACGAGATCGACAGCCATCGACTGCACGGGTTCTGGCGCACGACGCCTTGGCCGGGCGTCAAGTTGATGCCCGGCGGCGGTCGGATCGGAATGGCTGACCAGCACATGACTGTCTACCAACTCAAGAACTTCGACGACGACCCGCGGCTTTGGATGAGGCAGACGCTTGAGCGCTGGATGAAGGCCAACCCGGTCAAAACAGAGGTCACTGATTGCTGGTCGAATGGCCGGTTTGATGCCCGCCTGTTCGATGCAGGCCTCGACGAGACACTCGACCTGATCATTATTGATTGCCCGCCTAACATTTCCCTGTCGGTGATCGGTGTGCTGCTGGCTGCCGATTCGTTCATTGTGCCGCAGACAGTTCGCAACGTCGATCTCGCAACGCTCAGCGCGTTCATGGCATCTGTGGATGAGGTCCATCGGTCAGTCGCAATGAGCGACGGGTTCGATGAGCTTTCCTACCAGGATACGCCAAGCTTCATGCTCCCGATGCTGGTCAACAGGTCGGCCGACATGGAGAGTATCTCGGAGCTTGTAGCCTATGCTCCCGATGTTGTTTGTCCGGTTTATTATCGCAAGTCCGACGCTGTGAGTAACCCGGCGGCGACGTATGAAGATTTCTTCAGCCACAAGCCCGACCGCAACCGTCGAGAGGGACACGCACGCTTCCTGAAAAATGTCCATGCGGTCAACGATGCGATCCTGCCCAAGGTTTGTCCGTGGGTTAGGCCAACTGGCGAGGCGAACGAATTCATCCAAGAGGAATATCTGGACGAGGAGACCGGTCAAAGCTTCGTCTCTGACTGGAATTGAGGAGATCTAAGACTATGAAAGCAAAGAAATTTTCTAACGTCATGGTTCCGGATATTCCCCCGATGGACGATAGGCTTGATGCCGAGATCCCGTCGGCTGAGCGCGTCGATACGATGGCGTCCTACGACGCGGCAAATCGCGCCGAGATCAGCTTGCGCGCCGCAAAGGAGATCCGTGGCCGCGCAAAGGATGATGTTTTGGAGGGGCGCCGACTTGTCGAAGTGTCACCCTATCAGCTCCACGACCCCGTCGGCACAGATCGCATAGATTTCGCTGCACAGGACGGCAAGTCAGCCGCCGAAGCGGATATCGAACAGCTGATGAAGTCCATCGAAAGAGATGGGCAGCAAAACCCCATCATCATCCGTCCCAAGGATCCCCGGTGGACGCCGCGTTCAGACGACCCTGCAAATGTGGAAGGTGTCGAGTTTGAGCTACTTGCTGGACGGCGGCGGACGCTCGCGATCCAGAAGTTGAATGCCGGGCGCAGCCCGTCGGAGCAGCTGACGGTCCGCGCGCGCATCAGCCACGTTACTCCGGATACTCCCGAGGGAGAGCGGAGGCTCCATGCACTCCACAATCGGTATCTGGAGAACGCCGCTCGTAAGGATTTGAGCGCCTTCCAGTCAGCAATCTCCGGCGGCGAACTCATCTGGGCCTACGTTGAGATGGGTCATTCGGCCGAGGAAACTGAGAGCTTGCTCAACATCAGCCACTCCACCCGCCAAATGTGGCAGAAGGCGTATCGGCAGCAGGAAGCAATTCGCGAGTTTTTCGGCTCCCGAGAGCCGTCGTTCGATGAGCTGAAGAAGTTCTGTAATGGATCCCTCGGTCAGCGCGGAGAACCTTTTCCAGCGTCTCCCGAGAAGGTCAAAGGTATACGGGGGAGCTACACGATCAAGCCTGCCCGGGGGCCGGGCCAAGTTGCGATGAGCCTGCGACTGACCCTGAATGAGGTCGAAGACGCTGAGCTGATCCAGAAGCTAAAAGAGGTGATCGACCAGGAGAAGGCTGCAGGCTGAGATCTTTCCTGATCATTGAGAGTGGGCGTCATCGCGGGTGGCGCCCTTCTTTATGCTCGGGTGAAAGCGACTTTCACCAGCCGTGATCGAGCTACGAGGTGAAAGTCACTTTCACCAGGTCCGAGGCGACCCCTTCCGTGCCCCGCTATGTAGCCTCTTGGAAAAGTCACCAACCTCGGCGGACATCCTTCTGGCCGCGGACCGGTTCGCTGAGATAGTTCTTGTTCAGAATGGTGCAGCTCATGATCTCACTGCGGGTGCTTGTCACAACTCTGCCAGTGTCGATGAGTTCAACGCTGATGACCTGATTCTCTGCGGACAGGCCGGTCTGCTCGGCCAGATCTCTGCCCGCTCCCTCGATGGCACGCTCGGCGTTATGGAAAAGTGAACTGATGCGGTGGATGCCCCCGCCCCTGGAGCCGGACGGCGTCTCGTATGCCATGACGTGTGTGGATGCCCCCTGTTTGGCAAGCTTGATCTTCGCGGGTGGGCGGGGTCTTCGATCGGACGTGTGTCAGGCTTCTGAGTGTGGCCTTCGATGACGCCACGGGCCGGTATGCTGTTCGGATGGCTGGGTTCACATCGGTTCAGAGAGCTGCAAGCGCTCGAGCCCCGGGTCTGAATGTCCCTGCCATGAACTTCGAAGTCCGTGTCGCCTACTCCTCGTCGATCGCTTGCCCCGGCCTTTCGGCCATGCCGTGCCGTTGCCCGGTCGGGCTTCGGTCAGGCCATTCTGTAATCCTCCCGCTTCGTGGTCACGGCCCAGATCATCCGCGCCATCTTGTTGGCCAGCGCGACGGCCGCGACCATCTTCGGCTTTCTGGCCACGAGGGCGGCGAGCCAACGGTTGGGGCTGCCGCCCTTCCTGACCACCCAGCGGATCACGCTCATCGCGCCGACGATGAGAAGTCGCCGGATGTCTGTCTGGCCCATCTTGCTGACCGATCCGAGCTTTGTCTTCCCGCCTGTCGATCTCTGTCGCGGCACGAGGCCCAGCCAGGCCGCGAAGTTGCGCCCGGTGTCGAAGGTGTCGAGATCTGGCGCAAAGGCCGCGACGGCGCCCGCGGTCACCGGCCCGATCCCAGGAATGGTGCACAGCCGGCGCAACTCCTCATCGGTCTTCGTCGCCGCCTCCAGTTCGGCCGCGAGCCGCTCGATCACCTCCGTGAGGTTCGCGATCTGCTCAAGGTAGACCGTCCCCATCTTGCGGACCGGATCGGGCAGGTCCGTGGTCTCGTCGTCGAGGGCGTTCTCCAGCAGCTTCAGGCTCGCCGGTCCCTTGGGCGCCACGAGGCCGAACTCCGCCAAATGCCCCCGCAACGCGTTGATAAACTGCGTGCGCTGCCGGACCAGACACTGGTGGGTGCGGAACGCGACCGCCCGAGCCTGCGTCTCTGCGCTTTTCACCGCCACAAACCGCATCGTCGGGCGCATGGCCGCCTCCGCGATGGCCTCCGCGTCAGCGTGATCGTTCTTCTGCCGCTTCACGAATGCCTTTACGTAAGCCGCCGGCACGATCCGAACCTCGTGGCCATGCGCTTGCGCGATCCGCCCCCAGTGATGCGAGGTCGCGCAGGCTTCCATCGCCACCACGCACACTGGCTGCTCGGCGAGCAGCGACGCCAGCCGCGTCCTCGACATGGCCCGGTTGGACAGGACCGCCCCGTCTGACCCAACGGCGCAGACTTGGAAGCTATCCTTCGCGAGGTCGATCGCCAGCATGCTGATCTTCGTCTTCGTCATCGGTGTGCCCTCCACATGGTTCTATAGAACCGTCATGGCATACGAGACGCCGTCCGGCTCCAGGGGCGGGGGCATCCACCGCATCAGTTCAGACAGGCAGGCAGACGATGGTCACACGCGAGGTGAAAGTAACTTTCACCTAACGCGCCTCCCCTACCCCACCACCGCCGGAGACTTTCGGTCCCGAGGTTCAGTCGAGGGAGAGCAGTTTGAGTCCGACAGCATCGACCAGCTGCATCATGGTGCTGTCCTCCTGCCAGAGGTTGTTGAGGGTCTCCGAGTGGCTCTGAGGTTCGACTTCGGGGTAAGCCTCTTCCAGGACCGCCTGCGCTGCACTCACGGTGGTCAGTTGCCCATCGGTGAATCTTTCGGTGGTCAATTGAGGCCAGGTCGTCATGGTGCCTCCTATCCACGGCTCAGTGCCAAAGTTGCTTAGAGGATAGTGCCGAACGAAGAAGCTACTGGGGTGAAAGTGACTTTCACCTCCCCTCCCCTGCTGACAGGTCCGTATCCGCACACCGCGTTCTTATAATGTTCTCGTCCATGCAGGCAACCGCTCTACAAAGAGCGACCATGGCCCCGCTCCTACCTCTGTGTAAGAATACATCTTCTCCCGGATGAGCAGCATGAAGTGGCTCTGTCTATGGGTCTCACTCCCCTACTGCGCCTCTTCGCTCTTGCCGGTCTCTTATTCTCCTTGGCGCTGTGTAGCAGCGAGGCAGACCCTGACTTCGCCTCTACTTCGGAATCGAGGTCGCCCCTGTTGAAAGCGACTTTCACCTCACCATCGTGCTTAGGTCGCCGTTACTGAAAGTGAGCTTCATCTCGAGCGTGAGCCGGAACCTACTGAAAGTCACTTTCAACAGCTGCCTGGAAGCCGTTGAGGGTGGATCCGTAAGATCGGGAAGGTTCTCCCCATGGCGGCGTCAGGCGCACGCCGAGCGGCCGTCGATGCGATGTCAGTTCCTCCAGCGAGGGTTGCGCCCGTGAGGATGCCGGCGGGCCCTGTGGCGCGGGTTGTTGCTCGGATGTCTCGTCGAACAGGAAATCCCGCTGGGGTGAAAGTGATTTTCACCTGCTGTGTCCGCACCCTACTGAAAGTGGCTTTCACTTCGGCCATAGATCTGGTCTCGGCCTCTGCTTCAATCTCAGTGGCTCTTTGAGATGGTTTCTGCTGAAAGTGACTTTCACCTGTCTTCACCAAGCGCCGGCGGGTGCCGTGACTTGGCGCTGATCAGATCCCCGTCGCTCACGCGGAGAAGATCGCGCGAGAGACCCCGGCATACAGAAAGAAAGAAACTTCGATCCAGCCAGACGGACAAACAGGCAGTCAGAAAGTCAGAATCGCCCGGCTCCTTCCGCCCGCGGTTAGGTCTTTCATCTCCAAGGTTGGTGAAAGTGAATCTTACTTCGACGCGCCCGGTGCCCACTGGGGCATCTTCCACGGACCGCGCTTGCCATCTACTGAAAGTGACTTTCACCAAGACGACGCGCTCGCCCTATCAGCCTATCTTTCTGTCTTAGGCGGGCAGGGGGGCTCGCAGGATCTCGTCCAGGATGGCGGGGCGACCCCTGACGTAGGAGAGGGCAGCTCGATCAACTTGGATGTCTTCAGGGCGAAGCGGGGAGGCGAGGCTTAGTCCGTCGAGGCTGCGAGCCCGGCCCAGTGCAACGTAAGTCTGCCCAACTTCGAATACACGGGACGTCAGGTCGATCCTGACATCGTCCAGACTCATGCCCTGGGCCTTGTGGATGGTTGCCGCGTATCCGTGAAGAAGAAGCAGCAGGGCGCTGACTCTGCCGGCCACGATTGGCTCAACGCGGCCGGTCTTCTGACTCCACGCGTGCCTTCTCTCCGTCCAGGTGGCTGGATAAACCCTTGTCCGGTGCTGCGAGCCGCTAAATAGCACCAGGGCGCCTCCACAGCCCGGCTGAGGGAGCTGGATGACTGTGCCAAGGGATCCGTTGGCGTATCTGCACATGGGATCGTTCTGCGTGGCGTAGACGCGAGATCCTTCGACCAGCACAAGGCGCTCGGCGAAGGGCAGGGCGTTCTTGTTGTGTTCTGATGTGAGGGGGCGTTGTTGACGTTGTTGCTGTCGACATGATCTGTCTCCCTGTCCCACTCAACCAGAAGTGGTGCGGCGGGTTCGGCGCCGCCCCGCACTTCGTGTCACCCGTCGAACCCCACCCGCGCGGCACGCAGCCTGAGCGCGTTGCCGATCACCGAGACCGAGGACAGGCTCATCGCGGCGGCCGCGATCACCGGCGACAGCAGCAGCCCGGTGAAGGGGTAGAGCAGGCCGGCCGCGACGGGCACGCCGAGGCCGTTGTAGAGGAAGGCGAAAGCGAGATTCTGCTTGATGTTGCGCACCGTGGCGCGGCTGAGCCGGCGCGCGGTGACCAGCGCCGTCAGGTCGCCGCGCACCAGCGTGACGCCGGCGCTCTCCACCGCGACATCAGCGCCGGTGCCCATGGCGATGCCTACATCCGCGGCGGCGAGCGCGGGCGCGTCGTTCACCCCGTCGCCGGCCATCGCCACGGTGCGGCCCTCCGATTGCAGCCTTCGGATCGCCGCCTGCTTGTCGGCGGGCAGCACCTCGGCGATCACCTCGTCGATGCCGAGATCCTCGGCCACGGCGCGGGCCGTCACCTCGTTGTCGCCGGTGAGCATGACGATGCGCAGCCCCTCGTCATGCAGCGCCGCGATGGCCTTGGGCGTCGTCTCCTTGATCCGGTCGGCCACGGCCACCAGCCCTGCGGCGCATCCGTCCACCGCCACGAGGATCGCGGTCTGCCCCTTGCGCCGCGCGGCATCGGCCCGCTCGGACAGGGCTGCGGTGTCGGCGCCCGCCTCGCGCATCATCGCGACGTTGCCGATGGCGGTGCTGCGGCCCGCGACCCGGCCCGAGATGCCCTTGCCGGTGATGCTGTCGAAGCTTTCGACCTCGGGCAGGGTGATGCCGCGCGCCGATGCGCCCTCGACGATGGCGCGCGCCAGCGGATGTTCGGACTGCGCCTCCAGCGCCGCGACGAGGCCCAGAAGCTCGTCCTCGGTCATGCCTTCGGCCAATACCTCGACCAGGGCGGGGCGTCCCTCGGTCAAGGTGCCGGTCTTGTCCACGACCAGCGTGTCGACGGCGGCGAACCGTTCGAGCGCGGCGGCGTTCTTGATCAGCACGCCGTGCCCCGCGCCCTTGCCGACGCCCACCATGATCGACATCGGTGTGGCGAGGCCGAGCGCACAAGGACAGGCGATGATCAGCACCGAAACTGCCGAAATGAGGCCGAGGGCCATCGCCGGGGCTGGACCGAACAAGCTCCAGACCACGAAAGCCAGCAAGGCGATCCCGACGACGAAGGGGACGAAGTAACCCGAGACCTTGTCGGCGAGCTTCTGGATCGGCGCCTGGCTGCGCTGCGCCTCGGCGACCATGGCGACGATGCGGTTGAGCATGGTGTCGGCGCCGACGCGCTGCGCCCCCATCACGAAGCTGCCGGTCTGGTTGATCGCGCCGCCGGTGACCGCGTCGCCCTCGGCCTTCTCGACCGGGATCGGCTCGCCGGTGAGCATGCTCTCGTCGATGGTCGAGCGTCCTTCCAGAACCACGCCGTCGACCGGCACGCTCTCGCCTGGCCGCACGCGCAGCCGGTCGCCCGAGCGGATCATGTCGAGCGGCACGTCGCGCTCGCCTCGGTCGTCGACAAGGCGCGCGGTCTTGGGCGCGAGATCGAGCAGCGCGCGGATTGCGCCCCCAGTGCGTTCGCGCGCGCGCAGTTCCAGCAGCTGGCCCAGTAGCACCAGCGTCACGATCACCGCCGCCGCTTCGAAATAGACGCCGACCTCGCCCTCATGGCCGCGGAACTGCGGCGGAAATATCTGTGGCACTACTGTGGCCACGACCGAGTAGACATAGGCCACGCCGACGCCGAGCGCGATCAGCGTGAACATGTTGAGGTTGCGGCTGCGGACCGAGGCCCAGCCCCGCTCGAAAAAGGGCAGGGCACACCACAGCACCACCGGTGTCGCGAGGATCAATTCAATCCAGTCGAGCATCGGCGCGGAGATGATGGCGAAAGCCTGCGGCGCGAAATGCCGGCCCATGGCGATAATTGCCAGCGGGATCGTCAAGGCTGAGCTCAGCACGAAGCGGCGGCGGAAGTCGATGTATTCCTCGCTCGGGCCTTCGGTCATCGGGATGCCCTTGGGCTCCAGCGCCATGCCGCAAATCGGGCAGGAGCCGGGGCCGACCTGCTCGATCTCCGGGTGCATCGGGCAGGTGTAGATCTCGTCCTCGCGCTCGGGCGGCGCGGCCTTCAGCGCGGGATCGAGAAAGACCTCGGGCCGGGTGTCGAACTTCTCTCGGCACTTGGCCGAGCAGAAATAGAAGGTCTCCCCCTCGTGGTCCGAGACATGCTTGGCGGTCTCGACATTGACCGACATGCCGCAGACCGGGTCGATCGCTGTTTGACCGCCGGGCAGATCGTGATGATGGGTATGGTGGCTCTGGCCCATGACATGCCTTTCAAATCCGAGAGCGGTGTCGTGTGGCTCCCGCGTTGCAAGAAGCCCTCGTGGGGCAAGATAAATTCGGCATTGTGCCGGATGCGTCGTCCACTGGACGCTCTGATCTCTCGATCTCGTCTCGGCTTGCGTTCGAAAGACAGACCGATTGCCAGCATGGTTCTATCCAATCCTTCCCAACACAGGCATGGTTTCGAGCAGCCAGTAAGACAGGTCGCTTAGCTGGCCTGTCATCATCGCCAGCCCCATCAGCACCATGACACCGCCCGCCACGCGGTGCAGGGCGCGCCCAATGCCGCGGATCACGCGCAAGCGCCGGGTGGCCGGCTGGATGAACGCCGCCACCATCAGGAAGGGCAATCCCAGCCCTGCCGAATAGACCGCGAGAAGCGTCATGCCGTCGCCGATGGTGGCCTGCGCGGCGCTTGCGGTCAGGATCGCGCCGAGGATGGGGCCGATGCAGGGGGTCCATCCGAAGCCGAAGGCAAGACCGAGGACATAGGAGGCTGTCGGCTGGCCGCCGGGGATGTCGAGGTTCAGCCGGAATTCGCGTTCGAGAGACCGCAGGCGCGCGGCCCCGAGCATGAAGAGCCCGAAGAGGATCACGATCGCGCCGCCAACCATGTTCAGTTCAAAGCGCCACCGCAACAGCGCCTGTCCGAGTGCCGTGGCCGAGGCTCCAAGGGCGATGAAGATCGTCGAGAAGCCCAGTACGAAGCAGAGGCTCAGCCCGATCGTCGCGGCGCGGCCCTCCGTGCTGCCCGGTGCCGTTCGTCCCGCGATGTAGGAGACATAGCCGGGCACCAGCGGCAGGACGCAGGGCGACAGGAAGGAGACGGTGCCGGCCAGCAGCGCGGCGAGAAGGCCGAGCGACTGGATGTCAGCCACGGGTGATCCCCCGCCAGGACAGCCGGGATGTGGCGCCGAGATAGGCGGCCAAGGGCACGACGAGCCATTGCAGGAACGGCGTCAGGCCCGCATCGATGACCGGGATCACCGGCATGATGTCCCGGTAGGCCCAGGCCTCGCGCACGGTGATGTTCAGCCATTCGCTGAAGATGGTGTAGCCGACGCCCATCACCACCGCGGCGAGCAGCACCGGAGCCCGGTTCTGACGGGGCCAATCCCCCGATCCCAGGGCGAAGAGCGCCAGAAGCAGCGAGCTGAAGGCGATGAAGAGATCGCCGCCCGTGCAATGCAGGATCGCGAAGGCAATCTCGCCTACCGAGCCCTCGATCCAGATCGTGTAAAGCGAGATATGCGCGATCTCCCACAGCAGATGGCCGATGAGGGAGAACAGAAAGTAGCGCCGCAGGACCGTCAGCCAGTCCGGGCGGGTCGCGGTGCGCGAAGGCGCAGGCGCGGCCGCGGTCATCGGAACCACCCCCTTACCCGGTCGAGCAGGCCCTCGGGTTCGGGATGCGGATGCGCGTTGGTGAGGCCATTGATATGCATGAGAAGGTTGAGCGGCGCGAAGCCGGCGCCGTGGAAGATGGCGACATGCCGCCCCTCCCGGTCGAAGAGGTGAACCATCGGGTTGTCTCCATTTCGTGCGGATCGGGAGGCGAGCTCTGCCTCGAGATCTTCGAGCGCACCATTTGGTGCCGCGACCGACCAATTCCCGGCGTCGACGGTATCGATACCGTCCGGTTCCTCGGCGATCGTGATGAAGCGGACCATCTCGCGCATCGGGCTCGCGTTGAGCGACGCCACCGTCTGCGCAAGCCGATCGTGCTGCGCCCGGCAGGGCTCGAGGCAGGGGCTCGAGCGGACGTGCACGGCCACGACCTGTCCCGCGAGGTCCGCGAGTTCGAACGGCTGGCCATCCGCGCCTATGAGGTCCACATCAGGCGCGGGGCCTGAGAGCGCCTCGAATGCGGGCTCTTTCAGGGCGGTGACCTCGTCGAGCCGTTCGCCCGGGTGATCGGCCAGTGCCGGGATACCGAGCAGGGCCATGGTCATGGCGGTGAGAGCGAGCCGCCGCATCAGCTTCGCCCCTCCGTCTCGATGCGCATCTCGATCTCCCGGGCCAGGTCCTCGGGGGGCTGGTCGCCTTCCAGGAAGACGGCCTCGAAGCGGCCGTCGGGCCGCATCAGGTAGATGTGCCCGGCATGCGCCATGCGGTATCCGTCGGCGGCCTCCGCATCCGGCAGCTGCTCGTGATAGACCTTGAAGGCATGGGCGGCCGCCGTGACCTGATCATTGCTGCCGGTCAGCCCGACAAGGTCGGGGTGAAAGTTCGCAACGTAGTCGGCCATGACCTCGGGCGTGTCGCGCTCGGGGTCCACCGTGATGAAAAGCGGTGCGACCCGGCCTGCGTCCTCGCCCAGAAGATCGAGCGCGGTGGCCATGTAGGCCAGCGTGGTTGGGCAGACATCGGGGCAGTTGGTGAAGCCGAAGAACACGAGCTGCCAGCGACCGGCGTAATCGGCCTCCGTCACCGGGCGCCCGGTGTGGTCGACCAGCTCGAAGTCGGAGCGGATGTCGGCCTCGCCGCTGTAGGCAACCTCCACGGGGGCGGAGGGACCGCGCAGGACGAAAAGTCCCGCGATGGTCAGGGCGAAGACGGCGGCTCCGCTCCAGAGGAGAAAGCGCAGCCGTCGGTAAAAGCTGTGGGAATTGGGCATCTGTCTGTCTTTCCGGTTGGCCCGCCCGGGCAAGGGCCCGGGCGGGCCTTCGTTCAGCCCTGATCGGCCTCGTCGTGATGTTCCTGCATGTGGGTGTTCATCGTTTCCATCATCTCCATGCAGGCCTGCATGTGCTTCATCATCATGGGCATCATGTTTTCCATGCCTTCCATGCCTTCCATGCCTTCCATGCCTTCCATGCCTTCCATGCCGTGCATGCCGGCCATGTCGCCGCCCATCATGTGGCCGCCTTCCTTCGTCGTCTCCTGGGTTTCCGCCGGGGCGGTCTCCTGGGCGTGGGCCAAGGGGGCGAGCGCGAGCAGGAAGAGGGCGACGGCGCCGCCGAGCTTGGTGGTGGTCTTCATGTTGAGTCCTTTCGGAATGGGTTTCAGTCGGTCGAAACGTCCGGCTTGGGTGTCGGATCGCTCTTGTTGGCGCAGGCGGACGAGCCCCCACGCATGCAAAGCCCCAACGCGCACATGACGGCGCAGGGGGCCAAACTCAGGATCAGGGGCGCGGCGCCGATGGCGGTGAGCCAGCCCCAGTTCAGGATCATGCCGGTGCCGATGAGGGCGAAGGCCAGCACCATCCAGCCACGCCGTCCGAACGCCGGGAAACGGCGGGCAGGGGCGGTCACGGTGGCGGATCTCGACAGCTCGCTCATGCCTCGCCCTCCGACTGGAGCCGTCGCACGACCGGCAGGATGTCCTGCTCGAGCGAGCGGCGGTCGAAGGGACCGACATGCTTGTAGGCGATCCGCCCCTGCTCATCGATGACGAAGGTTTCCGGCAGCCCGTAGACACCCCAGTCGATCGAGGTGCGTCCCGAGCGGTCGGCACCGATGCGGCTATAGGGGTCGCCCGTCTCGTCGAGGAAGGCGAGCGCCGCGTCCGGCGCATCCTTGTAGTTGATGCCGTGGATCGGAACCGTGCCCTGGGCGGCCAGCTCGACCAGAAGCGGCATCTCGACCCGGCAGGGCACGCACCACGAGGCCCAGACGTTGACGATCGACACCTCGCCTTGCAAATCGGACGAGGACAGGCCGTCATCGCGCCCGTCGATCGGCGGCAGGTCGAATTCGGGCACCGCGCGACCGATCAGGGCCGAGGGCAGTCGGTCGTCGGAGTTCATCAGGCCCCAGTAGAAAGCCGCCGCGAGCGCTGCGAACAGCGCCGCTGGGAGCAGCACCAAGGCCCGGCCTCGGGATCGCCTGCGCGGGGCCTGTTCCGCCGTGCTCATGGCTTGCCCTCGGCCCCGGCCGAGACCTCTGCCTGAAAGCCGCGCTCGCGCTCGGACCAGCTGGTCTTGATGTAGGCCAGAACCGCCTTGATCTCGTCGTCGCTCAGCAGGCCCGCGAAGGCCGGCATGTCGCTCTCGTAGCCGGGCACCACCGCGCCGACACCATGCTTGGTGATGGTGAAGAGATCGCGGTCGGCGTGGTGCCAGGTGTGGCCGCTGTCGCCATGCGGGGGGGCGGGCATGCGCCCGTCCTCGGTCCGACGGCGCCAGTCGGGCTGGCCCTCGAGCTGCGCGCCATGGCAGGCGGCGCAGCTCTCGGCATAGATCGCGCCGCCCTGTTCGACCATGTCCCGCGTGACAGGCTCTCCGAGGACGGCGAGCCCCGCGGTTTCCGCCGGTGCCGCTCCTTCCGGGTCCTCCTCTGTCAGCCCTTGGGCCACCGCCGCGATCGCGGCGGCGCCAAGAAGGCCCGAGGCGAGACCGATGGCCAGCCCGCGTCTCATCGCGCGCTCCTGAGGAACTTGACCAGCGCCATCAGGCTCAGCACGAGCAGGGTCAGCACCAGCAGCATGACGACCCCGCCCCCGGCCATCATGGCGCCCATCATCGGTCCGTTCATCATCGACATCATGACTTCCATGCACTCATTCATCGGAGAACACCGTCACTTCGTCGCCGGCGAAGGCGTAGGTCTTGAGCGTGCCGCTCTTGCCGCCCATGCCGGGGGCGTTCATCGGCATGCCGGGCAGGGTGATGCCGGTGATCTCGGGGCGCTCGGTGGTCAGCCGCGCCACGATTTCGGCCGGGACCAGCCCGCTGACATAGTAGCCGTCGACCTGCGCGAGATGGCAACCAAGCCCCTGCTCGGGCACCCCGGCCTCGATCGAGCGCTTGTCGAAGTCGCGGTCGTCGATCCGCGTCACATGGTAGCCGTTCTCCTCCATGTAGTCGGCATAGGCGTCGCAACAGCCGCAGCCCGGGTCGCGCCAGATCGTCATCTGCCGGTCGGCGGGGACGGTGGTCTCGGCGGGCGTGACCGCCGCGCTGTCGGTTTCGGCGGTGGTAAAGGTTGCGATGCCGATGGCAGAGACGGCGGCCAGCGCGAGAGCGGTGCCGGTGAGAAGCTTGCGGTTCATGTCAGCTATCCTTGGAAAGATCGAAAGGGGACCAGGTGGTGCCGCCGTCGCACGAGACGCGCAGGCCGGCGGCATCGGCGGAGATCACATGGAGCGGATCGGCGGGGTCGACGGCGACGGCGCTGATGGGGTCGGAGGCGCTCTGCTCCCAGTTCACCCCCGCATCCATCGACAGCCACAGCCCGGAGGGCAGCGCTGCGAGAAGGCGCTGTGGTGCGTCGGGGGCAAGGGCGAGGATCTCGACGGCCTCGCCTTCGGGCAGCGAAGCGGCGGTGACGGGCGTGTCGCCTGCCACGAGCGCGTCCAGCGCGTCGCCTGCGACCACGTCCTGCCAGCGGCAGAAGCAGTCCGGCACCCGCGTCAGGCCGGCCCGCGTCCCGGCATAGAGCCAGATGCCACCCATGCCGGTCTCGTGCGCCACGGAGACGAGGCTGAGCACGTCATGCTCCTCGCCGCCGAGATAGGGGCGGTCCATCACGAAGGCCCACGTCTCGCCGCCATCCTCGCTGCGCCAGAGCCCGTCGCCTTCGAGAGCGGCATAGATGGTGTCGGGCGCCTGCGCGGCCACAGCGACCGAAAGGATTGCCGCGCCGGGCAGCCCGGCATCGGCCTGTGCCCAGCTTTGGCCGCCGTCATCGCTGCGACGCAGGGCGCCGTCGCGCCATCCGGCGAGGATCGTGCCCGGGCGGTCGGGATGCGTGGCGATGGCGGAGAGGCCCGCCGGAGCGTCGAGCCGGGTCCACGCATCGCCCTCGTGGCGCAGTAGGCCGTCCGGCGTGGCGGCAAGGAGGGCAGTTCTGTCGAAAGCCAGGGCGGTGACGGCGTCCGGAGGGGCGCTCCGGGGGGCTGAGCGGGCGAGGCCCGGGGCGAGCATCGTCATGCCCATCGCGGCGAGGCCGGAGGACAGGACGCGACGGCGCGACAGCGCACGTGCGAAATGAGTGGTCATGGAGAATATCCCGAGAAGGAGAAGGTCGGTTCAGCGTCCGCCTGCCGAGATCGGGCGGGCATGACGAAACCGGGCCGTCACCTGCGCGGTGCGGCCGGTCAGCTCAGGATGGTGACTCGTGGTGGCGCGGGGTCGAAGCCCGGCTGGCGTGTTCGAACCGCCGCGTCCGCGGGCCAATCACGAGCGGTCGCGGCGAGAGCCTGCGGCAGCGCTGCCATGGACGTCTCCGGGGACAGCAGCGGCGCGGTGCAGTCGAGGTCGCAAACCACCTGTTCGCCCGCATCCGGCGCACAGGCTGGGCAGAGATCGTCCTGCTGTTCCACGGTGCTGGACGCCGCCATGTCGATCGACATTCGGGCGCCGGCAACGTCATGCACCAGCACGCCGACCAGAAGGGTCAGCGACAGGCAGAACGTGGCAAGGCGAACCCAGAGGCGCATGGCAACGATCTAAGAACGGACGCGCCGCCTGTCTACCGGGCGAAGGGGAAATTCGCTCACGAAACCGTCACCTTGCGGATCGCTGCCGAGGCGCGCGCGAAGCGGGAACGCGGCAATGGGGCTGCTCGTTTTCATCCCGCACTCAACAGAGGAGCGAAACATGCAAGTTCAGGACATCATGACCAGCAATCCCGTCTGTTGCGGCGGGAACACCACCATCCAGGAAGCCGCGAAGCTGATGGCCGAACGCTCCATCGGGGCGCTTCCGGTGCTCAACGACGCGGGCGAGCCGATGGGCATCGTGACGGATCGCGACATCTGCTGCGGCGCCGTTGCCGAAGGCAAGTCCGGCGATACGGCCGTCTCCGAGGTCATGTCGACGGATGTGCTGACCACCTCGCCCGAGGAGGACGTCTCCTCCTGCTGCAACAAGATGGAAGAGCGCCAGGTGCGCCGCGCCGTCGTGACCGACGGCGAGGGCAAGTGCTGCGGGATGGTGGCGCAGGCCGACGTGGCGCGTGAGGCGCAGGGCGCGGAAACCGCGGATCTCGTCCAGAAGGTCTCGCAACCGGAAGGCCGTTCGGGCTGCTGCTGACGAGAGGGGTGGAGCGCTGCGAGGCGCTCCGCCCTTTTTTCTGTCTCGGCGGCGATGTCTGGACCCATCGTCCATGCCGAAGGTTGAGGGACAGCAGGCCCTTACGAGTATCGGCGCGGCCACAGCACAGGAGACATAGATGATGGACGGCGGAATGATGGGCGGAGGAATGATGTTCGGCATGGGGATCTGGGGTCTCCTGATCCTCGTGCTGGTGATCCTCGCGATCGTGGCGCTGGTGAAGTATCTGCGCAAATAGGTGAGGAATGACGGAGACACCGGACAAGCCCGTCGTCCTCGTCACCGGCTCCAGCGGCTATCTTGGCGGAGCGGTCGTGCGACGCCTGCATCAGAGTTACCGCGTTGTCGGGCTTGACCGCCATTCGCCACCACACCCGCCTCACCAAGCGGAATGTGTCTGTTTCGATATTACCGATCAGGAAAGCGTAGACAAAGCTCTGGCGAGGGTGCGGCTTGCCTATGGCGATCGCATTGCCGCGTGTATTCATCTCGCGGCCTATTTCGATCTGACGGGTGAGGACAGCCCCGCATATGACGCCGTGACGGTGGAGGGGACGAAGCGGCTGCTGAAGGGATTGCAGGAGTTCCAGCTCGAGCAGTTCGTCTTTGCCTCCACCATGCTCGCGCATGCGCCGACTTCGCCGGGGCAGCCAATCGATGAAGACGCGCCGTTCGATGCGAAGCTTCCCTACCGTGCCTCGAAGGTGCGCACCGAGGCGATGTTGAGACAGGAGAGGGGCGAAGAAAAGCTCGTCCTGATGCGCCCTGCCGGCATCTACGACGACCAAGGGCATTCCACGTTCCTGGCTCACCAGATCGCGCGCATTTACGAGAAGCGCTTCAGCGGCAAAGTTTACCCGGGCGATCTCTCACGCGGACAGGCCTTTCTGCATCTCGAAGACCTGCTGGATGCGATCGAACGCATCGTGGATCGTCGGGTGGACCTCCCGGATGTGCTTCCGGTCCTGTTGGGCGAAGCCGAACCCATTCCCTTCGGAGAGTTGCAGCGCCTGATCGGGCACGAGTTGCATGGAGAGGATTGGATCACCTGGAACATCCCGCCGAAACTCGCCAAGATCGGCGCTTGGGGAGAGAACCGGATCTTCGGCGAGGACGCCTTTATCCGAGCTTGGATGGTGGACATATCCTCCGATCACTACGAGCTGGACCTTTCGACCGCCCGGGAGCAGTTGGGCTGGCAGCCGCAGCACGGCCTGCGGGAAGACATGCCGCGCATCCTGCGAAATCTGAAGGATGATCCCTATCACTGGTATTCGGAAAACGGGCTGAATGCCGCGCGGGTTTCCGCGACCAAGGTCGTGCAGGCGAATGCCGAGCAGCTCAGCGAGGACGACAGCCCCGCCGAAGCGGACTCGGCCGCGCGCGGGCACGACAACCACATGCGGATGATGCATTTCCAGATGCTCTGGGTGCATTGGCTGGTGGCCGGGCTGGGTCTTTGGTTGGCCACTGCGCCTTCTGTTTTCGGCACCTTCGACCAGACCGAGTTCAGCGCTGCCGTGCAGCGCGTCACCGAAGATCGTGGACTTTGGGCCGCGGCAACGCGCAGCTGGTTGACGGCCTGGAATGACGTTTTCACAGGACTGGTTATCACTGCCCTGGCGCTGATCTCGATGCGGCCTGGCAACGGTTGGGCGCAATGGGCCAACGCCGCGCTGGGGGTCTGGCTGTTGGCGGCGCCTTTGGTCTTCTGGACGCCGGACCCGGCGGTTTATGCGAACGACACGTTGATCGGCGCGCTCGTCATCGCGCTGACCATCCTGATCCCGATGATGCCCGGCATGTCGCGCGAGGGCATGATGGATGAAGGCGATATACCGCCGGGCTGGACCTACTGTCCGTCCACCTACGTGCAACGACTGCCGATCATCGCGCTCGGGGTAATAGGCTTTCTTCTGTCGCGCATCCTGTCTGCCTACCAGCTGGGTCATGTCGGCGGCATCTGGGAGCCATTCTTCTCCTCTCCCTCGGCTCTGAACGGCAGCGAATATATCGTCACCTCCGACGTCTCCAAGGCTTGGCCGGTGGCCGACGGAGGGCTGGGCGCCATGAGCTACATGTTCGAAATCCTGATGGGGGTGATGGGCAGTCGAAAGCGGTGGCGCACGATGCCATGGATGGTCGCGCTCTTCGGCATCGTCGTCGGTCCGTTGGGGATCGTGAGCATCTACTTCATCATCATTCAGCCGATCACGATTGGCACCTATTGCACGATCTGCCTGTTGGCGGCGGCGGCGATGCTGATCATGATCCCGTTCTCGCTCGACGAGGTCGTGGCAATGATCCAGTTCATGATCTGGAATACGCGGCGCGGCCGCCCCTTTGGGCGTGCCTTCTTCCAAGGCGATGCGTTGCCGGGGTCGACAAGCGGCGGTTCGATGAGCTTCGATGCCGTGCCTACGAAGCTGTTTCGGCAAAGCGCGCGCGGTGTCACCGTTCCATGGACCCTTGGCCTCAGCGCCGCCCTCGGCGCCTTCCTGATGCTGTCACGCGCCATCTTCGGCAACGAGATGCCCTTGGCGGGCAGTGATCATCTGGTAGGCGCGCTGGTCCTGACGACCGCCGTGATCGCGTGGGCCGAGGTCGCGCGACCGCTGCGTTTCCTCAATCTGGGCTTCGGACTGTGGCTCGTGATCGCGCCTTGGTTGCTGGGGGGCGGCACCGTCCCGGGAAGCCTCGTTGGCATCCTGGCCGGCTTGGCACTGATCGTTCTCAGCCTGCCTCGGGGCCGGCGTAGCGCGGAGCATTACGGCAGCTGGGACAGATACGTGGTCTGAAACTCGCGGCGATCCCTGCGCGCCGGACCGAGATGCGGTCCAGTTGACGAGGCAGATTTCTCAGCGCCTTGGGTCGGCGTTCAGTCTGTTGGCGGCCCTGTTCCGCGAGGCGGTCGCGCAGGAGTAGCCGGTAGTCAGTCCAGCAGGGCGTCCAGGACAGGGCACTCCGGGACCTCGGTTCCGCTGCATTGAGCGGGCGCGGTGCGACGATGAGAGCCTCACCCGCCCGTGCCGAAGGGCTGCACCCAGACCACCAGAAGGACAAGGTAGAGCGCGAAGACGACTGGCAGGGTGAGGACCTGCCAGAGCCGGAAGCCCTTGCGCCCCCACCAGATGAAGGCGGCGTAAAGCGCGGGCATCAGGGCCACGAAGCTCAGCGTGACCCAGAACAGCTGGAAATCATCGATCGTCATCCCGACGATCGTCAGCGGAATGAAGGCCAAGGTCATGGTCACGGCATGATCGCCGATGACGCTGGTCACGCCCGAAGTGACCTGGCCGCTGCGGGCGACATACCAGGTCGCGAAGATTTCCGGCAGTGCCGCCACGGGAGCGGTGATGAAGAGGCCGCCGATGATCTTGGACAGCCCGAACGCGGCCACGATCTTCTCGGTGGAGAAGACGGTGAAGTAGGCGCCAATGGCCAGGGACGCGACACCGGCCGCCGCCAGCCGCTTCTCCTTTGAACTCCACTCGACCTCTTCGCCGTCGCCGCGTCCGCGCAACAGAGCCTGCGTGACATAGGCAAGATAGCCCAGCAGCAGGAGCCAGCCGTCGAGGGGCTGGAGGCCACGCCAGGGCGCGGGCAGCGTCAGCAGGGCGAAGAGTGCGATGATCCCCAGATAGGGCAGGGCCTGCATCGTGACGGCCCGGCGATCCACCTCCAGGAGATGCGCCCGCCGATGCTCGGCGTGATTGTCATGCCCCTCGATGCGCTTCCTGCGCGTCGCGGCGTAGGCCGTCACCACCATCAGGGGAATGGCGAGCACGTTCGACCCCAGTAGCGCGCCCAGGCCGATATCGCCGACACCGCGCAGGGCGCTCGTGGTGTTGATGCCGACTTCCGGAGAGGCCGCGGCGAGGCCGACGAAAGCACCGCCGGCGGCCACCGAGAAGCCCCATTGCTTGCGCAGCTTCTTCAAAGGCTCCGCCAGATGCTCCGCGCCCCAATGCGCGGCCCAGACGGCAGCCAACAGCACCGGTATCCAGATCAGAAGACTGCCGCTCATACCATGTCCCGTGCTTCCCGGGAGGCAACGCCCTCGGGGCCGCGAGCGGTTCCGCCGGTTCTGGATGTCTCTCGATCAGGACGGTCTACAACGACGCTCTTCTTGTCCGGCCGGAAGAACAGCAGCCGAAGCGCATTCAGAGTCACGAGCACGGTCGCGCCCGTATCGGCGAGAATGGCGATCCACAGGCCGGTGATCCCGAGGACCGTGGTCACGAGAAAGACCAGCTTCAGGCCGAGAGCGATGATGATGTTCAGACGGATGTTTGCCATGGTGCCAATGCAGTCAGGCTGGACTTTGGCGAGGCGGTAAACAATTCAAGTGTCATCGGTCGCATGGGGCATCCACACATGACGGACGTGACCCCGTGATCATTCTCTCATCCGCGATCAATCGTTCGGGTGAGCCTCTGCCGCGCCCGCCTTCGAACACTAGCCCAAGCCGCGCGTTGACACCGGCGGAATATACTTCGAGTGCGTCGGATGGCGGAGATTAAATCTCGCCCATCTGCTCAAGTGGCAACAGGGCTTGTGCTGCGCGCCTTGTTTTCAACAACTGACCAAGCCTATCTTGCGTGTAAATGAAGCCGAGCGCGAAATAGGCTTCCGCAGCGGAGCCTGTGGAAATGTGCGGTATGGCTGAAGCATCCCGCAGGATATCGACCGGGCCTTCTATACCCTCAACGCTAAAGTCCTCCTCATACTTAGGAACGGAGGCGCGCAGCAGAAAGTAGGCGACACCGGAAACGACCAAGCCTGCTGCGCAAGCCGCCAAGAACGAGCGAAATAATATGTTGAACAGTCGTCTCAATTCGTTGCCGGTGCCAAAGTAATCTCAGGACGTGATGCGCAAGAGAATCACCGAGGTGAAAAAAGCGATTAGACCAAAAGCAATACCGAAGCTTGTCGCGTATTGAAGTATATCCAGGCGGTTCCCTTCCCGCCGTGGCGCCAGATAGCCATCCCAGAGCGCCCCTCCGACAAAGCCTGCGAGCACCAGCATCACGATTCCTCCGATCTTGAGTATTTTGTATTCGAACGTCGTTTGGTCAATCTGACGGCAAAGATCAGGGCCCAGGCCGCACAGATGAGCGCCAGCGATGTCCAATCGCCGAAACGTGCGTAAGGCGTGGGCGCTAGCGCTGTCGGCAGGTTGGCATCTATGACCCCTGTTTGCCCGGTGTCGAGGCGCGCGACGATCTCTCCGTTGGCGTCGATGATCGCGGATATCCCGGTGTTGGCCGCGCGGACCACGGGAAGACCTTCCTCAACCGCGCGCATGCGTGCGGATGCAAGGTGTTGCTCGGGCCCGATGCTGGTTCCGAACCAGGCATCATTTGTGGCGTTGAATATCCAATCGGGACGGAAAAGATCATCGACCACATGGCCCGGAAAAATGATCTCGTAACAGATTGCCACCGCGACCGGAGGAGCACCCGGGATCGCCAGCGTGCGTGGCTCTGGTCCTGGCGTGAAATCGCCCAAACCTTCGGTCAGCCGCTCGATCGGCAGCCAGCCTCTCAGGGGCACATATTCCCCGAACGGAACAAGATGATGTTTTGCATATCCCGTCAGAATTTCGCCGCTGCCGTCATAGGCCTGAACCGTGTTGAAATATCGGGTTCCCCCATCGCCCTCTAGGCGGTCAGGCACACCTGTCAAAAGGATCCTGCCGTCTAGCAAAACCGTGGATAACCGCGTGCGCGCCGCAGCGTCCTCGTCCAAAAAACCGGGAAAGGCCGTTTCCGGCCACAGCAGCAGATCAAAACGTCCGGGTGGCGCGGACAAGCGCAGGTATTTTTCCAACGTGCTTTCTCGGCTGCCCGGCGCCCACTTCTCGACTTGAGGCACATTGCCTTGCACAACGCGCAAAGCAATGTCCGTCGGCGGCACGTCCTGCCTCAATCGAAGCACACCGCCACCCCCGAGACCTGTCACCGCAACGCCGAAGAGTGCGAGAACGAACGCGCGTTTTTTTGGCGCGTCCACAAGCAAAACACCCGGCAATATGCCGATGAAGACTGTGAGAAAGCTCAGACCGTAGCTTCCGACCCAAGCAGCGGGTTGGCGCAAGGCGGCATGATCGAGAAGGGCATAAGCGGCAAGGTTCCAGGGAAACCCCGTCAGGACATGACCACGCAGCCATTCTGCGGCAACCCAGCAGGTTGCAAGCAGAAGGCCTGCCGAAATGCCGCTTACAGCACGGCGCTGCATGATGGCGGCAAATAACATCGCCGCAATAGCCGGGAAAATGGCCAATCCGGCGGACAGTCCCGCGACTGCGGGGATCGCCAGGGCGCCGAAACGCTCGGAATCGACGTAAAAGCTCTCGGCGATCCAAGAAATTCCAAACCCGAATTGGCCCATTCCGAAGACCCAGCCGATGAAGAAGGCAGGCGTTGTCGAAACCTGCCGGAGCACGAGAAAGAGTGCTGAGAAGGCGACCGGAACAACGATGAGCCATGAGAACGGTGGAAGGGTCAGAACCGTCAGACCGCCCGCCGCAAAGCTAATCCCGGACCGCAGGGGAATGTTACGGCCCCGACCAGTCAGTGATGGCAAGCCCGTAATCATGGGCCATTCTGAAACTTGGCGCTCAACCAAAGCGCTATCAGCAGCAGGCCCACGCCGCCGACCACGAAAACATCCGCCATGTTGAAGGCGGGCCAATGCGTGGATCTGACGTAGAAATCGAGGAAGTCCGTCACACCCCGAAACCGGATGCGGTCCATAACGTTGCCGAGCGCGCCACCGATAATCGCACCATAGGCGATAGCCTCAACCGGGTTGGCAGTGCGCACCCACATGACCGTCAACCAGCCGCAGATAGCGAGGGCCAACGCCGCAAGGCTCCACCATGGCGCTCCACCAAATAGTCCGAATGTCACGCCATCGTTGCGCAGGTAGATGAGATTGAATCCGGGAAAGACCGGAATTCCGGCGCTCAAATCCGCCGCATTGGCGACGACAATTGCTTTTGCCACCTGATCGACAATAAAAGCAGTTCCAGCCGCAATGAAACCTGGGAAAAGGGACTGTTTCATCTCATCATCCCAGCCATACATCGAGGAACAACATGATCACGAGGCCGACCGCAAGACCGAAAGTCGCCCTGTTTTGATGGCCGGAACGGTGGGTCTCCGGAATGATTTCGTGACTGATGACGTAGAGCATCGCCCCGGCAGCGAAGGCGAGGCCCCAAGGCAACAGCGGCTGCGAGATGCTGATGATGCCAGCGCCAAGAAGCCCGCCTACCGGCTCGACAAGACCTGTCAGTGCGGCAATCCCCCACGCGCGGCGCCTAGAATATCCTTCACCAAGCAATGAGACCGCTACGGCGAGACCCTCGGGAGCGTTTTGTAGCCCTATGCCGATCGCAAGCGGCAAGCCGCCAGAGAAACCGTCAGCGCCGAACCCGACACCAACGGCAAGACCTTCGGGAAAATTGTGGATCGTGATCGCGAAAATGAAGAGCCAGACACGGCGCAGCGAAGCAGCGTCGGGACCTTCCCGCCCCGTCTTGAAATGTTCATGCGGCAGCCTTTCGTTCATCAGAGCGACCGCGCCCATGCCAAGCAGGATCGCAACACAAACGATGGCCGCGGGGAGTGCACCGTTGTCGAACTGTCCTTCGGCTGCGTCGAGAGCCGGGATGATCAGCGAGAAGAACGAGGCTGCGAGCATGACACCTGCGGCGAAGCCAAGCAGAAGATCGCGCGTGGCTCGGGAGGGGATGCGCCCAAAGAGAACGGGGACCGCCCCGACGGCTGTCAGCGATCCGGCGGCCAGGCTTCCAAGAAAGCCGAGGGCTATTGGGAAGGAACTTTCCATGCGCTGAGGTCTCGTCGATACGTCAGTCAGAGGCCGAGTAACTGCTAAAGACCTCGGTCGACCCGTCGCCGCGGATCAGGAACACGTCATAGGCCTCGCGATCGTCTTCCGGTCCCATGCCGGGCGAGCCATAGGGCATCCCTGGCACCGCCAGCCCCACTGCATCCGGGCGCTCGTCCAACAGGCGCTGGATGTCGGACGCCGGTACGTGGCCTTCGATCACGTAACCGTCGACCAAAGCCGTATGGCAGGACACCATGCGCTGCGGCACGCCATTGTCGACTTTGAAACGTACGAGAAGTCCCCCGAACATGTCCTCGCCCTTCGGCGCAAAGCCGTTTTCCTCAAGGTGCTTCATCCAGGACAGGCAACACCCGCAGCCGCTGGTTTTGCGGACATCGATCGGGATCGCCTCGGCGAAAGCTTGTGCCGCAGGCAGCAAAGCGAACGCGACCGCAAGGGCGGGAGCTAGTCGTTTCATAGAATAAAGCCTTTCGAGTTGTTGTTTGCACAAGTTCGCTGGTGAGACGTTCAGCCAAGAGCGGGCGCGCCTCACTCGGTCGCTCAAGTGCGGTCGTGTCGTCTGTCTCACGCTCGGCCGCCTCTGTAACCCGGTCGCCTGAAAGCGGGTCGGTGGGACGACCGTCCATGAACACTTCATAAGGCAGGTTGGGCCGGTTGCAGTTGCGGTCGCATCAACGCGACCGATCACATGGCCGGCCATCACGCGCTGCCCTTGTTCGTGATCGTCCGGCACCTCGCAGGGATGGGCAGGGCTTGTAAGCGCGTCGAAGCCATGCGCCATCCCAACCACCCGACCATACCCACCGCGACGGCCGATGAAGCGTTCCTGTCTTGCGCCTCGTGCCAAAGGAACCGCAGCAACTCGCCGCCGGAGAGTTCGCTTCGAAAATCCTCGTACCGCCCAGCATTCGCGCCAAGTCGCCCGAGAAGCGTGCAGGGGGGCTTGCCTTGTCAAGCGTATCGAGAGCAGAACTTTCGATCACTGCCTCGCTTGCGAAAATTACCATCTCGGGGTCTGGCCCCAATACGCCGATGACAAGATCCCTACCCAGGATCGTTTCGATCTGCACCCCGTCGTCGACGGCCAGTTCCACGCGCCTTGGGTTCCCCTCCGCTTTTGAGATCACGGCGACCGCATGCCATGGGCGCAGTCGGCGGGGATCATATTCCACACCAAGTGCCAGGGCGATCTCTGCGCGGGCAGGTGCAGGAATGCCAGCGTCCGCTAGGACCACATCCAGTATCTCGCCCGACGCGATCTCATGCGTCCAAACGATTAAAGGCAGCTCTATCTCGGGCAACGAGGTTTCGGCGAAGGCAGGCTGCAATAGAGTGATAGGTCGAATTGGGCACCCCCCATCGGCTTGTGGTGCTTTAGGCAGCGTCACAACGTGGTCGACAAGTTGCGGTACCGAGAGCGGATCGGGGGTCCAAAGCGTTGTTTCGGCAATTGCTGGGGCATCGGTTCTTTCGACAGAACTCCAGAGATGGCGATGGTAGTCACCGAACATGCGCCTGCGACCGCCACGGTCCTCAAAACAGCTCGCTTCTTCATGTTGCCCCCTCTACGTCCTCTGGCAGTGCGCGCCGGATCTTCGGCACTGCGAATTCTCGTGGCTCGTGATAGTCGATCATGGTGACGTGCTCACCCTCGGCATCGAACAGGAACACGCTTGCCGTATGGTTCATTGTGTAACCCCCGCCCTTGGTTGGGACGCGCTCGTATAAGGCACGAAATCCTTCTGCAGCGCGGGCAATTTGGTCTTCCGGCCCCGTCCAGCCGCGGATGGCCGGATGAAAATAGCCGACGTATTCGGCCATGGCCTCGACCGTGTCCCGCTCCGGATCGACCGTGATGAAGGCCACGTTCATCTGCGCGGCCGCGTCTCCGAGATCGTCAAGCCAGCCGGAGATATCCGACAGAGTCGTTGGGCAGACGTCTGGACAGTAGGTGAACCCGAAGAACACCATGGTCGGGCGGCCGATCAGGGTGTCTGGGCCCACTTCATTGCCTTCATGATCGGTCAGACGGAAGTCCATTGCCGACAGGGCTAGGGGCCGTTGGCCAGCTGGTTTCGAGGCACCGGGTCCGTCCACGCGCCACCATCCGACACCAAGCATCAGTCCGAGAGCGCCTGCACCCGCTGCACCGTATCGAAGCAAATGCCGACGCTGCATCAGCCCTCCGGCCCGCGCGCGGCAATGTCCAGGATCGGGACGTCGACAGTCACTTCGTCGCCGTCCGAGAAGGTCAGTGTCAGCGGGAAAGTCTCGCCTTCGGTCATCGGGTTGTGCAAGTTCATCAGCATGACGTGTAGCCCGCCTGGCTCCAATGCTAGGCTTTCGCCCGCTTCAATCGTGATCTCTCCAGCAGGCGTCATTGAACTTACGCCATCGGCATTGCTTTTCGTCTCATGGATTTCGGGCATCATGGCCAAAGGTGTTGTAAGCCCGGTCAACGTGACCGCGTCTTCCCCCGTGTTGCGCACGATCATATAGGCGGCACCCGGACGGCTCGCGCCGATGGAGGCGCGGGACCACGCGTTCTCGACATTCACATCTTCCGAGCCGGAAATTGCCGGGGCCGACAAGCCCGCGAGCACAAAAATAACGGCCAATCCTTTGACGTATGGTCGCTTTTTCATGACAATTCTTCCTGTATCTGTCCGCGCATCAACTTTGGCTGGCCGCAACTTCCGCAGCCACCAGTCGCCGCAGTTCGGCCTCACCGAACGGGTCTAGCGGCTTGGCGTTCACGAAGAACGTGGGCGTTTGCCGCACGCCAACCGTTTCGACATCAGCGCGGTCATGGTTGAGCACTGCCACGACACCGGGGGCCAGCATTTGTGTCCGGGCTGCTTCGACATCCAGACCTCCGCTTGCAGCAATCTCAAGGATCAAGCCAGGTGCAGGGGTCCCATGGGATGCCCACCGGGGCTGCTCTCGCAAGACCGCTTCGAGCACCGGTTCGAACACGTCCTGCATCCGCGCAGCTTCGAGCACACGGATCGCTTCCACCGAAGCTTCACCGTGAAAAGGCGTGTATCGGATCACGACACGCACCGCATCTCCGTGTTCAGCCATGATATCCTTGACTACGGGATGGAACGCGCGGCAGGCCTCGCAAGCTGGATCGAAGAATTCGACGATCGTGACCGGCGCGGTCTCGGGTCCGAGGATCGGGGAATAGGGCCGGATCAGCACGTCGTTCACCTCAGGTGCGAGGGGTCCTGCCTCGGCCACGGGTTGGGGGCGGGTGGCATACCAGGCCGCGCCGCCGAAGCCTGCGGCACCAATGCCGAGAACGGACAAAAGGAGGCCGCGTCGATTCATGTTTGCTTTTCCTTGAGTGAAAGAGCTGACAGCAGCCCGATTAGCGCAAAGGCGACAAGCGCCATCAGTGGAATCGGTATGCCGAAGAGCAGCTGGTTATCGTCGGTGCAAGAGGGGCCGGTCGCCATGCAAGGCTGGATACGCTCGGGGATCAGGCCGACATAGAGGCCCATATGCCAAAACGCGAAGGCGGCACCACCCAAGGCCAACGCGACTCCGTATCGGCCCACGCGCGGGTCCTGCCACCACAATCCGAGCCCCAGAACGATGGCCAAGGGGAACATGAAGGCTCGTTGGAACCAGCAGAGCACGCAAGGCGCTTGTCCGAGCACTTCGCCGACAAAGAGCACGGCGAGAGATGAGGTGAACGCAATGATCCACGCCAGGCCAAGAGCCGTTTCTCCGGAAAGTCGGGTCATGGCGATCAGATCCTCTTTCTCAGATCGGCAAGGATCTCTTCGGCCGGGGTGCCGTAGGACCAGGAGTCGACAAAGCCCGCCTGTGGATCAAAAAGGAACAGGTGAGATGTATGCCCCATTGTATAACCATCCGGCGCGCTGGCTTCCTCGATCCGCTCGAAATAAATTGGAAAGGTCTCGGCTGTCTCTGCGATCTGCTTTGATGTGCCTGTGAGCCCGATAATGCCCGAGTCAAAGCGCGGAACGAAGTCGGCGAGAGCCATTGGAGTATCCCGCTCGGGATCAATCGATATGAAGATCGGTTGCACTTTTTCGGCATCCTCGCCCAGGCCATCCACGACGGCAGCTACTTCCGCGAGCGTCGTCGGACAGACATCGGGACAGTTGGCAAACCCGAAGAACACCAACATCCAGCGCCCCGCGAAATCCTCCTCGGTACGGATCATGCCTTGGTGATCAGTCAGCTCGAACTCCGCGACAAACGCTGGATCGTCAGTGTTCTGGGCGCGGTCGGCGCGGTAGTCCCACCACAGCAACAGCCAGATGAAAGCGAACACAGCCACGCCCGCTAAGACCCATAATACCCGCCGAAGACCTGAAAGCTTCACGTCGCTCCGCCCATTGTCGATTCTAACTTTGCTGCGTGTTTAGCTCCTCTAGTCACTGTAGGTTCAAGGGATATTTCACCGGAACTTGTGCGGCATAGCGCTTAACTCTACACACACTGTAGGTAAGGCGGAGAGGTGGATATGCTGACGATCGGTTATCTGGCGAAGAAGACGGGCACGAAGGTGCAGACCATCCGCTATTACGAGCAGATCGGCCTGATGCCCGAACCGGGGCGGACCGATGGTGGACAGCGCCGCTATGGAAATGCCGAGCTCGACCGCCTGTCTTTCATCCGTCATGCCCGGCAGCTTGGCTTCTCGCTCGATGCGATCCGTGAACTGCTCGACCTCAGTGATCATCCCGCCCGGTCCTGCGAGGAGGCGGATGCCATTGCCCGGCGCCAGCTCAAGCAGGTCGAGCAGCGCATGGCGCGGCTCGAGGTGCTGCGGCTGGAGCTGGAACGCATGATCGAGGAATGCAGCGGCGGGCGAGCGGCGGATTGCCGCGTGCTCGAGGTGCTGCGCGATCACTCGGAATGCCTGACGGACCACGAGGGCATCGGCACTTGAACGCCGTCATCGCCTATCCGCTGGCCGCGATCGCCGAGATCGCGGGATGCTTTGCCGTCTGGGCTTGGTGGCGGCTTGGCGCCTCGCCGCTTTGGCTCTTACCCGGCATGGTTTCATTGGCACTGTTCGGATGGCTACTCGCGCAGGTCGAAACGTCCACGGCGGGGCGTGCCTTTGCGGCCTATGGCGGTGTCTACATCGCCGCCTCGGTGCTCTGGATGTGGCTGGCCGAAGGGCATCGTCCCGATCGGTGGGATCTCGTCGGGACGATGGTGAGCCTGACGGGCGCAATGATCATTCTCGCGGCGCCACGCGGCACGTGAGCGGAAACGCTTGAAGTTACAGTCACTGTAGGGACTATCTCTCTTCCCGACGATTCGTGGAGAGAGTTCGTGCAAACTTCCCCCTGCCTGACGGCAACCACCCCGATGTTGGATTTCAAGGTGCCAGCCATCGCCGCCCTGATCGAGACGCGGGGCTGGTCACGTTTGCCGCGAGCCGATCGGATCGGCGCCATCTACGATTTCGTGCGCGACGACATTCCCTTTGGCTACAACCGGGCGGATGACATCTCGGCCAGCGACGTGCTGCGGGACGGCTATGGTCAGTGCAACACCAAGGCCACCCTGTTGATGGCGCTCCTGCGCGGCGTGGGGGTGCCATGCAGGCTGCACGGGTTCACGATACACAAGGCGCTTCAGCGCGGCGTGGTGCCGGAGGCGGCCTATCCGTGGGCTCCGGCGGAAATACTGCATTCCTGGGTCGAGGTCGAACTGGATGGTGACTGGCTGAACCTCGAAGGGTTCATTCTCGACAGCCCATATCTTCAGGCGATCCAAGCCGCTTTCCCGGACCGGGAAAGCCTGTGCGGTTATGGTGTCGGCACGGATCGCCTTGACGCGCCGCAGGTCGGGTGGACCGGTGAGGATACCTACATCCAGAAGACCGGGATTGCCCGTGATCTCGGAACCTTCGCTTCACCCGACGATTTTCTCGAGAACCGAAAACAGGCGATCAGTCGCTTCAAGGAGCAGCTGTATCGCCATGCGATCCGCCATTGGATGAACGCGCGGGTGCGCAAGATCCGGAATGGTGATGTCCCTCCGGTGCCTGGACTGGGTGCCCGGAGGAAAGGTCTACCGAAGGAGCATGGACATGCCGCATGACCACAGCCACGCGCATCTCGATCCCGAATCCGGGGATAGGCGTGTTTCCATAGCGATATGGGCCAATGCTCTGCTGACCGTGGCGCAGATCGTCGGCGGCATATTCGCCGGCAGTCTCGCGCTGATCGCGGATGCGCTGCACAACTTCTCGGACATGGCCTCGCTCGTCATCGCCTTCGTCGCCCGCAAGATCGCGCGTCGGCCCGCGGATTCGACGATGACCTTCGGCTATGGGCGGATCGAGATCGTGGCCGCCCTCATCAACTACACGACGCTCATTCTCGTCGGCTTCTACCTGATCTACGAAGGCGGCATGCGAATGATCGATCCACCCGAGGTGCGCGGCTGGACGGTCGTCATCCTTGGCGGGATCGCTTTGGTCATCGATGCGCTGACCGCGGGCCTTACCTATTCGATGCAGAAGGGCAGCGTGAACATCCGGGCACTGTTTCTGCACAATCTTTCGGATGCGCTCGCCTCCGTGGCTGTCATCATCGGTGGCACGCTGATTCTCCTATACGACCTGCGCTGGGTCGACCCCGCCATCACCATCGGGATCGCGTTCTATATCCTTTACTTGGCACTGACCGAAATTAGCGGGCCGATCCGGACCCTGATGCTCGGCAGTCCGCCTGATATCGACAGTGACGCCGTCGTTCAGGCAATGCGGGACGCCGATGGCGTTCGGGATGTCCACCATGTGCATCTTTGGCAAATGCAGGAGCATGAGGTCGCTCTCGATTGCCACGTGGTGCTGGACGATCAGGGCTGGGCGCGCATCGAGAGCGTGAAAGCCGACATCAAGTCCCGATTGAAGGACGGCTTCGGTATCGCCCATTCAAGTCTGGAGTTCGAGCACGAAGGAAATGCCCACCAGAACGCCGAGTTGTATGGGCACGGGTAGGCGAAGTCGGCCTGCCCTCGAAATGGGCCGACCAACTGCTGGTCGACCCGATGCTTCGGATTCCAGAGACGCGCCTTTCAAGCGGCCTTGCCGCCGACCTGCTTGGCAAAGCAGTCCTCGTGGCCGCAACATTATCGCGGCATGAACCACGTCAGACTTCCGGGGGGCTGGTTTGCTTCAGCCACGTGGCCATGCTCGATGTTTCGACAGCAGCGTAGTGCTCGCCTCCGCTGAAGGGACAATGCCGACAGGCTCGACCGGGCGGCGGTTGATGAGCCGGTCGACCCATTCAAGGATCGCGCATGTCATCTCTCCGGAGCTCCGCCACGATCCTTCGTAAGCAACGACTTTGGACTTGGAGAACGCATGGATTTCTCAGTTCTCCGCAGACGTCCATTGGTCGCCGGCAAAAGTCGAAACCGCGAGGTCAATGCTTTTCATGAGCGCGCGTCACCACCGCCTCGAAGGCTTCCAGAGTGGTTTCGCTGACGTGGTGTTCGATCCCTTCGGCGTCCCGTTCCGCCGTTTCCTCATCGATCCCAAGGCTCAGGAGAAACGCCACCACGATACGGTGACGCCTACGGCAGGCCTCTGCCAGTTTCTGTCCCTCAGGGGTGAGAAAAATGGCTCTATACCTCTCGCGGGAAACGAGGCCTGCCTCCTTTAGTCTTGAGATGTTCTTGGTGACCGTGGGGGGTTTCACACCCAGGCGCTCGGCGATGTCCACCGGCCTCGCTTCGCCCTGAATCTCGATCAGCTCGGCGATCAATTCGACATAGTCTTCGGCCATTTCGCTCTCATGCGCCTGGCGCACGGTCGCGAAGCCTTCCGCCTGCGCCTTGGCATCCCTGTCGCTCGCGTCGGACGCCTCACGTCTATGTATCTGCAACTTCGTCATGCCAGGACATTGCCGCGATCTGGCGGGAATGACAACTTGTTAGCACTATCTATATATGTTAGCATAGGCTAACTTTTGAGACCGGAGAACGCTGTGACCTCGAGATTTCCTGCATTGTTGCTTGCCGCTTTTGCAGGGGCGCTTGCCCTCTCTGGCTCTGCTTTGGCGACTCCTGCCAAGGAAGCGCCCTGGCTTCCCGAAGCGGCCGCCTATCGGCTGACACTCTTCCTCGGAAATCTCGAGCCGTTGCCCTGGGACGACGTAGAGGCCGCTTGGTCTGAACCCCACCGCAACTCGGATTTCTCGTTCGGCGCGCTGGCGCGTCTGGATGAAGATAGCGACGTGAAGCCTGACACGCTCATGGATGCTATCTCGAGCGAGGACCGGCATGCGGTCTTCGCCGAGGCGACGCGATTGATCGCGCTTAGGCTCGAAGAAGAGCTGGATCGGGCCATTGCGGCCGAAAGCCCGGCGACCGCGCAGCGGGCCGTGCGCGAAGCCCGTGAACTTTACCGCGCCTTCGCGGACGGCATCGCCGCCGCCGATCCCGAAGCTTCGAGGCGTATCGGCCGCGCATGGCTGGAACTCGCCAGCAGCGCGGGTTCTCCCGGTCTCCTTGGCGCAGGCACGACACCTACCTCCACCGAAGCAATGGCAACCGCGCGCGCAGTCATCTCGGACTATCTCGCCGACAACTATCTCCTCGACACTTTCACGACGCGGCGGACGCTGAGCGCTCTACCGGAAACAGCGGTGCTGAGTGGCCGCTCCGTCGAAGTGCCGCCAAGCCTGCCGCCCGGCTCGGATATTTTCGATCAGGACCCGCTGCCGCTGCTTGTGCTCAACTTCGAGGAGCAGGGCATAGATGAAACGGACCTCCCACTCGTCGCCTATGGCGACATGCTGTTCGACAGCGCGCAGATCTTCGGCAGTCCCGCGCGTGATATCGGAATCGCCTGTTCGACCTGTCACAACCGCTCGGACGTGAACCAGCGCCTCTTCATCCCCGGCGCCAGCCACCAGCCCGGTGCGATCGACGTGGATGGCGCATTCTTCAATCCCATCTTCAACGACCGGCGCGACGACCCGATTGATATTCCGAGCCTGCGCGGACTGCGCTTCACCGGACCCTATGGCCGCGATGGCCGCTTCGCTTCCCTGCGCGATTTCAGCCGCAACGTGATCGTCAACGAGTTCGGCGGCGAGGAGCCGACGCCCTTCATGCTGGACGCGCTGGTCGCCTATATGCTCGAATTCGACTTTCTGCCCAACGCCATGCTGACAGCCGATGGTAGGCTTACCAGTGCCGCGCCAGAGGCCGCCCGACGCGGCGAGGCGATCTTCAACCGTCCCTTCGCAGGCCTCGGCGACCGTTCCTGCGCCAGTTGTCATGTCCCGGACGCGAACTTCCTGGATCGTCAGGCACACGACATCAGCTCAGTCGCGCAGGTCTATGAAGGCGCTCGTGCCGGTGCACTGGATACCCCAACGCTGCTCGGCACCGTCTATACAGCACCCTATTTCCACGACGGATCGCTGCCGACACTGGCGGCTGTCGTGGACTGGTTCGACGAGACGAAATCGCTTGGGCTGACCGAGGCGGATCGTGACGACCTCACGGCCTATCTGGAAGCTGTGGGCGCGGCGGATGAGCCTTATGAGGCCTTCGGCAGCGAAAACACAGCCTTCCGGCTGGCATTTTCCGAGCTCACGACGTTTGCCTCGACACTCGACACGCTGATCCCACAACGGGATGCGGAGCATATCCTGCTGCTGGTCGACACTGTCGCGGCGGATCTCGCGGCCGACGCCGGCACCATGTCAAACCTTGCCGCCCGCCCCGATGTCTACGCGCTGGCCAAGGGGCTGGAAGAAGTCGGCGCTGCGGTGCGCGACGAGGACTGGGCGGCCGCGGAAGCAAGCTGGAGCGCGTTCAAGTCCGACGCCAACGCGATTGACGAAAGGGCCTTCTGATGGCGACGAAACTGAACCGCAGAGCCGTTCTGGCCATGGCTGGAGCAAGCACAGTGCTTCTGGGGGCGCCCCTTGCCGCGCAAGATGATACGTTACGCCTTGCCTTCATTCCGCAGGAAAATCCCGACAAGCTGCTGGGGGATATCGAGGCCATCACAGGCTGGCTGTCCGAGCAGATCGGCGTGCCTGTCGAGGGCTTCGTCACCATCGACCATGCCGCCGCGGTCGAGGCGTTGAGGAACGGTGACGCGGATATCTCCTTCATGGGGGCGCTGCCCTTTGTTCTGGCCGAGGCCGAGATCGACGCGATCCCGCTCCTGTCCGAGGTCTACCGCGGTGATCCGAGTTACACCGGCCGCGTTTTCGTTCGCCGCGACGCCGGCATCCAGTCGCTCGCCGACCTGCGTGGTAGGGACATCGCCTTCGCCGATCCGATATCGGAGTCGGGCTATCTTTACCCGCTTGCCGAGTTCGAGCGCGCGGGGCTGATCGACCGCCCGGAGGCCGCCGACGCGTTCTTCGGACGGGTCTTCTTCGCGGGTGGCTATCAACAGGCAATGCAGGCGATGGCCGAGGGGCTGGTTGCGGCGGCAGGCGCCAGTCAGTATGCCGATCTCCTGCTCACGCCGGAGCAGCAGTCGCAGGTGACCTGGATCGCGGAGAGCGATGCCATTCCCAGCCACGTGGTGATCGCTCGGCCAGGGCTGGACGTTGGCCTGCGCACGCGGTTCGTCGATGCCATGATGATGCTGAACAAGCCAGAGCACCGCGACAAACTGCGCTTTCTCTATGGGCCAGATGGATACGTCAGAGCCGATCCCGCCGCCTACGAAGGTGTGCGCGACTTGGCGAGGCGATACGGACTATTGAAATGAGCCCGGCCGTGCAGATCGACGACCTGAGCTTTGCTCATCCGGGTTCGGATCTTCCGGCTCTGGAAAGGATTTCTCTGCTCGTTCCCACGGGGGAAAGCGTCGCTCTGCTCGGTCCCTCTGGTGCGGGTAAGACGACGCTCCTGGCACTGCTCGACGGTAGGCTCCGGGGCTGGCAAGGGCGAACTTCGGTCTTGGGAGCGTCGCTCGATCCCGATCGACCGCCTCTGCGCGCGCGACGCCCCGACACAGGCTTCGTGTTCCAGGAATTCGCCCTGGTCGAACGGTCCACGGTCCTACGCAACGTTCTCAATGGCCGCTTGGGACGCATGTCGCCCTTGCGCGCCTTGATGGGATCGTCGACTTCGCATGATCTGGAAACTGCGCTGGCCGCGCTCGCCGACTGCGGCATCGCCGATCTCGCCGAGCGCAGAGTCGACAGTCTCAGCGGCGGACAGCGGCAGCGCGTTGCCATCGCACGCTGTCTGGCGCAGGAGCCGCGACTGATCCTTGCAGACGAGCCGGTAAGCAGTCTTGACCCCGCCCGGGCAGCCGAGATTCTGACGCTGCTGACAGGCGCGGCACGAGCGCGCGGCGCAACGGCGATGTTCTCGTCGCATCAGCCCGATCTGGCGCGGCGTTTCGCGCAACGCATCGTAGGTATAAGCGGTGGGCGGGTCGTCTTCGATGTCCCGACCTCCGACCTGAGCGAGGAGGCGACTGCGAACCTATACCGGGACACAGAGCGGATGCCCGGTGTCGGTCTGCGAGCGGTGTCCTGATGCGGTTTCGCGGGTTCGGCGGTTTCGCGGCCAGCACATTGGTCGCCGGTGCAATTCTGTGGTCTTTCATGACGACCGACGTCGAGTTCTCGCGTCTCCTGTCGGCCGGGCCCCGGATCGCAGAATTTCTCGGCCGGATGTTTCCCCCTGATCCGACCGTGATGAGGGAGATCATGAAGGGCGGCGCCGAAACGCTCAGGATCGCGATCCTTGGCTCTCTGGGAGCGGTGGTCCTGTCGGCCCCGCTCGGTATTCTTGCGTCCGAAACGATGGTGTCTCCGCCGCTCTATCGAACGGTTCGAACACTTCTCGCCTTCATCAGGGCGATACCTCTGATTCTTGTGGCGATGCTCATGGTTGGCGCCGTCGGCCTCGGCCCGCTGCCCGGCATCATCGCCGTTGCCTTTCATGCGACCGGAATGCTCGCCAAGTTCTATGCCGAAGCGATTGACGGTGTTTCCCGTGCGCCCATCGCGGCGCTCGAAAGCGCGGGCGCTGGACCGCTGGCGCGTCTTCGGCACGCGATCTGGCCCCAAATGGCGCCGGTTATTGCTCGTGACACGATTTTCCGGTTCGAGCTCAACCTGCGCGAGTCGCTGATCCTCGGCATCGTCGGTGCAGGCGGGATCGGCTTCTACATCCAGACCTACGTGCGCTCTTTTCAATACGACAAGGCTGCCAGTGTGACGCTCGCAGTCATCGTCATGGTCGTTGCCATCGAGGCCATCAACGTCGCGCTGCGCCGTCGCTTTGCCTGATCGTCAGGCGTAGATATCGATGGGCGTCCCATTCCGCACCATGGCGTAGATCTCTTCGATCTGACGGTCCGACACCGAGATGCAGCCTGCCGTCCAATCGGGGACATCCATGGGATCGACCCCGGGTCTCGGGCCGCCATGGATGAAAATGTCCTTTCCGGGAGGTCGGCCAAGCGCTTCCGCAAACGCGATGTCGGCCTCATTGGGATAGGAAATGCCGATGGGCCAATCAGGATTGGCGCGCGACACAGATGGGGTTGCCGCTTGTCGATCGCAACGGCTCCAAGGTCGTTTTCCCCGGCCCACTATGCTCATACCAATAGCAAGTATCTTCAGGAAGAAGGCGCGCCGTGATGCGGTTCTGGTCAGGCGCGGTGAGGACAGCGACAGCTTCTGGAACACTGCCGATCTTCGACTAATCATTGTCTTCCATTGCAGGCGCAGCACAACCTGCAAGGGCCAGTGGATCGTGTCCCAACGCTTGGTGTAAGAGGCCGCGGGCGGAGTGCTTGGCGCAGCGCAGCGCGTGGCCGGGTGTGACGCTGGCGGTCACCGTCGATCTTCGGAGTAGGTTCGGGTTGGGCAACCTTGAACCAGATGGAGACGACGATGACCGACGACAGAATGGCTCTGCTCGAGCTGGTTGAAAAGCAGGCTGATGGAGATCTGGTCCGCGAGATGCTGGCTTTCGCGGCCGAGCGGATCATGGAAGCAGAGGTCGAGGCGAGAACCGGCGCCGCCAAAGGCGCGCGTTCGCCGCTGCGCGAGGTTCATCGAAACGGCTACCGCGACCGGGACTGGGACACGCGCGCTGGTCGGATTTCTCTGGAGATCCCGAAGCTGCGCAAGGGCAGCTATCTGCCCAGCTTCCTTGAGCCTCGCCGCACGGCCGAGAAGGCGCTCGTGGCTGTGATCCAAGAGGCTTACGTCCAAGGCATTTCCACCCGCTCGGTCGACAATCTGGTGAAGGCTATGGGGGCCGGTGGCATGTCGAAGAGCCAAGTCAGTCGCCTTTGCGCCGAGATCGATGAGCGGGTGAACGCGTTCCTGGATCGGCCGCTGGAGGGGAGCTGGCCATACCTCTGGCTCGATGCGACCTATCTGAAAGTCCGTGACGGCGGGCGGATCGTCAGCCGTGCCGTGATAGTGGCCGTGGCGGTCAATGAGGATGGCAAGCGCGAGGTGCTTGGCGTCGCCACGGGCCTCTCCGAAGCAGAGACTTTCTGGATCGGCTTCCTGCGCAGCCTTGCCGACCGCGGCCTGCGGGGCGTGAGACTGGTGATCTCCGACGATCACAAGGGGCTCCGGGCCGCCGCGCGGCGGGTCTTTAATGCGACCCACCAACGGTGCCGGGTTCACTGGATGAGGAACGCGCTGGCCCATGCCCCGGCCAAGCAGCGCACGGCCGTGGCCGCGATGCTGAAGACGATCTTCGCCCAGGACAACAAGGCCGATGCCGAAGCCCAGTGGGAGGTGGTTGCCGACGCGCTGCGTGAGAAGCAGGCGACACTCGGCGCCCTGATGGACGCTTCCCGTGATGATGTGCTCGCCTACATGAATTTCCCCCGCGAGCACTGGCCCCAGATCGCGTCGACGAACCCACTTGAGCGGGTGAACCGCGAAATAAAGAGAAGGTCCGATGTCATCGGCATCTTTCCCAACGACGAGGCCATTGTTCGGCTCGTTGGCGCATTGATGCTGGAGACCAATGACGAGTGGACCGTCGCGCGCCGCTATATGAGCCTTGAATCCCTGGCACGCGTCATCGACAATCCCGACATCAGGTTGCCCGCCGTGGCGTCCTGATCAGGCTTGGACCTCTCCGAAGGTCGGCGCTCTTACACCAGTCGGTGGGACACTATCGGCCAGTGTTGTTACCATGATCACCGCGGGCCGTTGAAGCATGTCCATTTCACCCTTTTGGCAGGTGAGCCCCATTATCTGACGATAGCGGCGCGTTTGAAGTTTCCGCCGGTCGGTTTCCCTGCTGAGCGAAAATACTGTTTTACCCCTTGAAGCTCTAGTTGCTGAAGGGGCTATTCCGATGGGGAATGAACGAATCCCGAGGTCAATCCATGTCTTCTGATGGCCACCGCGATGATCGCGCCCACGACGACTCAAGCGAACATGAACATTCTCATCGAGAGGGTAGCGCGTGTTGCGGTGTTCGCACCAACACGGGATCGGCACATCCCATTCCCCCGAACGGACGAAGTTTCCAGGTCTCTGGTCTGGACTGTGCAGAAGAGGTGGCGATCCTGAACAGGGTTGTTGGTCCGAAGGTCGGCGGGACTGAGCATCTGGCGTTCGATGTCATAAACGGACGAATGACGATCCTCGACACCGCTGACAGAATTTCGGACGA
>NZ_JAMYXC010000280.1 GCF_024159025.1 Limimaricola litoreus
CTCTTGCGCGCCGCCGCCCGGCCGATGTGCCGATCCACGAGATGGGCCGCGAGATGGGCCGAGCTGGCCCCGCCCGAGCAGGTGAGCCGGTCCCGATCCTCGACGAAGACCCGGTCCGAGACCGGAACCAGCCCGTCGAATTGCTCGAGGAAATCGTCGTGGTGGAACCAGCTGACGCAGCAGCGGTAGCCCTGCATCAGCCCGGCGCGGTGCAGGATGAAAGCGCCGGTGCAGACGCCGATCAGCGGCACCTTGCGCGCCGCGGCGCGGCGCAGAAAGGCGATCTCGCCGGGCGGCAGCCCGCCCTCGTCGATCAGCCCACCGATCACCACGATGTAGTCGAAGCGGGACGGATCGCCGAGCTTTTCCTCGGGCCCCACGGTGACGCCGCAGCTTGACCGGACCGGGGCCGGATCCTCGGAAATGACGCGCCAGCTGCACAGGATCGGGCGTGAGCGGTCGCCCTCGTCGGCGGCAAGGCGCAGCACGTCGACGAAATTGGCGAAGGCCGAGAGCGTGAAACGCCGCGCCAGCAGGAAGCCGACACGCAGGCGCGGTCGAGGAGAGGCCGTGCCCAAAGCGATGCTCATGTCGCAATCATAACGCCGATCTGGCGCATCCATCCAGCCCAACATTCAGGATTCGTGGCAGGAGAGGAACAGACAAGTTCCCGCTCCGAGGACCGCGCCATGCCCCGCTATTCCGCTTTTGCCGTCGTGAAGAACGCGCTCACCGGGCATTCCGGCTGGCGCGCGCAATGGCCCGATGCCGAGCCCAAAAAGGAGTACGACGTCATCATCGTCGGCGCCGGTGCTCACGGTCTGGGCGCGGCCTACTACCTTGCCAAGGAGCACGGCATCACCAATGTCGCGGTGATCGACCGCGGCTGGCTCGGGGGCGGCAACACCGGGCGCAACACCACCATCATCCGCTCGAACTACCTCTATGACGAGAGCGCGAAGCTCTACGACCACGCGCTCGATCTGTGGGACGGGCTGTCACAGGATCTGAACTACAACGTCATGTTCTCGCGCCGCGGGGTGATGATGCTGGCGCATAATGTGCATGACGTGCAGAGCTTCCAGCGGCACGTGCATTCCAACCGGCTCAACGGCGTCGACAACCGCTGGCTTTCGCCGCAGGAGGCGAAGGATTTCTGCCCGCCGCTGAACATTTCCCCAGATGCGCGCTACCCGGTGATGGGGGCCGCCTTGCAGATGCGGGCGGGCACGGCGCGGCACGATGCGGTGGCCTGGGGCTATGCGCGGGCGGCGGCGGCGCGGGGCGTCGACATCATCCAGAACTGCCCGGTGATCGCGATCCGGCGCGGGCCGGACGGGGCGGTGACCGGGGTGGACACGGCCAAGGGCTTCATCGGCGCCAAGAAGGTCGCCGTGTCGGCGGCGGGGCATACGAGCGTCGTGATGCAGAGCGCCGACGTGCGGATGCCGCTGGAGAGCTTCCCGCTGCAGGCGCTGGTCTCCGAGCCGGTGAAGCCGGTGTTTCCCTGCGTGGTGATGTCGAACACGGTGCATGCCTATATCAGCCAGTCCGACAAGGGCGAGCTGGTGATCGGCTCGGGCACGGATCAATACACCTCCTATTCGCAGCGCGGCGGGCTGCCGCTGATCGAGCATACGGTGGCGGCGATCTGCGAGGTCTTTCCGATCTTCAATCGGATGCGGATGCTCAGGAAATGGGGCGGCACGGTGGATGTGACGCCGGATCGCTCGGCGATCATCGGCAAGACGCCGGTGAAGAACCTCTTCGTCAATTGCGGCTGGGGCACGGGCGGCTTCAAGGCGACGCCGGGGGCGGCGCATGTGCTGGCGCATACGGTCGCCACGGGCGAGCCGCACAGGCTCAACGCCGCCTTCACGCTGGACCGCTTCCGCACGGGGCGGCTGATCGACGAGGCGGCGGCCGCCGCCGTCGCGCATTGAGGAGAGCGTCATGCTGCTGATCCATTGCCCCTATTGCGACGAAACCCTGCCCGAACTTGAATTCGCCTATGCGGGCGAGGCGCATGTCGACCGCCCCGCCGATCCCTCGGCGCTCTCTGACGAGGAATGGCGCGATTTCCTGTTCATCCGCGCCAACCCAAAGGGCCCGCATTTCGAGCGCTGGCGGCATGTGCATGGCTGCGCGCGCTTCTTCAACGCGGTGCGCGACACGGTGAGCGACCGGTTTCTCATGACCTACAAGGCGGGCGAACCGCGCCCGGACATCTCGAAGCTGGAGGAGGCGCAGTGAGCCAGTTCCGCATTCCCGGCAAGGGCCGGGTCGATCACGCCGAGACGGTGAGCTTCAGCTTCGACGGCAAGCGCTACGAAGGGCTGCGCGGCGACACGGTGGCCTCGGCGCTGCTGGCGCATGGCGTCCACCTGATGGGCCGGTCGTTCAAGTATCACCGCCCGCGCGGGCCGGTCACGGCGGATTCCGCCGAGCCCAACGCGCTGATCGGCACCTCGCGCGGGGCTGGTGAGAAAGAAGGCCGGTTCGAGCCCAACACGCGGGCCACGGTGCAGGAGCTGCGACAGGGGCTGGTGGCCGAGAGCCAGAACCGGCTCGG
The DNA here is from genome assembly GCF_024159025.1 of Limimaricola litoreus. Classification (GTDB taxonomy): domain Bacteria; phylum Pseudomonadota; class Alphaproteobacteria; order Rhodobacterales; family Rhodobacteraceae; genus Limimaricola; species Limimaricola litoreus. The sequence continues at coordinate 2,573 of NZ_JAMYXC010000280.1, forward strand.
CAGCCTCTCCTTCGACCTGGGCGCCGTGAACGACGCGCTGCACCCGCTGTTTCCGGCGGGGTTCTACTACAAGACCTTCATGTGGCCGCGCAGCTTCTGGGACAAGCTCTACGAGCCGGTGATCCGCCATGCCGCCGGCCTGGGGCGCGCGCCCTCGAAGGTCGATCCCGATAGCTACGCCTCGCGCTACCTGCACAGCGATCTGCTGGTCGTGGGCGCCGGGCCCTCGGGGCTCATGGCCGCGCTGGCGGCGGCGCGGGCGGGCGTGCGGGTGACGCTGGTGGACGAGAACCCGGAGATGGGCGGGGCGCTGCTCTCCGATCCGGGCATCGAGATCGAGGGGCGGCCCGCTTGGGACTGGCTCTCGGGCGCGCTCGCCGAGCTGAACGCCCTTGGCGTGCGGCTGATGACCCGCACCACGGCCATCGGCTATTACCACCAGAACATGATCGGGCTGTGCGAGAAACTCACCGATCATCTCGACGAGATCCCCGAGGGCGCGCCACGCGAGCGGATGTGGCGGGTGCGGGCGACGCGGGTGGTGCTGGCGCAGGGCGCTTTGGAAAAGCCGCTGGTGTTTCACGGCAACGACCGGCCCGGCGTGATGCTGGCGGGCGCGGCGCAGAGCTACCTGCACCGCTGGGGCGTGCGCGTGGGCGAGCGGGCGGTCATCGTCACCTCGCATGACAGCGCCTGGTACGCCGCTTTCGACCTGGCCGAGGCGGGCAGCAAGGTGGTCGCCATCGTCGACACGCGGGCGACCCCGCCCGAGGCGCTGGTCTCGGAGGCGCGGGCGCGTGGGATCGAGGTGCTCGCGGGGCACACGGTCACCGGCACGAAGGGGCGGCTGCGCGTCGCCTCGGTCACGGTGAACCCGGTGCGCGGCGGCACGGTCGGTGCGGCGCGGCTGCTGCATTGCGACTGCCTGCTGATGTCGGGCGGCTGGACGCCCTCGCTGCACCTCTTCTCGCACACCAAGGGCAGCCTTCAGTGGGACGCCGAAAGCGAGACCTTCCTGCCCGGACGGATGACCGAGGAGTGCCACATCGCGGGCGCGGGGCGCGGGGTCTGGGGCTACGCCGAGGCGCTGGCCGACGGCGCGAAAGCCGGGGCGGATGCGGCCACCGCGCTGGGGCGCGAGGCCGAGGCCATCACCCCCGACGTGGCCCATGACCGGCCCGGCACGGGCGAGAGCCACAAGGAGCTGCCCACCGACCGCAAGTCGCACCGGGTGCGCGCCTTCGTCGACTACCAGAACGACGTGACGGCCAAGGACCTGCGCCTTGCGGTGCGCGAGGGGATGCGCTCGATCGAGCACGTCAAGCGCTACACCACCAACGGCATGGCGACCGACCAGGGCAAGATGTCGAATATGAACGGGCTGATGATCGCCGCCGACGCGGTGGGCAAGCCGCCGCCGCAGGTCGGTCTGACGACCTTCCGCCCGCCCTATACGCCGACCACCTTCGGCGCCTTTGCCGGATACCACCGTGGTGCCACCTTCGAGGTGACGAGGGCCACGCCGATCGACGGCTGGGCCGAGGAGAACGGCGCGGTCTACGAGCCGGTCTCGCTGTGGCGGCGGGCGTGGTACTTCCCGATCGGCGGCGAGGACATGGAAGAGGCGGTGGCGCGCGAATGCCGCGCGATGCGGGCCAGCGTCGGCATCTTCGACGCCTCGACGCTGGGCAAGATCGAAGTCATGGGGCCGGATGCGGTCGAGTTCATGAACCGCATGTACACCAATCCCTGGACCAAGCTCGCGCCGGGGCGCTGCCGCTACGGCGTGCTCTTGGGCGAGGACGGCTACATCCGCGACGACGGGGTGATCGGGCGGCTTTCCGACGATCTGTTCCACGTCACCACCACAACGGGGGGTGCGGCGCGGGTGCTGAACATGATGGAGGATTACCTGCAGACCGAATGGCCCGATCTCGACGTCTGGCTGACCTCGACCACCGAGCAATGGGCGACCGTGGCGCTCAACGGGCCCCGCGCGAGGGAGGTTCTGGCCCCCCTCGTCGAGGGGCAGGATATCTCGGCCGAGGCCTTCCCGCATATGTCGGTGGCCGAATGCACCGTCGCGGGGTTCAAAGCTCGGCTGTTCCGGCTGAGCTTCACCGGTGAGCTGGGCTTCGAGATCAACGTGCCGGCGCGGCATGGGCGGGCCTTGTGGGAGGCGCTGATGGAGGCGGGCAAGCCGCATGGCATCACACCTTATGGCACCGAGACCATGCATGTGCTGCGCGCCGAAAAGGGCTTCATCATCGTCGGCCAGGACACCGACGGCACGGTGACGCCGCAGGATGCGGGGCTCGGCTGGGCGATCGGCAAGAAGAAGCCCGATTTCGTCGGCAAGCGCGGCCTGGCGCGGCCCGATCTCGTGGCCGAGGGGCGCAAGCAGCTGGTCGGGCTGATGACCGAGGACGGGGCGGTGAAGCTGGAGGAGGGCGCGCAGATCGTGCTCGACCCCGAGCAGCCCCTGCCGATGAAGATGGTGGGCCACGTCACCTCGTCGTACCACAGCGCCACGCTGGGCCGCTCCATCGCCATGGCGCTGGTCGAGGGCGGGACCGAGCGCATGGGCGAAACCGTGCATGTGCCGATGCCCGATGGCGTGGTGCGGGCAAAGGTGACCTCGACCGCCTTCTACGACCCCGACGGCGACCGGCTGAAGCTTTGAAGGAGGGCGCGAGGATGACCACGCAGACGCATGATTTCACGGTGATCGAAGGCGGCACCGCGCCGGTGCGCGTCGAGGACATGGCCCCCGTGGCGCGCTTTTCGCTCAGGCTGCGCGAGGCGCATCGCGCGGCGGTGGGGCAGGCGCTCGGCTTTGATCTGCCGCAGCGGGTGGGCGATGTGGCGCGGGCAAAGGCGCGCGCGGCCCTCTGCCTCGGCCCGGACGAATGGCTGATCCACGCGCCCGAGGCCGAGGCGGAGGCCATCGCCGCCGCCGGGGCGGGGGCCTATGCGGAGGCGCCGCACAGCCTCGTCGAAATTTCCGACCGCGAGATCAGCTATGCGATCACCGGGCCGGCGGCGCGGGAGCTGCTCACCATCGCCTGCCCGCGCGACCTCGACCGGCTCGCCACGGGGCGGGCGGTGCGCACGGTGTTCGACACCGCGCAGGTGGTGCTGTGGCGCGACGGCGAGGACGCCTTCCGCCTCGACGTCTGGCGCAGCTTCGCGCCGCACGTTCGGGCGCTGCTGGACGCCGGGCAGGCGGAGCTTTCCGCCGGGTTCTGAGCCGCAAGGGCCCAGCATTCCAACTTCTCGATCTCTGCCGGCCGCCTTCGGGCGGCCGCCGGAGAGGTCATGTTCGCAGCCAAGGGAGAGACCCATGCTTGACGCTTCCATCACCGACCGGATTTCCGACAGCGCCGTGGCCGATGCCATCGCGCAGGAGCTGACCCGCCAGCAGCGGCAGATCGAGCTCATCGCCTCCGAGAACATCGTCAGCCGCGACGTGCTGCGTGCGCAGGGCTCGGTCTTCACCAACAAATACGCCGAAGGCTATCCGGGCCGGCGCTACTACGGCGGCTGCGAACATGCCGACACGGTCGAAGAGATTGCCCGCGAGCGGCTGAAGCAGCTCTTCAATGCTGCGCATGTCAACGTGCAGCCGCATTCGGGCGCGCAGGCCAACCAGGCGGTGTTCCTCGCGCTTCTGAGCCCCGGCGACAAGATCATGGGGCTGTCGCTAGCCCATGGCGGGCACCTCACCCATGGCTCGCCTGTCACCATGTCAGGCAAGTGGTTCGATGTGGTCTCCTACGAGGTCGAGCAGGACAGCCATCTCATAGACATGGAGAAGGTCCGCGACAAAGCGCTGGCCGAGCGGCCCAAGCTCATCGTCGCCGGGGCCTCGGCCTATCCGCGCGAGATCGATTTTGCCGCTTTCCGCGCCATCGCCGACGAGGTCGGGGCGTATCTGATGGTCGATATGGCGCATTATGCCGGGCTGATCGCGGCGGGGCTCTATCCCGATCCGCTGCCGCATGCGCATGTGGTGACCTCGACGACCCACAAGACGCTGCGCGGCCCGCGCGGCGGCGTGATCCTGACCAATGACGAGGCCTTGGCCAAGAAGTTCAACTCGGCGGTATTTCCCGGCAACCAAGGCGGGCCGTTGATGCATGTGATCGCCGCCAAGGCGGTGGCCTTCGGCGAGGCGCTGTGCCCCGAGTTCAAGGATTACGCGGGCCGCGTCATCGCCAATGCCCGCGCCCTGTCGGAGACGCTGAAGGCGGGGGGGCTGGGCATCGTGTCGGGCGGCACCGACTGCCACATGGTGCTGGTGGACCTGCGCCCCATGGGGGTCACCGGCAAGGCGGCGGAGATCGCGCTCGAACGCGCGGGGCTGACCTGCAACAAGAACGCGATTCCCTTCGACCCGGAAAAGCCCTTCGTCACTTCCGGGATCCGGTTGGGTAGCTCGGCGGGGACCACGCGCGGCTTCGGCGAGGACGAGTTCCGTCGCATCGGCGCGCTGGTGCTGAAGGTTGTCACCGCATTGTCGAAGGCGCCGGAGGGCGACCCGGAGGTCGAGGCCGAGGTGCGCGCGGAGGTCGAGGCGCTCTGCGACGCCTTCCCGGTCTACGGCTGACCCGATGTCGGTCCCGGTCTTCGAAATATTCAAGCACGGCATCGGCCCCTCCTCGTCGCACACGATGGGGCCGATGGTCGCCGCGGCGCGGTTTCTCGACGATCTGCGCGGCGGGGCCGAGCGCATTCCCGGCGCGGGCGAGGTGGCCTCGGTGCGGGTCTCGCTGCACGGTAGCCTCGCCTTCACCGGCAAGGGGCACGCAAGCGACCGCGCGGTGGTGCTGGGGCTTCTGGGCCAGAAGCCCGAGACGCTCGACCCCGAAGCCGCGGAGGCGATGATCGAGGGGCTGCGCGACAGCCGGGAGCTGCGCCTCGACGGGCTGCCGCCGCTGGGTTTCGATCCGGAGGCGGACCTGCTATTCGATTACGGCCCGGCGCTGCCGCTGCACGCCAACGGCATGATCTTTCGCGCCTTCGACCGGGGCGGCAACCCGTTCCTGACCACGACCTATTACTCGGTCGGGGGCGGTTTCGTGCAGAGCGAGGCCGAGCTTCTGGCCGCGCGCGAGGCGCCCGAGGCGGGCGGCGCGCCGTCAAGCCTGCCGTACCCGTTCCGCTCGGCGCGCGAGATGCTGGAGATGGGAGAGGCGACAGGGCTCTCCATCGCCGCGATGACGCGCGCCAACGAGGCGGCGCGCGGGGTCCGCGATCTCGACGCCAAGCTCGACGCGCTGTCGGAGACGATGAACGCCTGCATCGACCGGGGGCTGTCGCTTGATGGCATCCTGCCCGGCGGGCTGAAGGTGAAGCGGCGGGCGCGCGCGATGCATGCGGCGCTTCTCGCCGAGCGGCAGAGCAACCGCCCCGCGCCGCATGTCGCCAACGAATGGATGAGCGTCTATGCCATGGCGGTGAACGAGGAGAACGCCGCCGGAGGCCGCATCGTCACCGCGCCGACCAACGGGGCGGCGGGCACGGTGCCGGCGGTGCTGCGCTACTGGCTCGACCATTGCGACGGGGTCACGGAGGCCCGCCGCCGCGATTTCCTGCTGACCGCGGCGGCGATCGGCGGGATCATCAAGACCAACGCCTCGATCTCGGGCGCGGAAGTGGGCTGCCAGGGCGAGGTCGGATCGGCGGCGGCGATGGCGGCGGCGGGGTTCTGCGCGGCGATGGGCGGGAGCAATGCGCAGATCGAGAACGCCGCCGAGATCGCGCTCGAACATCACCTCGGCATGACCTGCGACCCGGCGGGCGGGCTGGTGCAGGTGCCCTGCATCGAGCGCAACGCGCTTGGCGCGATCAAGGCGGTCTCGGCGGCGGCATTGGCGCTGCGCGGGGATGGCACGCATTTCATGCCGCTCGACAACTGCATCAAGGTGATGCTGGAGACCGGGCGCGACATGAACACGAAGTACAAGGAAACATCCACCGGCGGCATCGCCGTCAATCTCCCGGAGTGCTGAGACCATGAGCCACCTGATCGTTACCGGAACCGGCCCGACCCGGCGCGGCCTCGTCGCCGCCATCTCGGGCGGCCTGTCGGAGCTGGGCTGCAACATTCTCGACAGCGCGCAGTTCAACGACGAGGCGACCGGGCGCTTCTTCCTGCGAATGGTGATCCGCCCCGAAACCGGATCGACGCGCCGCGACGTCGAGAGCGAACTGGCGCGGATCTCGGCCGCGACCGGGCTGGCGCTCGAGGCGCATGAGGCCCCCGCCAGGATGCGGATGATCGTCATGGTGTCGAAGTTCGGTCATTGCCTGAATGACCTGCTCTATCGCTGGCGCATCGGCGCTCTGCCGGTGGAGATCGCCGGCGTGATCTCGAACCACGAGGCCTATGCCGCGACGGTCGAGGGGCATGGCCTGCCGTTCCACCACATCGCGGTGACGCCCGAGAACAAGCCCGAGGCCGAAGCACGGATCATGGGCGTGGTCGAGGACGCAGGCGCCGACCTCGTCGTGCTGGCGCGCTACATGCAGGTGCTCTCGGACGGGCTCTGCGCGAAGATGGCCGGGCGGATCATCAACATCCACCACTCCTTCCTGCCGTCGTTCAAGGGCGCGGTGCCCTACAGCCAGGCCCATGCCCGCGGCGTGAAGCTGATCGGGGCGACCGCGCATTACGTGACCGCCGATCTCGACGAGGGACCGATCATCGAGCAGGACACGGTGCGGGTGACGCATGCGCAGAGCGCGGGCGACCTGGTGGCGCTCGGACGGGACGTCGAGGCGCAGGTGCTGTCGCGCGCGGTTCACGCCCATGCCGACCGCCGGGTGTTCCTCAACGGCGGCAAGACGGTGGTGTTTCCCGCCTCGCCCGGCGCCTTCGCGTCCGAGCGGATGGGCTAAGACGCTCATTAATCCCGCGAGCGAAGCGCTATAAGAACTGCTGCACCACAACGGCGGGTGCCGCGGAAGTTTTCGCAGCACGCAAGCATAGTGATCGTCGCTGACGGGAGCGAAGGCGCGGCGAAGCGGTTGGGATGATTGTTGCAGGGCGACCCGGTCTCGGGCGTCTGGCGCCATGCCGATGCGGGTTCTGCCGACGCCGCCGGATGCGCCCGCGAACACGGGTTGCGGCTGCCGACGATCCTGTGCAGTTGAGGGTGCCGTGGACGGGACGGCGCGCGCCGTCCCGTTCGAGGGGGTCAGGTGATCTGCAGATCGCGCGACAGGTCCGACAGGATCTCCGCGCTATCCTCGCGCAGGATCACGATGTCCTCGAGCCGGACGCCGAAGCGACTTTCGAGGTAGATCCCCGGCTCGATCGAGAACACGCAGCCCTCTTCGAGCACCGCGTCGCTGGTCGCGGAGATGTAGGGCGGCTCGTGAATGTCGAGGCCGAGCCCGTGGCCGGTGCGGTGCAGGAAACGGTCGCCGTAACCCGCCTCTTCGATCACGCCGCGCGCGGCGCGGTCGATCTCGGCGGCGTGCACGCCGGGGCGTGCGATGGCGAGCGCGGCCTGCACCGCGCGTTCGACCACTGCGGCGACCTTCAGGAACTCGGGGTCCGGCGTGCCGCCGAACCAGCCGCAGCGGGTCATGTCGGACGGGTAGCCCATGTGGCGGCAGCCACTGTCGATCAGCACCGCCATGCCGGGGGCAAGCTTTGTGTCGCCGGTGTGGTGATGCGGGAACGCGCCGTTTTCGCCAAACCCGATGATGGTGAATTCGGCCCGCGCGCCATGCGCTTTGTAATAGGCGTGGATGATATCCTGCAGCTCGCGCTCGGTCATGCCGTCGCGCAGCGCGTCGAAGGCGGCCGAAACGGCGGCGTCGTTGAGCGCGGCGCTGGCCTTGAGCGCCTCGTATTCGGCGGCGTCCTTGGCAGCGCGCAACCGACCCAGCGTGTCGGCGCTGAAGCGGTGGCGCGGCGCATCGAGCGCCCCCAGCAGCCGCAGCGCGAAATCGGCGCGCATGGTCTCGTCGAGCACGACCGACAGGCCGGGCGTGGTGGCGCCGCATTCGGTCAGAAGCGCCGCGAGCGCGGCCTCGGGGCCCTCGTCGTCGGACCAGCAATGCAGCGGCAGGTCCGTCGTCTTCCGGGCGGCAGCGGCGTTGAGCGCGGGCATCAGGAAGCCGGCATGGTCGGGGCCGACCAGCAGCATCACCGGGCGCTCGTCGCCATATGGGTCGAGGCCCGACAGCCACATCATGTGGCTCGACGGGCCGATGGCGACGAGGTCGGTGCCGGTGTCGCGCATCAGCGCCCGCAGCCGCGCGAGGCGGTCGGCATGGGGGGAGGTCATGGAGGATGTCCTTGTGGTAGGTCCGACCGCCCACGCAACGCGGGCGGCCGGGAGGGGAGGCTCGATCAGTTCTTTTCGACCAGCCGGTAGAACACGAAGTCCGAGGTTGCGCCGTTGACGTAGCCCGAGACGTCATCGTCCATCGCCACCTGATAGGAGGCTTGGAACATCACGACGATGGGGCTTTCCTCCTGCGTCCTCTTTTGCAGCTCGCGATACATCTCGAGCCGCTTTTCAGGGTCGCTCTCGGTCAGCGCCGCGCGGGTCATCTCGTTCATTTCCTCGGGTACCGCCCAGGCGTTGCGCCATGTGGTGGTCGCCGCATAAGCGTCGTCGGAGTTGTCCGAGTTGTAGGCAAAGGCCTTGGCGTTGGAATGCGGGTCCATGAAGTCGGGGCCCCAGTAGAGCAGCATCGCCTCGTGGCTGCGCTCGCGGTACTTGGTGATCACCTGGCTGCCGGTGCCGGGCAGGATCTCGAAGTTGATGCCCGCATCGGCAAAGCTCGCCTGCAGCGACTGCGCCATGTCGGTGAATGGGGCCGCGTTAATCACGTCGAGCGAGACGGTGATCGGCGTCTCGATCCCGGCCTCGTCGAGGATCTGCTTGGCCTTTTCGGGGTCGTAGCTGTAGGGCGTCTCGTCGTAGGAGCCGGGGAAGCCCTTGGGCCAGAAGGCCTGATGGATCTCCATCTGGCCGTCGACGATGCTGTCGGTCATGCCGGTGTAATCGACGAGATAGCGCGCCGCCTCCCAGACGGCGGGCGGCGTCAGGCTCTCGGTCTTTTGGTTGAACGACAGGAAATGCACGGCGGCCTGCGGGAAGGTCTCGACCTTGATCTCGTCCGACGAGAGCGAGGCGATCTGGTCCGGCGTCAGATTGCGCGCCATGTCGACATCGCCCTGCTCGAGCAGAAGCTGCTGCGTCGCGGCCTCTGCCACGTGCTGCAGGATCAGCCCGTCGATCTTGGGCGCGCCCTTGAAGTAGTCGGGATTGGCCTTGAGCCGCACCAGCTCGGCGGGGCGGTACATCTGCAGCGAGAAGGGGCCGGAGCCTGCTGCGTTCTCGTTGAGCCAGGCATTGCCCATGTCGCCGTCGGTCTCGTGCTCCATCACCGTCGCCATGTCGACGATCGAGGCGGGGCGCGCGGCCAGAACGTTCAGCACGAAGGCGGGCGAGAACTCGCCCTCGTAGCGGATCGTGACGGTGTTGCCTTCACTGGTGACCATCTCGTCCACGGTCTCGGGCGTCCAGCCGAGCTGGGCGAGGATGAAGGCCGGGGTCTTGTCGAGCTTGATGACGCGGGCGAGCGAGCCGGTCACGTCCTCTGCCCGCACCAAGTTGCCCGAATGGAACACCGCGTCCTCGCGCAGGGTGAAGGTGATGGTCTTGGCCTCGGCGTCGGTTTCCCACTCCGTCGCCAGACCGGGGGCGAGCACGGTCGGATCTTCGGCGTCGTATTGCACGAGGCGGTCGTAGAGGTTGGTGACCAGCTCGCCCGAGGTGAACTCGTAGGCCTGCGCCGGGTCGATGGCGACGATGTCGTCGATGTTCTGCGCCACGACGAGCAGGCCCGCGGGCGTCTCGGCGAGGGCGGGGCCGGCCAGCGGCAGCGCCAGCGCCGAGGCGAGCAGCGCGGATTTCAGGGTCTTCATGTCTCTCTCCCGTTGGTTGTCGTCTTCGTCATTTCATCAGCCGGGGCGGCGCGTCGGTGCGGCGCGCGCCAGCGCGGTGCAGCACGCCGAGCGTGCCGGTCCACAGGATGCGGGCGGGCCGGTCGGTCGTGTTGCGCCAGGCATGCGGCGTCGCGCCCGAGTAATGCAGGCTGTCGCCCGCGCGCATGTGGAAGGTCTCCTCGCCCAGGACCTGCTCGATCTCGCCCTCGAGGATGACGATGATCTCCTCGCCCTCGTGGTGGACCAGCTCGGAGGCGTGGCCCGGCGGCACGTGCAGCATGTAGGAGGACAGCTCCGAGCCCGGAAATTCGTGGCTGATCTGCTCGTAGACCAGCTCGGAGTCGGCGAGCGAGAAGCGCGGCCGCGCGCCGCTTCGCGTCAGCGCGTCGGCCGGGCGGGGGGTGGAGATGAAGTAGTCGAGCCCGACATCCACGGCCTCGGCGATCTGCGCCAGCGTGCCTAGAGACGGCGCCGCGTTGTCGCGCTCGACCTGGCTCAGATAGCCGACCGACACCCCCGCGCGTTCGCCCAGCTGCTTGAGCGTGAGCCCCAGCTGCTTGCGACGCTTGCGGATCAGCGGTCCGAGCGGGGCGTCCTGAGAGGGCTGGAGGGCAACTCGGGGCATGCGGATCGGGGTCCTTTCAGGGCCGCGACGGATCGGGCGTCACAAAAATTATTTTGATGTAAGCAAAACTTTTTGCTTGAACCAAGAGAAATTTTTGGGCCGTCTGAAGAAAACGCGCCCCGCCTTGCGCGGGGGAAAGGCCCATGGCCGCGCGGCTGTCCCAGCCCGCGTGCAACGAGGAGACGCCGTGCCAGCCCTGCCCCGATCCTCCACCATGCCGGCCGTGGCGCTGCGCCGCGCCAGCCGTGCCGCGGGCCCGCTCGCGGGCTTTGTCGTGCTTACCGCGCTGACCTTTCTGGGGCTCTTGGCGATCACCTTCTTCATCGGCCGCGTGGTGCCGATCGACCCGGTTCTGGCGGTGGTCGGCGACCGCGCGACCCAAGAGCAATACGAGGCGGCGCGGCAGGCGATGGGGCTCGACCGTGCGCTGATCGTGCAGTTCGCCGATTACGTCTGGCAGGTGATGCAGGGCGATCTGGGGCGCTCGGTCTCGACCAACCGCGCCGTGGTCGACGATCTGGCCCGGGTCTTTCCCGCGACGCTGGAGATGGCGACCATCGGCATCGCGATCGGCGTGGCAGTGGGCGTGCCGATGGGGGTCTGGGCGGCGGCGCGGCAGGGCACGTGGATCGATCAGGTGATCCGGGTGCTGGCGCTCTTGGGCTATTCGGTCCCGGCCTTCTGGCTCGGGCTCGTCGGGCTCGCGGTCTTTTATGCCGGGCTGGGCTGGGTCGCGGGGCCGGGGCGGATCGATATCTTCTACGACGGGATCGTGCCGCCGGTGACGGGGCTCTTGCTGGTCGACAGCCTGATCGCGGGCGACACCGGCATCTTCGCCAATGCGCTGAGCCACATCGCGTTGCCGGCGACGATCCTCGGGTTCTTCTCCCTCGCCTATATCGCGCGGATGACCCGGTCCTTCATGCTCGACCAGCTGAGCCAGGAATACGTCACCACGGCGCGGGTCAAGGGGCTGTCCGAATGGCGGGTGATCTGGATCCACGCCTTCGGGCCGATCCGGGTGCCGCTGATCACGGTGATCGGGCTGAGCTATGCGGGGCTGCTCGAAGGTTCGGTGATGATCGAGACGGTGTTCTCTTGGCCCGGCATCGGCAACTACCTGACCGTGGCGCTCTTGAACGCCGACATGAACGCGGTGCTCGGCGCGACGCTGGTGATCGGCGCGGTGTTCATCTTCATCAATCGCATCTCGGACGTGCTCTACCGCGTCCTCGACCCGAGGAGCCGCTGATGCAGATGTTGCGCCGCGACTGGTATCTCGACGACGCGCCCGCCTCGCGGCTGCAGGCCAATGCCGGGCGCTTCTACCGCGCCGGGGGCCTGCTTCTGCGCAACCCGCTCGCCGTGGTCGGCGGCGCGATCATTCTGCTGCTGGTGCTGACCGCCGCACTCGCGCCGTGGATCGCGCCCTACAGCGCGGTGGGCCAAGACCTTTCGGCCCGGCTGCTGCCGCCCTCGGCGCAGCACTGGATGGGCACCGACGAGCTGGGCCGCGACATCCTGAGCCGGGTGATTTACGGCGCGCGGATCACGCTGATGATCGTGGCGCTGGTGGCGGTGATCTCGGCGCCCTTGGGGCTGATCATCGGCGCGGTCTCGGGCTATTTCGGCGGCTGGGTGGACAAGGTGCTGATGGGGGTGACGGACGTGTTCCTGTCGATGCCCAAGCTCATCCTCGCGCTGGCCTTCGTCGCGGCCTTGGGGCCCGGCATCGAAAACGCGATCATCGCCATCGCGATCACCGCATGGCCCGCCTATGCCCGCATCGCCCGGGCCGAGACGCTGACCTTCTGCCAGTCCGATTTCATCGGCGCGACCCGGCTCTTGGGGGCCTCGCACGGGCGGATCATTCTGCGCCACGTGCTGCCGCTTTGCACCTCGTCGATGATCGTGCGTGTGACGCTCGACATGGCGGGGATCATCCTCACCGCCGCGGGTCTCGGGTTTCTGGGCTTGGGCGCGCAGCCGCCGCTGCCCGAATGGGGCGCGATGATCAGCCGGGGCCGGGTGTTCATCCTCGATCAGTGGTGGGTCGCCACCATGCCGGGCTTTGCGATCATCCTCGTCAGCTTGGGCTTTTGCTTCCTCGGCGACGGTCTGCGCGACGTGCTCGACCCCAAGCAGGGGGGCAAGTCATGAGCGCGCCGCTGCTGAGCGTCGAGGATCTGCGGGTCAGCTTTCCGACGCCCGCGGGCCGGGTCGAGGTGGTGCGCGGGCTGAGCTTCGATCTGGGGCGCGAGCGCTTGGGCATTGTGGGCGAAAGCGGCTCGGGCAAGTCGATGACCGGCCGCGCGATCCTGCGACTGGTGCGCGCGCCGGGGCAGGTGACGGCGAAACGGATGGAGTTCGAGGGCATCGAGATCCAGTCGCTCTCCGAGCGGCGGATGCACGATCTGCGCGGCGCGCGGATCTCCATGATCATGCAGGATCCGAAGTTCTCGCTGAACCCGGTGATGACCGTGGGCCGCCAGATCGCCGAGGCGTTGCAGGCGCATGAGCGGCCGGGCCGTCGCGCCACCCGGGCGCGCGTTCTGGAAATGCTCGACGCGGTGCGCATCAACGAGCCCGAGCGCGTAGCGAAGATGTACCCGCACGAGATTTCGGGCGGCATGGGGCAGCGGGTGATGATCGCGATGATGCTGATCCCGCGCCCCAGCCTGCTCATCGCCGACGAGCCGACCTCTGCGCTCGACGTCTCGGTGCAGGCGCAGGTGCTCGACCTGATCGACGAGCTGGTGCGCGACCATGGCATGGGGCTGATCCTGATCAGCCACGATCTGAACCTCGTGTCGCGCTACTGCGACCGGATCATGGTGATGAATGCGGGAAGGGTGGTGGAAAGCTGCGCCGCCGCCGATCTGCATCGCGCGCAGCACCCCTATACCCGGGGCCTTCTGGCCGCCGTGCCCCGGATGCACGAGACACGCGGAACCCTGCCGGTCCTCGATCGCAGCGACTGGAGCGGGACATGAGTGCTATATCCCTGCAAGGGCTCGATATCTCCTATGGCAGCGCCAAGGTGGTCGAGGGCGTCAGCTTCGACGTGGCCGAGGGCGAGAGCTTCGCGCTGGTAGGCGAGAGCGGATCGGGCAAATCCACGGTGCTCAAGGCCATCGCCGGGCTGGCGCCGGGCTGGACCGGGGAGATCTCGGTGCTGGGCCAGCCGCGCGGTCACCGGCCCGGCCGGGGGTTTGCCCGGCGCTGCCAGATGGTGTTCCAGGACCCCTACGGCTCGCTGCACCCGCGCAAGACCGTCGACACGGTGCTGAGCGAGCCCTTGCAGGTGCATGGGCTCGGCAGCCGCGACGCCCGGGTCGAGGAGATGCTGCGCGCCGTCGGGCTCGACCGGCGGTTCCGGTTTCGCTACCCGCACCAGCTGTCCGGCGGGCAGCGACAGCGCGTGGCGATCGCTCGCGCGCTGATGCTGGAGCCCAAGGTGATGCTGCTCGACGAGCCGACCTCGGCGCTCGACGTCAGCGTGCAGGCCGAGATCCTGAACCTGTTGAAGCGGCTGCGGGCCGAGCAGGGGCTGACCTATCTGATGGTGACGCACAACCTGCCGGTGGTGGGCTTCATGTGCGACCGGATGGCGGTGATGAACCGCGGCCGCGTGGTCGAGATCGCCCCCGCCACGGCGCTGCACGACGGTAGCTTTGCCGATCCCTATTCCCGCGCGCTCTATGCCGCCTCGGGTGGCACCGCGCATGACTGAAGGACGCGACATGACGACGAACCCCGAAGCGCAGGCGCGCTTTCGCGCCGCGCTGACAGCGGCACGCGCCCCCGGCGAAGCTTACGCCGCGCTGCAGGCGCTGACCCAAAGACTGATCGGCGCGCGGCTGTTCACGGTGATGACGGTCGACATGGGCGCGATGCTGGCGCGGCGCGCCTATACCAGCCACCCGGTCGATTACCCCGCCTCGGGCACCAAGCCGATCGAGATGAACGACTGGTTCGAGATCGTGCATGGGCGGCACGAGAGTTTCGTGGCGAACCGGCTAGAAGAGATCGACCGGGTGTTTCCCGACGCCGCGCTGATCGGGCGACTCGGCTGCGGCTCGGTGATGAACCTGCCGATCCTCTGCGCCGGAGAGCTGGTGGCGACGGTCAACATGCTAGACGCGCCGGCGCATTTCACGCCGGCCCGCGTGGCACTGGCCGAGCGCGAGATCGGGCTGCCCGCGCTTGCCGCGCTTTTGGTCGAGGACCGGCTCGCCGCCTCGGGTGGCCGGGGCAAGGCAAGTGGAGGCGCGCGACCTGCGCCCTGAGCGGCGGGTTTGCCCGGAGCGTCATTTCTGTCGACATGCGCGGCCCGCACCGTATCGTGAGGCCGGGCCACCATCGCATATCAAGGGAGAGAACCGCATGACCCAAGCCATCTTTTCGGGCTGCATCCCGGCGCTGATGACACCCTGCACGCCGGATCGGCAGCCCGATTTCGAAGCCTTGACGCGCAAGGGGCGCGAGCTGGTCGATCTGGGGATGCGCGCGGTGGTCTATTGCGGCTCGATGGGGGACTGGCCGCTTTTGAGCGATGCGCAGCGGATGGAGGGCGTGGAGCGGCTGATCGCGGCCGGGGTGCCGGTGATCGTCGGCACCGGCGCCGTCAACACCGCAAGCGCCGTGGCCCACGCCACTCATGCCGCGCGGTCCGGGGCCGAAGGGCTGATGGTGATCCCGCGGGTACTGTCGCGCGGCGGCTCCATCGCGGCGCAGAAGGCGCATTTCGAAGCGGTGCTCGCCGCCGCGCCGGGCCTGGCTTCGGTGATCTACAACAGTCCGCATTACGGCTTTGCAACGCGGGCCGAGCTGTTCTTCGCGCTGCGTGCGAAGCATCCGCATCTTGTCGGGTTCAAGGAGTTCGGCGGCAAGGCGGACCTGCGCTATGCCGCCGAGACCATTACCGGCGGCGACGAGAGCGTGACGCTGATGGTCGGCGTCGACACGGCGGTGGTGCATGGCTTCGTCAACTGCGGCGCGGCGGGGGCGATCACCGGCATCGGCAACGTGCTGCCGCGCGAGGTGCTGCATCTGGTGGCGCTGTCGCAGGCCGCGGCGCAGGGCGATGTCGTGGCCCGGCGCCGGGCCGAAGAGCTGGAGGCCGCGCTCGCGGTGCTGTCGTCCTTCGACGAGGGGCCGGATCTGGTACTCTATTACAAGCACCTGATGACGCGTGCGGGCGATCCGGCCTACGCGCTGCATTTCAACGAGACGGACGCGCTGAGCGACAGCCAGCGTGGCTATGCCGACGCGCAGTTCGACTTGTTTCGCAAATGGTACGCGGCATGGAGCGAGAGCCTTGGGACCGACGCGGGCTGAGCGGGCGGGATCCGCGACCAAGGGGGCCGGGGGCGCGCCGATGTCGCGCGAGGTGATCGTCGTTGGCGCGGGCGTGGTCGGGTTATCGATCGCGCTGGCCGCGCAGGCGCGCGGGCTGAAGGTGCGGGTTCTCGACCGCGAGGGGCCGGCCGCGGGGGCGAGTGCGGGCAACGCGGGCGCCTTCGCCTTCACCGACATCCTGCCGCTGGCCTCGCCACGGATCCTCCGTCAGGCCCCGAAATGGCTGCTCGATCCGCTCGGGCCGCTCAGCGTGCCGCCGCGCTACGCGTGGCGCATCGCGCCTTGGATGTGGCGGTTCTGGCGCGCCTCGCGGCCTTCGCAGGTGGCGGCCTCGACCAGCGCGCAGACCGCGCTGATGCGGCTGTCGCAAGAGGCGCTGGAGCCGCATCTCGCGCGTGAGGGTCTGACGCATATGCTGCGCCGCGACGGGCAGTTGCAGCTCTACGAGGGCGCGCGCGCGTTTCGCGCCGCCTTGCCCGGCTGGGCCGCGCGGCGCGCCGCGGGCATCGCGTTT
>NZ_JAMYXC010000093.1 GCF_024159025.1 Limimaricola litoreus
GCCATGCTCGGCCTGAGCCCGCGCGCGGCGGCCGAGGCGCGACTAGTGCTGGGACCGTTGTGGCGCCCGGCCGAGATGCTGGGGCTGATCGAGCGGCTGGCCGGCGAATCCGCGCAGACCCGCAGCAGCGCCGCGGTGGCGCTGTTCCACCGCCCGGCGAGCGACAGCCCTGTCGCGGCGGGGCGTCCCTATCTGCGGCTGCTGCTGGAAGCCTCGAAGCTCGGGCTGGCGGCCTGGCCCATGGGGGTGCTGACCGCCGACCCCGAGGCCCGCGCCGAAATCTCGCAGCGCGTCGGGATCGGCCCTGACCGGCGGCTGATGCAGGTGATCCGGCTCGGCGCGATCGGTGCGCAGCCGGAGGCCCGCGCGCGTCGCCCGATCGACGAGCTGATCGTCTGAGGCGTCAGTCGTGGTGCAGATCGGCCCAGATCGGCAGGTGATCGCTCGCCGCCGGGGCGGGCTGCTCGTGCCAGACGCCGCTCTGCGCGACCACAAGGCCCGGCCCTGTGGCGATCCGGTCGAGCGCAGCGACGGGGCGGCGCGCGTGATAGCTGCGCCCCGGCGCGTGGATCTCGAAACGCTTTGCCAGCCGCCCGAGACCGACCCGTTCGGACCATTCGTTGAGATCGCCGCCCATCACCGTAGGGCGGGGCGGCAGGCGATCGAGCTCGTCGACGATATGGCTCAGCTGTAGCCGGCGCGAGCCGCGCATAAGCCCCAGGTGCAGCCCGCCCACCCGCAGCGGCCCGGCCGGGGTGTCGAGATCGGCGAAGATCGCGCCGCGCGGCTCGAAGCCCGGAAGCACCATCCTGTGCAGCGCGCCGACGCCGATCCCCTCGCGCACCAGCATCGCGTTGCCATGCCAACCGAGGCTCTTGGCCGATTGGCCGAAATCGACGACCTGCAAGCCTTCGAGATGCGCAAGCTCGGTCAGCGGCAGCGCCGTGGGCCGTGCGCCGAGCCGCAGGTCCGCCTCCTGCAGCACGACGATGTCGGGCTCCATCGCGGCGATCACGTTGCAGATCCGCCCCGGATTGCGGCGCCGGTCGGTGCCGAGCGCCTTGCGGATGTTGTAGCTCACCAGCCGCAGCCGTCCGGGGCGAAGATGGGGATCTGTCATGTCGTCCTCACGGGATCGGGCTCAGGGGATCTGGCTCACAGCATCGGCGCGCCAAGGCGGAACACCCCCTCGGCCAGGCGGCGGCCCAGCCCGGGGCGGCGCACGCCCTCGCGGCACAGCGCGGTCTCGGCGGCGAACCAGTCGGCCAGGAGCGCCACGGAGGGCGCATCATAGACGAAGACCGCCACCTCGAAATTGAGCAGCATGGAGCGCACGTCGAAATTGGCCGATCCGGCCCAGGCGGCGTCGTCGATCACGCCCATCTTGGCATGGTTCATCTGGCGCGGCAGCTGCAGCACCCGTCCACCCGCTTCGTCGAGCGCGCGCAGATAGGCGCCGCGCGCGAAATCGGCGATGCGCTGGTTCGAGCGGGCAGGGACCATCACCCGGACATCGACCCCGCGCCGCGCCGCGGTGCACAGCGCCGCGTTCAGGGGCTCGGTCGGCAGGTAGTAGGGCGTGGCGATCCAGACCCGGCGCGTGGCGGCGTGGATCATCTGGACCAGCACGTCGTGCAGCGGATCGAGATGGGTGTCCGGCCCCGAGGGGATCACCTGCACGGTGGCCTTGCCCGGGCGCGCCTCGACGTGCAGCTCGGGCAGCGGTTCCGTCTCCCCCTCGGCCACGCCCCAATCGGCGCGGAACAGGTCCCACAGCACCTCGACCGAGGGACCCTGCAGCGTGAACGACAGGTCGCGCCACAGCTCGGGGTTGCCCTTCTCGTGGCGCATATGCGCCGGAAAGCCCATGTATTCGCAGCCGACGTTGCGCCCGCCGGTCCAGGCGCGGGCGCGGTCGGCGATGATCATCTTGCGGTGGTTGCGCAGGTTCATGTGGCCCTTGAGCGGCCAGTTGAGGAAGGGCTGGTGCCAGCGCAGCGCGCCGCCCGCCGCCTCGAACCGCGCCAGGGCGGCGCGTGGGCACCAGAAGCCGCCCAGCCGGTCGATGATCAGCCGCACCTGCACGCCGTCCTTGACGCGCGCGGTCAGCAGATCGACGAAATCGCGGCCCACCGCGTCGTCGTGGATGAGGTAGAAGGTGATGTCGAGCTCGTGGCGCGCGCTCTCGACCATTTCGCGCATCGCCCTGCGCGCGTGGCGCGCATCGCGGTGCAGCTCGATGGCATTGCCATGCGTCGCCGCCGGAACGCCGTAGGCGCGAAACGCCTCTGCCGGACCGAGCGCGGGATCGGCGGGGCCGTCGCCGGGGGGCGTGGAGAAGCGGATCGTCGGGTGGCGGTCGTTCTGCTTGCGAAAGCCGAGCGCGAAGAACAGCGGGATCGCAACCCATGGCAGCAGGATGATCGCGAGGATCCAAGCCGCGGCCGATTGCGGTGTGCGCCGCTGCTGCAGCAGCATCACCGTCGCGAGAAGCGCGAGTCCGACGCCGAGCAGGGTCAGGAGGAAGGTGTCATAGGTGAACAAGCGCCGCGCATCCCCGGTGTTTGGCCCAGATGTGGTCGAAACGCGGGGATGGTGCAACGAGGTTCCGACAGACGCGGCTGGCGCACATGACCTGCGCGATGACGGTGATTGGACGGGCGCCGGCGCACCGCTAGCTGCAAGGCAACACAGCTTGGAGAAGACGATCATGGAACTGGGGCTTTATACGTTCGGCGACGTGGGCACCGACCCGGTCACCGGCGCGGCTGTCGATCCCGCCTTGCGGCTGCGCCAGCTTATCGAGGAGATCGCGCTGGCCGACGAGGTCGGGCTCGACGTCTTCGGACTGGGCGAGCATCACCGCCCCGATTACGCCGTCTCGGCCCCCGCCGTGGCGCTGGCGGCGGCGGCGGGGCGCACCAGCCGCATCAAGCTCTCCAGCGCGGTGACGGTGCTGTCCTCGGACGATCCGATCCGCGTGTTCCAGCAGTTCGCCACGCTCGACAACCTGACGGGTGGCCGGGCCGAGATCATCGCCGGGCGCGGCTCCTTCATCGAAAGCTTTCCGCTCTTCGGCTTTGATCTCGACGATTACGAGGACCTGTTCGAGGAAAAGCTCCAGCTTTTGATGGCGCTGAACGAGGGCGAGGTGATCCGCTGGCCGGGCAGCACCCATACGCATGAGATCCCTGGGCGCGGCGTCTATCCGCGACCCGTTCAGGAGCGTCTGCCGATCTGGCGCGCGGTCGGCGGCTCGCCGCAATCGGTGGCGCGGGCCGGGGCGCTGGGCCTGCCGATGGCGCTTGCCATCATCGGCGGGGAGCCCGCGCGCTTCGCGCCGCTGTTCGATCTCTACCGCAAGAGCGCCGCGCAGATGGGGCATGACGCGAAGGCGCTGAAGACCTCGCTCAACGTGCATGGCTTCGTCGCCGAGACGAGCCAGCAGGCCGCCGACATCATCTATCCGGCGCAGGCCGAGGTGATGAACCGGATCGGCCGCGAGCGTGGCTGGGGCCCGACCAGCCGGGCGCAGTTCGACGCGGCGCGCGGGCCAAATGGCGCGCAGTTCGTCGGCAGCCCGGCCGAGATGGTCGACAAGATCCTGAAGACGCACGAGCTGTTCGGCTTTGACCGGATGCTCATCCAGATGGCGATCGGGGTCTATGATCACGCGCAGCTGATGAAGGCGATCGAGCTTCTGGGCACGCGGGTGGCGCCCGAGCTGCGCCGGGCCGTGGCCTGATGCGCGTCGGCGTCATCTCCGACACGCACGGGCTTTTGCGACCGGAAACGCTTCGTGCCCTGGCGGGGGTGGATCACATCCTGCACGGCGGCGACATCGGGCGCGAGGAGATCGTGCCCGAGCTGGAGCGGATCGCCCCGGTCACGGCAATCCGGGGCAATGTCGACCGCGCGCCCTGGGCCGCGCGATTCCCCGAGACGGTCGACATCGTGCTGGAGGGCGCGAGGATCCACATGCGCCACGACCGCAAGACGCTCGATTTCGACCCCATCGCGCGCGGGATCGACGTGGTGATCAGCGGGCATTCGCACAAACCCCTGATCGAGCGGCAGGGCAATGTGCTCTATCTCAACCCCGGCGCCGCCGGGCCGAGGCGGTTCAAGCTCCCGATAACATTGGCCTTTCTGCATCTGGGCGAGGGTGCGCCGCGGGTTGATAGCCTCGATCTGCTCGACTGATCCATGAGGATGCCGCAGCGCGGCGTACGCGACGGGTTGCCAAGACGAGGGGCGCTGCCGTAGGTTTCAGCTGGTAGAATACAATTCCGCTATGCGAAACTTCAGGGAGGAGACTGAAATGACGCGATTTCTGAAGGCGGCTCTCGCCTCGACGATTCTCGCCGGTGCCACGCTCGGCTCCATCGCCCATGCCGAAACCACGCTGTTCTTCGGCGAGGCCGGCCCCAACCGCGGCGCCCGCGCCGAGGCGCTCAACTGGTTCGTCGATGACGTGAAGACCCGCACCGACGGCGAGCTCAGCTTCGACGTCCAGTGGGGCGGCGCGCTGTTCAAGGCCAATGCCGCAGCACAGGCCGTGGCCGACGGGGTGGCCGACGCCGGCACCATCATCGGCGTCTACTTCCCGCAGGAGATGCTGGCCTACGGCATCGCCGACCTGCCGGTGCAGAACCCCGACCCCTGGGTAGGCATGAAGGCCACCGACGAGCTGATGCGCAGCTCGGACGCCATCAAGGCCAACCTCGCCGACCAGAACCTCGTCTATCTGGGGACCTACACTACCTCGGCGGTGCACATCGGCTGCAAGGGCACGGCGATCCGCACGGTCGAGGACATCGAGGGCCTCAAGGTCCGCGGCGTCGGCGCCTATGGCAAGACCTTTGCCGATTTCGGCGCGAACCTCGTCAACATGTCGATCTACGACGCCTACCAAGGCCTCGACTCCGGCCTGCTCGACTGCAGCCAAGGCTATTCCTACGCCGTGGGCGCGCTCAACCAGCAAGAGGTCATGGACAGCTACACCATGCTCAACTGGGGCCAGGTCGGCGCGATGGGCATCTTCATGAACAAGGACACCTACGACGCGCTCCCCGAGGACCAGCAGCAGGCGCTGATGGAAGCGGGCAAGGGGCTGTCGGACGAGTTCGGCCGCCTCGTGAGCGCCGACAACGACGCCGCCGTCGAGAAGATGCGCGAGGCGGGCGTCGAGATCATCGAGCTGCCCGAGGAAGAGCGCGCCAAGCTCGTGGAAAAGGGCAACACCTACCTCGAAGAGTGGAAGGCGCAAGCCGATGCCGCCGGCCTCGACGGCACGGCCCTGCTCGACGAGTACCGCGGCCTGATCGAGAAGTATCAGGGCATCCGCGACGACGAGGGCTACCCCTGGGAGCGCGGCTGAAGAACCGCGCCACGGGGGGCGGGACGGCGCGACTTACCCGCGCCGTCCCCCCTCGCATATCGACGACATCTAGGAATGAACGACGGGGGCGCGGCCTCCGGCCGGGAGGGGAGTGTTGATGCTGACCCGTATCGAGAGTTTCCTGCTCAATCTCGCCGCGCTGGCGATCATCGGGCTTGGGCTTCTGATCACCACCAGCGTGGTTCTGCGCGCGACGCTGAACTCGGGCATCCCCGACACGATCAACATGGTGGGCGAGCTGATGGTCGCGGCCATCGTGCTGCCGCTCGCCGCCACCGCCGCCGCGCGCGCCAACATCGTGGTCGAGGTGATCTCCGAGCGGCTTTCGCCGGCCACGCAGGACCGGCTGGTTGTGCTGGGCTCTCTGGCCGGCCTCTTCGCCCTCGCGCCGCTGATCTGGGCGGGCTGGAACGAGGCGGTGCACACGATTGAATCGGGGAGCTACTTCTTCGGCCAGCTGTCCTTGCCGAAATGGCCAGGGCGCGTGATCTTCCTGTTCGGGGTGAGCTTCTGCTGGCTGCGCCTCGCGATCCAGGTCTGGAGCGACATCCGCACCATCCGCGCCGGCGGACGGGTGCTCGTCGATCCCTCCAAGCACTCCCCACACGAAGAGGTCTGAGACCATGGACGGCACTCTCATCGGTCTCGTGGCCTTCGGCGCGGTCCTGTTCCTGCTGGCGCTGCGCGTGCCGATCGCCTTCGCGCTGGCGGGGATCGCCACCATCGGCACCTTCGTCATCTTTGCCTTCCGCACCGGGACGTTCATGCCCGAGCGGGCGATCCGCCCGACCTCTTCGCTGGTCTTCTCCAATAGCTTCGATCTCATCCACAGCTACGATCTGTCGATGATCCCGCTCTTCGTCGCGCTGGGCCACATCGCCTACCGCGCCGACATCACCACCAAGATCTACCACGCCGCGCGCGTCTGGCTGGCCAAGGTGCCCGGCGGCGTCGCCATGGCCTCGGTCGTCGGCTGCGGCGGGTTCTCGGCGATCACCGGATCGTCGATCGCCTGCGCCTCGACCATGGGCCGGATCTGCACGCCCGAAATGCTCTCGGTCGGCTATGACAAGCGCCTCGCCACGGCTTCGGTCGCCGCAGGCGGCACGCTGGGCTCGCTCATTCCGCCTTCGGTGCTGTTCATCATCTACGGCATCTTCACCGAAACCTCGATCAGCCAGCTGTTTCTCGCGGGCATCCTGCCGGGCCTCGTCTCGCTCTTGGGCTTCCTTCTGGTGATCTTCATCTGGGTCAAGCGCGACCCGGACGCGGCGCCCGCCTTCACCGGCACCATCACCATGGCCGACCGCGGCCGCGCGGCGATTGAGAGCTGGCCCGCGGTGCTCTTGTTCGTCATCATCGTCGGCGGCATCTATGGCGGCATCTTCA
Organism: Limimaricola litoreus; assembly: GCF_024159025.1. Lineage (GTDB taxonomy): Bacteria > Pseudomonadota > Alphaproteobacteria > Rhodobacterales > Rhodobacteraceae > Limimaricola > Limimaricola litoreus. Next base: position 6,791 of record NZ_JAMYXC010000093.1, read on the forward strand.
CCGCGACCGAGGCGGCGGCGGTCTGCGTGTCGGCGGCGATCCTGATCGGCCTTGCACAGCGCAAGCTGACGCTGCGCGGCATCTGGGAGTCCTTGCGTGAAACGGCGATCCAGACCACCTCCATTTTCCTGATCGCGGCGGGGGCCAAGATTTTCGTGGCCTTCATCGCGCTCACCGGCGTCGCCCCCGACATCGTCGAGGCGGTGACCGCGGCCGAGCTGTCGCCGGTGGTGCTGATGCTGGCCATCGCGCTGATCTATCTCGCGCTCGGTATGTTTCTCGATCCGATCGGCATCATGGTGCTGACCCTGCCGCTGATGATCCCGCTGATCGAGACCTACGGCTTCGACCTGATCTGGTTCGGCGTCGTCGTCATCAAGCTGCTGGAAATCGGCCTGATCACACCGCCCGTCGGTCTCAACGTCTTCGTCATCGCCGGCGTCGTCGGGCGCGAAGTGCCGATCGACCGCATCTTCGCGGGCATCGCGCGCTTCCTCGCTCTGGACGTTCTGGTGCTGATCCTCATCATGGCGGTCCCGGCGCTGTCGCTGTTGATCCCCTATTCGATGTGAGACCGAGATGAAGATGACCGACGAGAGCCAGGACCGCCGTTTCGCCACCACCCTGGCGCGTGGGCTCTCGGTGCTGCGGGCCTTTCGCCCCTCGGATGACGGGCTGGGCAACGCCGAGATCTCCGAGCGCACCGGCCTGCCGAAATCGACCGTCTCGCGGCTGACCTTCACGCTGCAGTCCTTGGGCTACCTGACCCATGCCCGCCGCCACGACCGCTACCGTCCGGGGCCCGCGCTGCTGGCCCTGGGCAACGTGGCCAGCGCCTCGATCTCCTTCGTGGAGCTGTCGGGGCCGATCATGCAGCGGGTCGCGGACGAGACCGGCACGCTGGCGCTCTTGTCGGTGCGCGACCGGGGGCGGGTGCTGATCACCAAGACATGGCGGCCGCAGGAGGTCTCCTCGATCTGGCTGGAGGTGGGTCACAGGCTGCCCTTCAAGGGGTCGAGCTCGGGCCATGCGATGCTCGCGGCGCTGTCCGAGGAGGGGTTTTGCGAGGCGGTGGCCGATGCGCAGGGGCACCGCGGCCTCGACGATGAAAACGCCCGCGAAGCCCGCCGCGTGGCTTATACGCAGCTGGTGACCGAGGGCTTCGTGATCGCCGATCCGGCCTCCTACTTCGCCTCGAACATCCATGCCGTCTCGGTGCCGTTCCAGTCGCGCGACCTGAGCGAGCCGGTGATCTTCACCTGCGGCGCCATGCCCAAGGATCTGAGCATGGAGCGGATGCAGACCGAGGTCGGGCCGCGCCTGCAGGCCGGGGTGCGCGAGCTGGAGCGGATCATGGGGCAGGGGCCGTTCCTGTCACGCCACGACATATGACCACAGTCTTATTTCCGCATGGTGGAATTAAGATTTGCATGTTGAAATAGATGGCATCGATTGTTAGGTTGATGCCGGAGAGGGAGGACCACATGGCAGGAACAGTGCATTTCGAAAGCCGGGGCCGGATCGCGGTCATCACGGTGGATCATGCGCCGGTGAACGCGCTGGGGCGCGACGTGCGGGCCGGGCTGGTGGAAGCGATCGAGCGCTTCGAGGCGGATGCCGCCGAGATCGCGGTGATCCATGGCGCCGGGCGGCTCTTCATCGGCGGCGCCGACATCTCCGAATTCGGCAAGCCGCCGCAGGAGCCGTCGCTGCCCGACGTGGTCAACCGGATCGAGGCCTGCACCAAGCCCGTGGTCGCCGCGATCCACGGCGCGGCCCTGGGCGGCGGGCTGGAGATCGCGCTCGGCGCGCATTACCGCGTGGCCGTTCCGGGCGCGCAGCTCGGCCTGCCCGAGACCAAGCTCGGCGTGATCCCCGGCGCGGGCGGCACCCAGCGCACGCCGCGCCTCGTCGGGGCTGAGGCCGCGAACGAGATGGCGACCACCGGCACGCCGGTTCTGGCCCAGAAGGCCGTCGAGATGGGCCTCGTGGACCGCTTGGGCGAGGGCGCGGCGCTCGATGCCGGCCTGGCCTATGCCGAGGAGCTGCTGAGTCAGGGTGCTGCCCCGCGCCCGGTGCGCGACATGGCCGCGCCCGAGCATGACGCGGCGATGTTCGATGCCCGCCGCTCGGCGCTCAAGAAAAAACTGCGCGGCGAGGTGGCCCCTCTGGCCGCGCTCGACGCGATCGAGGCCTCGACCAGGATGTCCTTCGACGAGGGGCTCGCCGAGGAACGCCGTCAGTTCATGAAGATGATGGAGACACCGCAGCGCGCGGGGCTGATCCATGCCTTCTTCATCGAACGCAAGGTCGCCAAGCTGCCCGAGATCGAGGGCGTCAGCCCGCGCGACGTCTCTTCCATCGGCGTGATCGGCGGCGGCACCATGGGGGCGGGCATCGCCACCGCAGCGCTCTTGCGCGGGCTGAATGTCACGCTGGTCGAGCGCGACGAGGAGGCGGCCAGCCGTGCCCGCGCCACCATCGAGAAGAACCTCGCGGCCGCCGTGAAGCGCGGTAAGCTGAAAGAGACCAAGCGCGACGCGATCCTGTCGGACGCGCTCGCCTGCGTCACCGGCTACGATGCGCTGGGACAGGCTGACGTGATCATCGAGGCGGTGTTCGAAAGCATGGATGTCAAGAAGGAGGTCTTCGCGGAGCTCGACCGGGTCGCCAAACCCGGCGCGGTGCTGGCGACCAACACCTCTTATCTCGACATCGACGAGATCGCGCGGGCGACGAACCGCCCCGAGGACGTGATCGGGCTGCATTTCTTCTCGCCCGCCCATGTGATGAAGCTTCTGGAGGTGGTGGTCGCCGACAAGACCGCGCCCGAGGTCACCGCTACGGCCTTCGCGCTCGGCAAGACGCTGGGCAAGGTCTCGGTCCGCGCCGGCGTCTGCGACGGCTTCATCGGCAACCGCATACTGTCGCATTACCGCGCGGCGGCCGATCACATGATCCTCGACGGCGCGAGCCCCTACCAGATCGACCGCGCGCTGCGCGATTTCGGCTTCCCGATGGGCCCCTACCAGGTGGGCGATCTCGCGGGGCTCGACATCGGCTACATGACGCGGCAGCGGAAAGCCGACCAGCGCCACGAGCGCGACCGCTATCCCGGCTGGGCCGACACGCTCTACGAGATGGGGCGGCTGGGCCAGAAGACGCAGCGCGGCTACTACATCTACGACGAGGAAAGCCCGCGCGGACGCCCCGACCCGGAGGTCGAGGAGATCATCGCTGCCGAGCGCGAAAAGCAGGGCGTCACGCCCCGCGACTTCACCGACGCCGAGATCGTCGAGCGCTACATGGCTGCCATGGTCAACGAAAGCGCCCGCGTGGTCGAGGAGGGCATCGCCCAACGCCCGCTCGATGTCGATGTGACGCTGCTCTACGGCTACGGCTTCCCGCGCCATCGCGGCGGCCCGATGCACTACGCCGACGCGCAGGGGGTCGCGACCATCCGCGACCGCATCAAGCAATACGCCGCCGAGGACGACCATTTCTGGAAGGTCGCGCCGCTGCTCGACCGCCTCGCCGACCAAGGTTCCACATTCGCCAGCCTGAACGGCTGAGAGGGAGAGACGACATGACCGACGCCGTCATCGTATCCACCGCCCGCACCCCCATCGGCAAGGCCGCACGGGGCGCGTTCAACATCACCCATGGCGCCGACATGGCCGGCCACGCCGCCCGCCACGCGGTCGAGCGCGCCGGCATCGATCCCGCGCTGATCGAAGACGCGATCTTCGGCTGCGGCTACCCGGAATATGTGACGGGGGGCAACATCGCCCGCCAGGCGGTGATCCGTGCGGGCATGCCCGTCTCCATCGCCGCGACCACGGTGAACCGCTTCTGCGCCTCGGGCCTGCAGGCGATCGCCATGGGCGGGCACATGATCAGCCAGGAAGGCGCCAAGGCGATCCTCGTCGGCGGCGTCGAGAGCATCTCGATGGTGCAGCCGCCGGTGCGCCACTCGCGCAACGCGTGGATCGAGGAGCACAAGCCTGAGCTGTACCAGGCGATGATCGAGACCGCCGACACGGTGGCCAAGCGCTACGGCATCTCCCGCGAGGCGCAGGACGAGTTGGCGCTGCAAAGCCAGCAGCGCACCGCCGAGGCGCAGAAGGCCGGGCGCTACGACGCCGAGATCGCGCCGATGGAGGTGACCAAGGCCGTCAAGGACAAGGAGACCGGCGAGGTCTCCCACGTCACCGAGACGATCTCGATGGACGAGTGCAACCGCCCCTCGACCAATCTCGAAGGGCTGCAGAAGCTCAACCCGGTGCGCGGCGAGGGCAACTTCATCACCGCCGGCAACGCCAGCCAGCTTTCCGACGGCGCCGCCGCGCTTGTCATGATGGATCGCAAGGAGGCCGAGCGCCTCGGCCTCGACATCCTCGGCGCCTTCCGCGGCTTTGCCGTCGCGGGCTGCGAGCCCGACGAGATGGGCATCGGCCCGGTCTTTGCTGTGCCGCGCCTGCTGGAGCGTCAGGGCCTCACCGTCGACGACATCGACCTGTGGGAGCTGAACGAGGCCTTCGCGAGCCAGGCGCTCTACTGCCGCGACACGCTTGGCATCGACAACGACAAGCTCAACGTCTCGGGCGGCTCGATCTCGATCGGCCATCCCTTCGGCATGACCGGCGCGCGGATGACCGGGCATCTGATGGTCGAAGGCCGCCGCCGCGGCGCCAAGCTCGGCGTCGTCACCATGTGCATCGGCGGCGGGCAGGGTGCTGCCGGCCTGTTCGAGATCTACTGAGAAAGGGTGCCGGGATGGACCTGAACTTCACCGAAGAGCAGAAGGCCTTTCGCGCCGAAGTGCGCGGCTTTCTGCAAGAGAAGCTGCCGCAGCGCCTGTCGGACAAGGTACGTCTCGGCCAGAGGCTGACCAAAGAGGACTACGAGGAATGGCACGCCATCCTCAACGAAAAGGGCTGGCTCGCGGGGAACTGGCCCAAGGAACACGGCGGCGCGGGCTGGAACGCGGTCGAGCGGCACATCTTCGAGGAGGAGACCACCGCCGCTTCCGCTCCGCGCATCGTGCCCTTCGGCCTCGCCATGCTCGGGCCGGTGCTGCAGAAGTTCGGCTCGAAAGAGCAGCAGCAATACTGGCTGCCGCGCATCCTCGACGGCTCCGACTGGTGGTGCCAGGGCTATTCCGAGCCAGGGGCCGGATCCGACCTCGCTTCGGTTAAGACGACGGCCGAGCGCGACGGCGACCATTACGTGGTGAACGGGCAGAAGACCTGGACCACGCTGGGGCAATACGCCAACATGATCTTCTGCCTCGTGCGCACCTCCAAGGAGGGCAAGCCGCAGGAGGGGATTTCCTTCCTGCTGATCGACATGGACGATCCGGGCATCACCGTGCGCCCGATCGTGCTCATCGACGGCGAGCCGGAGGTCAACGAGGTCTTCTTCGACAATGTCCGCGTGCCCGCCTCGAACCTCGTCGGCGAGGAGAACAAGGGCTGGACCTATGCCAAGTATCTTCTCACGCATGAGCGCACCAACATCGCCGGGGTGGGCTTTGCCAATGCCGGTCTCGCGAACCTCAAGCGGATCGCGAAGCTGGAGCAGTCGGGCGGCCGCCCGCTGATCGAGGACCCGCTGTTCGCCGCGCAGATCGCAGAGGTCGAGATCGCGCTGATGGCGATGGCGACGACGAACCTGCGGGTCGTCTCGGCCGCCGCCGCGGGGCAGGCGCCGGGCGCCGAAAGCTCGATGCTCAAGGTCAAGGGCACGGTGATCCGCCAGGAGATCAACGCGCTGACCAAGGTGGCCGTCGGCCCCTATGCCATGCCCTTCGTCTCCGAGACGCTGGAGGCGGGCACCAACGAAGGCCCGGTCGGGCCGGACTATGCGATGGCCGCGACGCCGCATTACCTGAACAACCGCAAGCTCTCGATCTACGGCGGATCGAACGAGGTGCAGAAGACGATCATCGCCAAGGCGATCCTGGAACTCTGAGGGAGAGCGGGACATGAACTTCCAACTGACCGAAGAGCGGCAGATGCTGCAGGACGGGCTGCGTCGCTATCTCGGCGATGCCGTCACCCCCGAGGCGCTGAAGGCTGCCGAGAGCACGGGGTTCTCCCCCGAGGTCTGGGCCGGGCTTTCGGAGATGGGCGTCGCGGGCGCGCTGTTCACCGAAGAGCAGGGCGGCTTCGGCGGTCTCGGCTTCGATCTGATGACCGTGTTCGAGGAACTGGGCCGCGCGGGCGCGCCTGACCCGATGCTCGAAGTGCTGCTCGCGGGCGGTATCATCGCCGCGCTGGGCTCGGAATCGCAGCAGGCGCTGGTCGAGCAGGCGGTCGAGGGCGGCGTGCAGCTGGCCTTCGCCCATAATGAGCCGTCGAGCCGCTACGACATCGACCGCATCGAGACCCGCGCCGAGCGTTCGGGCGAGGGCTGGAGCCTCACGGGGCGCAAATCGGTCGTGGTCAACGGCGCGCAGGCCGATCACGTCGTCGTCTCCGTCCGCACTTCCGGCGCGCCGGGCGAGCGCGAGGGGATCAGCCTCTTTCTCATGCCCAAGGGCACCGACGGCGTCGAGATCCGCGACTACCCGCTGAGCCAGGGCGGCCATGCCGCCGAGATGGTGTTCGACGGGGCCACGCTGCCCGCCGATGCGCTCTTGGGCGAAGATGGCGCGGCATATGACGCGATCGAGACCGCGCAGGCCCGCGCCACCGCGGCGCTCTGCGCCGATGCGCTTGGCGCGATGGAGACGGCGCGGGCGCTGACGGGCGACTATCTCAAGACGCGCAAGCAGTTCGGCCAGCCGATCGGCAAGTTCCAGGCGCTGCAGCACCGCGCCGCCGACATGCTGATCGAGATCGAGCAGGCGCGCTCGGCGGTGATCAACCTGTGCGGCCATCTGGAGGCCGACCGCGACACGCGCGAGATCCACGTCTCCGCGACCAAGCATCTCGTGGGCAAGGTCGCGCGCCTCGTGGCCGAGGAGGCGATCCAGATGCATGGCGGCATCGGCATGACCGAGGAATACGAGCTGGGCCGCTTCGCGCGCCGCCTGTCGATGCTCGACCAGCGCTTCGGCGATGCGACCTGGCATCTGGGCCGCTTCGTCCGGCTTCGGGCCGCCTGAGATGGCCGGAGCGGGGATCATCGAGGGTGAGACCGGGGCGCAGAAGCTCCTGGGCTACGTGCTCGACGTGGGCCGGGGTGACGGGCGTGCGCGCTGCCACCTCACCGTGACGGCGGACCACACCAACCGCCACGGCATGCTGCACGGCGGCATCGTCGCGACGATCCTCGACAATGCGATGGGCGCCACCGGCAGCCTGTCGCGCGATCCGGAGGGGCGCTATCCCTTCCTGACCATCTCGCTCAACACGCAGTATCTTGCCCCCGCCCGCGAGGGCGAGGCGCTGATGGCGGTGGGGCGGATCACCGGCGGCGGGCGCAAGCTTCTGTTCATCAAGGGCGAGCTGCACGGGCCGGGCGACCGGCTCGTCGCCACGGCGACGGGGGTGTTCAAGCCGGTGTCGCAGACCCCGCGGGAGGACAGGCCATGAGCATGGCGCGGATCGAGGATCTCGGCGATCGGCTGGTGGTGTGGAACCTCAACGCCGCGCGGCGGGCGGCGCTGACGCCCGAATATTACGCGGCACTGCACGAGGCGCTGGTGACGGCGGCCTATGCCCCGCGCATCGTGGCGGTGATCCTCGCCTCCGAGGGCGGCTTTTTCTGCGCGGGCGGCGATCTGGGCGTTCTGGCGACCCGCGCGGCGCAGACCGAGGAGCAGCGCCGTGGCAACATTGAGCGGCTGCACGACCTTGTCCGCACGATCACCGGCTGCCCCAAGCCGGTCATCGCCGCCGTCGAGGGCGGTGCCGCGGGGGCCGGGCTGTCGCTGGCGCTGGCCTGCGATTTCACCGTCGCCGCCGAGGGCGCGCGCTTCACCGCCGCCTATGTGAAGGCCGGGCTGGTGCCCGATGCGGGGCTCACGCATTTCCTCGCCGGGTTGCTGCCGCGCGCCATGGCCGCGCGGATGCTGCTTCTGGGCGAGCCGGTCGCGGCCGAGCGGCTGCATGCGCTCGGCGCGCTGTCCGAGCTTGCGCCCGAGGGGCAGAGCTTCGACGCGGCCATGGCGCTGGCCGATCGGCTGGGGCAGGGCGCCTCGGTCACCCAAGGCACGATCAAGGGGCTGATGAACAGCGCCGCTGCGGGCGATCTCTTCGCCCAGCTCGATGCCGAGCGCGACGCCATGGCCCGCGCCCAGGGCCTGCCCGAGGCGGCCGAGGGCATCTCGGCCTTTCTCGAAAAGCGCGCCCCCGATTTCGCGAAGCTCAGGAGCGAGACATGACCGATCCGGCCTTCGACACCGCCGTCACCCGTGCTTACGGCACACGGCTGCCCATCGTCGCGGGCGGGCTGATGTGGCTGTCGGACGCGGCCTATGTCTCGGCCTGCGCCCGCGCCGGCATCGTGGGCTTTCTCACGGCGGCGAGCTTTCCCGAACCCGAGGCGCTCCGCGCCGAGATCCGCAAGACGCGCGAGATGGCCGATGGCGGGGCCTTCGGGGTCAATGTCTCCATGCTGCCCAAGCTGGTGCCGGGCGAGCGCACCGCCGAGATCTTCGCGCTCATCGCCGATGAGGGCGTGCGTTTCGTCGAGACCTCGGGGCGCAACCCCGAGCCTTGGCTGCCGATGCTCAAGGAGGCGGGCATCACCGTGCTGCACAAGGTGCCGAGCGTGCGCTTCGCCGAAAAGGCGCAGTCGGTCGGCGTCGACATGGTGTCGATCGTCGGCGCGGAATGTGGCGGCCATCCGGGCCTCGATCTCGTCGGCTCCTTCGTCAATCTCGCGCTGGCCGAGCGGCGGCTCAAGATCCCCTTCCTGATCGGCGGCGGTGTCGGCCATGGCGGGCAGATCACCGCGGCGCTGGCGGGCGGGGCCGCGGGCGTCGTCATCGGCACGCGGTTTCTCGTGGCCGAGGAGATCACCGCCCATTCCGATTACAAGCGCGCGCTGTCTGGGGCGCGCGAGACCGACACGATGCTCAGCATGTCGAGCGTGCGAAACACCATCCGCACGTTGAAGAACGAAACATCGCAGACCGTGGCGCGGATGGAGGCCGAGAATCCCGAGATCGGGATCGAGGCGCTTTTGCCGCATGTCTCGGGCAAGATCGGGCGGCGCGCCTATGAGACGGGCGACGTGTCGCGCGGCATGTTGTCGGCCGGGCAGGCTTTGGGGCTCACGGATGAGATCGCGCCGCTGGCGCGGATCGTCGATGGGCTCGAGGAAGAAGCGCTGGCGGCGCTGGCGCGGCTGCGCCCGGCGCCCGCGCGGATGAGGGAGGAGATCGCGCTATGACGAACGCGACGAGAGACGAGACGGCGCGGCGCGTCCACGAGCTGATCGCCCGGCGGGCGGCCTCGCATGGCGGGGCCCCCGGCCTGATCGACAGCGACGGGCAGGTGCTGAGCCACGCCGACTACCACGCCGCCATCGAAGAGATGGCCGGGCTCATGCGCGAGCGCGGCGTCGTGGGTGGCGACCGCGTCCTGATCGTGGCCGAGAACTGCGCCGCGACGGCGCTGGCGATCTTCGCCGCCTCGACTCTCGACGCCATCGCCGTACCGGTCAACGCGCGGATGACCGGCCCCGAGCTGGAGCGCATCACCGCCCACGCGAGCCCGCGCGCGATCCTCTACACCTGCCACGTCTCGCCCGAGGCGCGCGCCCATGCCGAGGCGGCGGGCGCGCAGGAGATCGACACCGCGACCGCCCGCATCGCCATGGCCCAAGGCCCCGGCGGCGCGCCCGACCCGGTGGAGGAGGGGCCCGGACAGGTCGCGGTGATCCTCTACACCACCGGCACCACGGGCGACCCCAAGGGGGTCATGCTCACCCATGCCAACCTGCTCTTCGCGGGCGCGCTCAGCGCCGAAATGCGCGGCATGGTGGCCGATGACCGGATCTATGGCGCGCTGCCGCTGACCCATGTCTTCGGGCTGGCCTCGATGCTGATGGCGGGCGCCTCCTGCGGCGCCTGCGTGCAGCTCGAGACCCGCTTCGCCCCCGACCGGCTGCTCGCCGCGCTGAAGGACGGCGCGACCGTGCTGCCGGCGGTGCCGCAGATGCACGCGCTCTTGATGAAGCACACCGCCTCCCTGGGCCTCGAGCGGCTCGAGGGCGCGAAGCTGCGCTACGTCTCCTCGGGGGCCGCGCCGCTCGACCCGGCCTGGAAGCGCAAGGCCGAGGCCTTCTACGGCCTGCCGCTGCAGAACGGCTACGGCATGACCGAAAGCACGGCGGGGGTCTGCGGCACGAAGAACGCGATCGGCGATCCGGACATCTCGGTCGGCCCGGCGCTGCCCGGCATCGAGATCCGCATCGACCCCGAGCACCGCGACGCCGAAGGCGTGGGCGAGATCCACACCCGCGGCCCGCATGTGATGAAGGGCTATTACCGCAACCCGGAGGCCACCGCGCAGGTGCTGGGCGAAGATGGCTGGCTCAAGACCGGCGATCTGGGCCGGATCGACGAGGCAGGCCGCCTGCATGTCGTGGGCCGCTGCAAGGAGCTGATCATCCGCTCGGGCTTCAACGTCTATCCGCCCGAGGTGGAGGCGGCGCTGAACGACCATCCGATGGTGGTGCAGGCCGCGGTGATCGGCCGCGCGCGGGGCGGCAACGAAGAGGTGCTGGCCTTCGTGCAATGCGCCGAGCCCGCGCCGGAGCCTGCGGCGCTGAAAGCCCATGTCTCGGAGCGACTTTCGAGTTACAAGCGGCCATCGAAGATCCTGATCGTGGACCGGCTGCCCGCCGCGGCGACCGGCAAGATCCTGAAACACAAGCTGCTCGGCACCTTCGCGGATCGCCTGGCGGCACTCGATGCGGAGGAGAATTGAGATGCCCAAGGACATGCAGGGCCACGGCCCCGAACTTTCCCAATTCGACTGGAGCGACCCGTTCCTGATCGAGACCCAGCTCGACGAGGATGAGCGGATGCTGCGCGACGCGGCCCGCGCCTTCGCCCAAGACAAGCTCGCCCCGCGGGTCACGCAGGCCTACCGCGAGGAGACCGCCGATCCGTCGATCTTCCGCGAGATGGGCGAGGCCGGGCTTCTGGGCGTCACGGTCGAGGAGGAGCTCGGCGGGCTCGGTGCGAGCTACGTCACCTATGGCCTCATCGCCCGCGAGGTCGAGCGCGTCGATTCGGGCTACCGCTCGATGATGTCGGTGCAGTCGAGCCTCGTGATCTACCCGATCGACGCCTATGGCTCGGACGAGCAACGCCGCAAGTACCTGCCCGGCCTGTGCTCGGGCGAGCTGATCGGCTGCTTCGGCCTGACCGAGCCCGACGCGGGCTCCGACCCCGCCGGCATGAAGACCGTGGCCAAGAAGACCGAGACCGGCTACCGGCTTTCGGGCTCGAAGATGTGGATCTCGAACGCGCCCTTCGCGGATGTCTTCGTGGTCTGGGCCAAGTCCGAGGCGCATGACGGCAAGATCCGCGGCTTCATCCTCGAAAAGGGCATGGAGGGGCTGTCGGCGCCCAAGATCGGCGGCAAGCTGTCCTTGCGCGCCTCGACCACCGGCGAGATCGTGATGGAGAACGTCGAGGTCGGCGAGGATGCGCTCTTGCCGAACGTGCAGGGCCTCAAGGGTCCCTTCGGCTGCCTCAACCGCGCGCGCTACGGCATCTCTTGGGGGGCCATGGGCGCAGCCGAAGCCTGCTGGTTCGCCGCACGCCAATACGGGCTCGATCGCAAGCAGTTCAACAAGCCTCTGGCGCAGACGCAGCTGTTCCAGAAGAAGCTTGCCGACATGCAGACCGAGATCGCGCTCGGCCTGCAGGGCAGCCTGCAGCTGGGCCGGTTGATGGACGAGGGCCGCGCCTCGCCCGAGCTGGTCTCCCTTATGAAGCGCAACAACTGCGGCAAGGCGCTCGAAATCGCGCGCCACGCCCGCGACATGCATGGCGGCAATGGCATCTCCGACGAATTCCCGGTGATGCGCCACATGATCAACCTGGAAACCGTGAACACCTATGAAGGCACGCATGACGTTCATGCGCTGATCCTGGGCCGCGCCCAGACCGGCCTTCAGGCGTTCTTCTGAGACAGGAGAGAGAGATGAAGATCCTAGTCCCCGTGAAGCGGGTGATCGACTACAACGTGAAGGTGCGTGTGAAGTCGGATGGCTCGGGCGTCGATCTGGCCAA
>NZ_JAMYXC010000014.1 GCF_024159025.1 Limimaricola litoreus
CGGCCTGCCGCGGCAGGCGCTTCTGGCAAGCCCCGCCTTGTGGCGCGGCGATGCGCTTCTTGCGGCGCCCTGCGCCGTTGCGGCAGGGCCGTTCGCCGCGCGGATTGTCGCGGAGTTCCCTTATCCGACGCTTCCGCATTGAAGATGGCGCGGCAATCTCTATTTTGAATGCATGGCCCGCGCCTTCCCCTTTGCGCGGCCAAACCAATTTTCGGAGGAAATCCCTTGGGCAACGCGCGCAACATCGCCTTCTGGGTCGTGCTCTTCTTGCTGATCCTGGCGCTGTTCAATCTGTTCAGCGGCGGGCAGTCCACGCTCCAGTCGAATTCTCGCAATTATTCCGACTTCGTCGAGGCGGTCGAGACCGGCAACGTCTCGCAGGTCACGCTGGATGGCGAGGAGGTGCGCTATCGCGGCACCGACGGGCGCGACTACGTCACCATCAAGCCCGAGGATGCCGAGGTCACGCAGCTGCTGATCGACCGCGAGATCCCGGTCAGCGCGCGCAGCCAGGAGCAGTCGGGCTTCACCACCTTCCTGCTGTCGCTGCTCCCCTTCCTTCTGCTGATCGGCGTCTGGATCTATTTCATGAACCGGATGCAGGGCGGCGGCAAAGGCGGGGCCATGGGCTTCGGCAAGAGCCGCGCCAAGCTGCTGACCGAGAAGCACGGCCGCGTCACCTTTGACGACGTGGCGGGCATCGACGAGGCCAAGGACGAGCTCGAAGAGATCGTCGAATTCCTGCGCAACCCGCAGAAATTCTCGCGCCTGGGCGGCAAGATCCCCAAGGGCGCGCTGCTGGTGGGCCCTCCGGGCACCGGTAAGACGCTTCTGGCGCGCGCCATCGCGGGCGAGGCGGGCGTGCCCTTCTTCACCATCTCGGGCTCCGACTTCGTCGAGATGTTCGTGGGCGTGGGTGCCAGCCGCGTGCGCGACATGTTCGAGCAGGCCAAGAAGAACGCGCCCTGCATCGTCTTCATCGACGAGATCGACGCCGTGGGCCGGTCGCGTGGCGTGGGCTACGGCGGCGGCAACGACGAGCGCGAGCAGACGCTGAACCAGCTTCTCGTGGAGATGGACGGCTTCGAGGCCAACGAAGGCATCATCATCGTCGCGGCGACCAACCGCCCCGACGTGCTCGACCCCGCGCTGCTGCGCCCGGGCCGTTTCGACCGCCAGGTGCAGGTGCCGAACCCCGACATCAAGGGCCGCGAGAAGATCCTCGGCGTGCATGCCCGCAAGGTGCCGCTCGGCCCGGATGTCGATCTGCGCATCATCGCGCGCGGCACGCCCGGCTTTTCGGGCGCGGATCTGGCGAACCTCGTCAACGAGGCGGCGCTCATGGCCGCGCGCGTCGGTCGCCGCTTCGTCACGATGATCGATTTCGAAAGCGCGAAGGACAAGGTCATGATGGGCTCGGAGCGCCGCTCCATGGTCATGACCGAGGATGAAAAGAAGCTGACCGCCTACCACGAGGCGGGGCACGCGGTCGTCGGTCTCAACGTCCCGCAGCACGACCCGATCCACAAGGCCACGATCATTCCGCGCGGCCGGGCGCTCGGCCTCGTGCTCTCGCTTCCCGAGCGTGACCAGCTCTCGGTGACCTACACCAAGTATACCTCAAAGATCGCCATGGCGATGGGTGGCAAGGTGGCCGAGGAGCTGATCTTCGGGCGCGAGAACGTCACCTCGGGCGCCACTTCGGACATCCAGCAGGTGACCAAGATCGCCCGCGCGATGGTCACGCAGTTCGGCTTCTCCGACAAGATCGGCCATATCGACTATGCCAACGAGCAGCAGAGCTATCTCGGCTCCTACTCGGGCGGGGCGAGCCATTCTGCCGAGACGCAGAAGGTCATCGACGAGGAGGTCCGCCGGATCATCGACGAAGGCTACGAGACCGCCAAGCGCATCCTGACCGAGCGGCGCGAGGATCTGGAACGGCTGGCGCAGGGGCTGTTGGAATACGAGACGCTGACCGGCAACGAGATCACCCGCGTGATCGCCGGTGAGCCGCTCAACCGCGGCGATGATGACGACAGCCAGAAGCCCGAGCAGGGCGGCGGTGCCTCGGTTACCGCGATCCCCAAGACGCGCAAGCCCAAGGCCACCGAGGGCAAGCCCGACAACGGGCTGGAGCCCGAACCCTCCGCTTGAGGCTGTACCAGCTTCGAAAAGCCTCCGCTTCGGCGGGGCTTTTCCCTGTCCGGCCCCGGGCCGGGCAGGGGGCACTCCGGCCGCAGGCCGGAGTCTTCGTGTCTTCAGCCAGCCGAAAGACCTTCATGGCCCATTCCCGTTGCCAATCATGACGGCTCACCGCCATTTCGCCGCCGTCACGATGCTGACCTTCGCCGTTCTGCTGGTCGCCTACGTCCTCTTTGGGGCGGAGGCGGCCATCCGCTCCGAGTCCGGAGCGGTGGAGCGCATGTCTTTGGTGATCCTGCTCTACGCCATGGTCTTGGCGGTCCTGCTGACACGGCAGATCGGCGCGCGATACTGGCATCTGCCTGCCCTGCTCGGGATCTTCGCGCTGCGGGAACTCGATTTCCACGACTGGTTCTTCGAGCCGGGCCTCCTGCATGTCGGCATCTTCGACGCTCCGGTGCCGTTGTGGCAAAAGGCGGTCTCGGGACTGACGATGCTGCTGATCCTGGTGACTCTGGGGCGGGTGGTGCTGCTTGGCACCAGGCCCTTTCTTATCGGGCTGTGGCGCCGGGCCCGGTGGAGCTGGGCACTGGCAGGCGCCGGGGCGCTGGCGGTGCTGTCGGTCGTGTTCGACGAAACGCGCGAAGCCTGGTTCGAGGCGACCGGCGTAGATTACAGCTGGAAATCGGTGATGAGCATAGCCGAGGAGCTGGCCGAGCTTGGCATGGCCTTGTTGATCGTGCTGGCATTGCTGCTGGCGCTCCGGCCCCGGAAGGCAGGCTGAATGCCGGCTTTGGTCCCTACCGAATTCACCGGCCGGGTCACCTGGCTCGGCCGCGTGCCGCATCGCAACGCCAAGCCGATCGAGACGCAGGCCTTGACCGAGATGACACTCGGCTTCGGCGGGCTGGAGGGCGAGGTCCACGCCGGGCGAACCCGCCCCTCCTGTGAGCGCGTCACCGCGCAGCACCCCAAGGGCACCGAGATCGCCAATACCCGACAGCTCAGCCTCGTCGGCGCCGAAGAGCTGGCCCGGATCGCCGCGACGCTGGGGCTGGAGACGATCGATCCCGCGTGGCTCGGCGCTTCGGTGGTGATCGCGGGCCTGCCGGATTTCAGCCATCTGCCACCCTCGGCGCGGCTGCAGGGACCCGATGGCTGCACCCTCGTGGTGGACATGCAGAACCGTCCCTGCCAGTTCCCGGCGATGACGATCGAGGCCGCGCGGCCCGGCCATGGCAAGGCGTTCAAGATCGCGGCGAAGGGGTTGCGCGGGATCATGGCCTGGGTCGAGCGGCCCGGCATCCTGCGGCGCGGTGATGCACTCCGCCTGCACCTGCCTGATCAGAGAGCGTGGCGTCCGCAGGCCGGGAAGGACGCATAAGCGCGCCGAAAGGTCGCCCCGGCGCGGGACAGGGCCGCCCTGAACGCAAGGCTGGAACAGGAACGGGGAGGCTGCAGAGCATGGCACAGAAGACCGACATCGAGATCGCCCGCGCGGCGGACAAGCTGCCGATCCGCGAGATCGGCGCGCGTCTGGGGATCGGGGAGGCCGATCTGCTGCCCTACGGCCACGACAAGGCTAAGATAGCTCAGCCCTTCATCGACAGCCTGAAGGGCCGCCCCGATGGCAAGCTGATCCTCGTCACCGCGATCAACCCGACGCCCGCGGGCGAGGGCAAGACCACCACCACCGTGGGGCTCGGGGACGCGATCAACCGGATCGGCCGCAAGGCGGCGGTCTGCATCCGCGAGGCCTCGCTCGGGCCGAACTTCGGCATGAAGGGGGGCGCGGCGGGCGGCGGCTATGCGCAGATCGTGCCTATGGAGGAGATGAACCTCCACTTCACCGGTGACTTCCACGCCATCACCAGCGCGCACAACCTGCTCGCCGCGATGATCGACAACCATGTCTATTGGGGCAACGATCTCGACATCGACACCCGCCGCATCGTTTGGCGACGGGTGATGGACATGAACGACCGCGCACTGCGCCAGATCACCGCCCCGCTTGGCGGCGTGATGAACGGCTTTCCGCGCGAGGCGGGCTTCGACATCACCGTCGCGTCCGAGGTCATGGCGATCCTGTGCCTCGCCACGGATCTCACCGATCTGCAAAAGCGGCTCGGTGACATGATCGTGGCCTACCGGCGCGACAAGACGCCGGTCTTCGCGCGCGACCTCGGGGCCGACGGGGCGATGACGGTGCTCTTGCGCGATGCGATGCAGCCCAACCTCGTGCAGACATTGGAAAACAACCCCGCCTTCGTGCATGGCGGGCCGTTTGCCAACATCGCGCATGGCTGCAACTCGGTGATCGCAACGACCACCGCGCTCAAGCTTGCCGATTTCGTGGTGACGGAGGCGGGCTTCGGCGCCGATCTCGGGGCGGAAAAGTTCTTCGACATCAAGTGCCGCAAGGCCGGTCTGCACCCCGACGCGGTGGTGCTGGTGGCAACGATCCGGGCGCTCAAGATGAACGGCGGCACGGCCAAGGACGCGCTCGGCACGCCCGACGCGGAGGCGGTGGCGCGCGGCTGCGCCAATCTCGGGCGGCACCTGTCGAACCTCAAGGGCTTCGGCGTGCCGGTCGTCGTCGCGATCAACCATTTCGAGGGCGACAGCGAGGCCGAGATCGCCGCCGTCATGGACTATGTCCGCGAGCACGGCTCGGACGCGGTGCTGTGCCGTCACTGGGCCGAGGGCGGACAGGGCGCGGAGGCGCTGGCCGAGAAGGTCGTGCAACTCGCCGAAAGCGGCGCCTCGGCCTTCGCGCCGCTCTACGAGGACGACATGGGGCTGTTCGACAAGATCGACACCATCGCCCGGCGCATCTACCACGCCGACCAGGCCATCGCCGACGCCAGGATCCGCGACCAGCTCCACGCCTGGGAGGCGCAGGGTTACGGGCACCTGCCGGTCTGCATGGCCAAGACGCAGTATTCCTTCACCACCGATCCCAGCTTGCGCGGCGCGCCGACGGGTCATGACGTGCCGGTGCGCGAGGTGCGGCTTTCGGCGGGGGCGGGCTTCGTGGTGGCGATCTGCGGCGAGATCATGACCATGCCCGGCCTGCCGAGCCGCCCGGCGGCCGAGAAGATCCGTCTGAGCGAGGCAGGGCATGTCGAGGGTCTGTTCTAGACCGCCAAGCTGTGGGAGAAGGCCCCCGAACGGCTTTTCGGAGGATTTCGAATGACGGCAGCGGCCGAGATTGGCGACATGGCGGCGCTCAGGCGCGAGATCGACGCGATCGACGCGGAACTGGTGCGGCTTCTGGCGCGCCGCTCCAGCATGATCGAGCGGGCGATCGAGCTGAAACCGGGCGAAGGCCTGCCTGCCCGGATCGAGACACGGGTGCAGGACGTGCTCGACAAGGTGATCGCGCGCGCCCATGCCGAGGGGCTCGACACCGGCCTCGCGGAGCGGCTGTGGCGCGAGATGATGGAGCATTTCATCGCGCGCGAGGAAGAGGTGCTGGGCAAGGGAGACGCGACATGAGCGCCACCATCATCGACGGCAAGGCCTTCGCCGCCAACATCCGCGGCCGCGTGGCCGAACAGGTCGCGGCGCTGAAGGAGGCGCATGGCATCACCCCCGGTCTTGCCGTGGTGCTGGTCGGATCGGACGCCGCATCGGAGGTCTATGTGAAGTCCAAGGGCCGGATGACGGTCGAGGTCGGCATGGAGAGCTTCTCGCACCGCCTGCCCGAGGAGACGACCGAGGTCGATCTCGTGGCGCTTGTCGAAAAGCTCAATGCCGATCCGGCGGTGCATGGCATCCTCGTGCAGCTGCCACTGCCCGGCCACATGAACTCGGACGCGGTCATCAACACCATCGACCCGGCCAAGGACGTGGACGGGTTTCACATCTCGAACGTCGGGCTTCTGGGCACCGGGCAGAAGGCGATGGTGCCCTGCACGCCGCTGGGCTGCCTGATGATGCTGCGCGATCAGCTTGGCGACATGTCGGGCAAGGAGGCCGTCGTCATCGGCCGCTCCAACATCGTCGGCAAGCCGATGGCGCATCTGCTCTTGGGCGAAAGCTGCACGGTGAGCATCGCGCACAGCCGCACCAAGGACATCGCCGAGGTGGTGCGCCGCGCCGACATCGTGGTGGCCGCCGTCGGGCGGCCTGGCATGGTCAAGGGCTCTTGGATCAAGCCCGGCGCCACGGTGATCGACGTGGGCATCAACCGGATCGACGCGGGCGAGGGCAAGACGCGGCTCGTGGGCGATGTGGATTTCGACGAGGCCAAGGAGGTCGCGGGCGCGATCACCCCCGTGCCCGGCGGCGTCGGCCCGATGACCATCGCCTGCCTGCTGGCCAACACGCTCACCGCCGCCTGCCGCGCCAACGGGTTGCCCGAGCCCGAAGGGCTCACTGTTTAACTCCGACCGAAGGGCTCACCGTCTTAGCTAGAACCGCCTGCGCCCCCGCCCTGCGCCTGCGCGGGCGGGGTAGGGGACGAGCAGCGGTTTCGTTCCCGTCAGCACCGCAAAGGCCGGGCTGCCGATCAGCGCGCGCAGCTCGGGCGCGGTGGCGGGCATGCCGCCGGTATAGGCGCCGTAGGCGGGCAGGATCATCCGCGCCGCATTTAAAAGCAGGCAGGGCTTCGTGCCGCCGCAGCCGGGCAGGCCGAGCTTGGGGTGGTAATGCCCCGACAACTCGCCCTGCGCGCCCGCCTCGGCGATGTGGCGGAAGGTCAGCGGCCCCATGATCATCTCGGCATGGTGTTCGCCCGGCAGCCCCGCCGGGCCGGGGTCGTGGTTGCCCTCGACCCAGTGCCACGCGCGCCCTTCGATCAGCGAAACGAGCTGCGCGCGGTCCTCCGGGTCGAGGCCCTGCGCCGCATCGAGATCGTCGAAGCTGTCGCCCAGGCAGAGCACGCCGCCCGCGCCCGTGGCTGCGAGGTCCGCTGCCAGCCGTTCCAGCGTCGCGCGGGTCTCGTAGGGCGGCAGCATCGTGCCGCGCCTGCGCGCGATGCGCTCGGATTTGCCAAGGTGCAGGTCGGAGACGATCAGCAGGTCGCGCGCGGGCCAGAACAGCGCGCCGGAGCCCAGCGCGCAGAGGGTCTCGCCCTGAAAGGGAATCTCGATGGTGTTCATGGAACGCCCCATGCCCGTGCACCACGGCGCGTGCAAGCGTGGCCTCCGTCACACCCCCGCGACGGTGGCCGCGCCAAAGGCCGCGAGGCCGGATTCCCTGAGGAGCCGCGCGGCCTCCTCCTCGGCCAGCCGCTCGCGGCCCGCCCCCGCCACCGGCACCCGGTCGCGCTCGAGCAACATCGCGGCGGCGAGCGGGGTGGGGCGCTTCGCGCGCACCAGATCGACCCGGCCACGGGTCCGCTCCAGCATTTCCTCGACGCGGGCAAAATCCACGAGGCCCCGCATCGCCTCGTCGCGCGTGACCCGCAGGATCAGGTGCTCGGGGTCGTATTTCGCCAGCGTGTCGTAGAGGATGTCCGACGAGAAGGTCGCCTGCTTGCCGGTCTTGCGGGCCTGCGGCAGGTTCTTCTCGATCAGACCGGCGATGCTTGCCACGCCCCGGAAGGTCCGTTTCATCACCGCATTGGAGGTGAGCCAGCCCTCCAACCCCTCGCGCAGATCGTCCGCCTCGAACAGCGGGGCGGGGTCGGTCAGTTCGTCGAGCCCCCAGACCAGCGTCGCGTAATCGGTGCCGACGAAGCCCAAGGGGTTCAGCCCCAGCGTCTCCATCCGCCGGGTGAGCAGAAGGCCCAGCGTCTGCTGCGCATGGCGGCCCGCGAAGGTGTGAAAGCAGGCGTGGTGACGCCCGTCATGCGGAAAGGTCTCGACGAGGATGCGGCCGCGCTCGGGCATCTGCGAGACCTCGCGCTGCAGGTGCAGCCAGTCGCGCGTGTGGCGCGGCAACTCGGGCCAGTCGGGGCGCTGCAGATCGTCGAGAATGCGATGCGCGAGCTGCGCCGAGGTGGGCATTTTGGCCCCGGCATAGGTGGCGATGCGCGGCTCGCGATCGGCGCGGCGGGTGACCTCGACCGTCATCTCGCGCAGCGTCTCGTAGCGCACGACCTGACCGCCGATGAGAAAGGTGTCGCCGGGGGTGAGCGAGGAGGCGAAGCCCTCCTCGACCTCGCCCAAGGGCCGACCGCCACGCCCGCGCATCCGCACCTTGAGCATGTCGGCGTCCTGGATTGTGCCGATGTTCATGCGGATGCGCAAAGCCGAGCGCGGGTCACGCAGCTGCCACAGCCCGTCGGGGCGCTTGAGCAGGCGCTTCCACTTGTCATAGGCGCGCAGCGCATAGCCGCCCGTCGCCACGAAATCGAGACAGTCGTCGAACTGCGCCCGGCTGATCCCCGCATAGGCGCCGACGGTTTTCACCTCCGCAAAGAGCGCGTCCTCGTCGAACGGCCCGGCGCAGGCGGTGATCATGATGTGCTGGCACAGCACGTCGAGCGGGCCGGGGCCCTTGGGGCTGCCGTCGAGCTCATGCGCCTTGACCGCCTCCAGAGCCGCCATGCACTCGACCACCTCGAAGCGGTTCGCAGGCACCAGCAGCGCCTTCGATGGCGCGTTGTAGCGGTGGTTGGCGCGACCGATGCGCTGCACGAGGCGTTTGACGTTCTTGGGCGCGCCGATCTGGATCACGAGATCCACGTCGCCCCAGTCGATGCCGAGATCGAGGCTGCCGGTGCAGACGATGCCGCGCAGCTCGCCCGCCACCATCGCCGCCTCGACATTGGCGCGGACCTGACGGCTCAGACTGCCGTGATGGATGCCGATCGGCAGGTCGTCCTCATTGGCGAGCCAGAGCTTGTGAAAGAAGATCTCGGCCTGCGCCCGGGTGTTGTGAAAGATCAGCGTCGTCTTGTGCTGCTTGACTTGCGCCAGCACCTCGCGCACCGCGTAGCCGCCGCCAGCCCCGGCCCATGGCGGCGGGGCCTCGGTGTGCAGCATCGAGATGTCGGGATCGGGGCCGGGATCGGCCTCGATGATCTCGCAAGGCTCGGGCGCGCGGGCGAGTTGCGCGGCCAGTGCCTGCGGGTCGTCCACCGTGGCCGAGAGACCGACGCGGCGCAGGCCGGGCGACAGGGTTTCCAGCCGCCCGAGCGACAGCATCAGCTGGTCGCCGCGCTTGCCCTCCATCAGCGCGTGGATCTCGTCCACCACCACCCGCTTGAGCCCTGCGAAGATGCGTGGCGCATCCTCGTAGGAGATCATCAGCGCGAGGCTCTCGGGCGTCGTCAGCAGGATATGCGGCGGATCGGCGCGCTGGCGCTTCTTGGCGGTCTGCTTGGTGTCGCCGGTGCGGTCCTCGACCCGGACGGGCAGGTCCATCTCCTCGATCGGGATCATCAGGTTGCGCCGGATGTCGGTCGCCAGCGCCTTCAGGGGCGAGATATAGAGCGTGTGCAGCCCCTGATGCGGTGCCTCGGCCAGCTCGGCGAGGGTCGGCAGGAAACCGGCAAGCGTCTTGCCGCCCCCGGTGGGCGCGATGAGCATGAGCGCGGAGGCGCTGGCGCGGTCGAGCATCTCGCGCTGGTGCGGGTGAATGCTCCAGCCGCGCTTGGCGAACCAGTCTTCAAAGGAGGGGGGCAGGGCGGTCATCCCCCTGATCTAGGGTGCGGCCCCCCCGCTTTCAAAGCTCCGAGAGGCGCTGCGCCAGTTCGTCGCGCAGCGTCACGATCCGGGTATCGAGCTCGGCCTCGGTCTGCGCGGCCCCGGTCTCGGACCAGTGCGAGAACCGATCGAGCAGCGGCAGCAGCGTGTCGATCTCCTCGCGCGACCAGTCCGACAGGAAGCCGCCCAGAAGCAGGAACTTGTAGCGCCGCACCGCCTCGACGATGGCCAGCCCCGAGGCGGTCAGCGCCACGATGGTGCGCCGCGCATCAGCCTGGCTCGCCGCGCGTTCGGCAAAGCCGCGGGCGATCAGGTCCGAGACGATCCGGCTGGCGCGCGACGGATCGATGTTGAGCCGCTGCGCCACGGTCGAGACCATCGTCTCGCCCTCGGGGTCGTCGCCGAACTCGTTGGCAGGTGCGTGGATGGCGATCATCACGTCGAGCTGCGCCAGATCGAGCGGCAGACCCAGCTCCGACAAGGCCCGGTGCCCCAGCTCGCGCGTGCGCACCCGCCTGCGCCAGCGCTGCAGCACCGCGTCGAAGGCCAGCGCCGCGCGCGTCACCTCCGGATCGATCCCGGCCCGCGCCATGTCCCCGATCAGCTCCTCGTCGCGTTCGGCCATTCCTTGCCTTCCCTTGTTGCATGTCGTTGACATGCATCTGCCGGTGACACATATCTGGCGTCACCGCATTCCCATCAAGAGCCCCGTCCGCCGTTCTGGCGGTCCGTGCCCCTCGCGCCCTGATAACCCGGAGTTTTGCATGACCGCCACACCCGATGCCATGGAACGCCCCGTCGGGGCCCGCGATGCGCGGCTGCGCATGGCGATCTGGGCGGTGGCGGTGACGCTGTTCGTCGCCTCGACCGGGCAGACCATCGTCTCGACCGCGCTGCCGGTGATCACCGCCGATCTGGGCGGGCTCAACCGGATGAGCTGGGTGGTGACGGCCTATCTGCTGGCCTCGACCGTCGGCGCGCCGGTCTTCGGCAAGCTGGGCGATCTGTTCGGCCGCAAGGCGGTGCTGCAGGGCGGGCTCGGGGTGTTCACGCTGGGTGCGCTGATCTGCGGCGTGGCACCGTCGATGGAGGTGCTGATCGCGGGGCGGGCGGTGCAGGGGCTTGGCGGCGGCGGGCTGATCGTGGTGTCGATGGCGGTGGTGGCGGATCTTCTCCCCCCGCGCGAGCGCAGCCGCGTGCAGGGCGCGCTGGGCGGGGTTTTCGGCCTTTCGACCGTGATCGGCCCGCTGGTCGGCGGGTTCCTCGTGCAGAGCCTCGGCTGGCACTGGATCTTCTTTGCCAACCTGCCGGTGGTGGCGCTGGCATGGGTGGTGCTGCAGGGGGCGCTTGAAAGCCATGTGCCGGAGGCGCGGCCGCGCATCGACGTGGCGGGCGCGGCGCTTCTGGCCGCCTCGCTTTCGGGGCTCGTGCTGGTGTCGAGCATGGGCGGCACCGCTCTGGACTGGAGCGCGCCGGCGATGCTGGCGCTCATCGGCGCGACGCTGGCGGCGGTGGCAGGGTTTCTCGTGGTCGAAAGCCGGGCCGAGGAGCCGGTCCTGCCGCTGTCGCTGTTTAAGCTCAATGCTGTCTGGGTGGTCAATGCCGCGGGGCTACTGGTGGGCATGGCGATGTTCGGCACGATCACCTTCCTGCCGCTCTACCTCCAGGTCGTGAAGGGGCTGTCGCCGGTGCTGTCGGGGCTGTTCCTTCTGCCGATGATGGCCGGTCTGATCGGCGCCTCGGTCGTCTCGGGCCGGGTGATGGGCAAGACCGGGCGCTACAAGATGATGCCGGTGCTCTCCACCGCTCTGCTGGTGTTTGCCATGCTCGGCCTGTCGCGGCTCGGGGCCGATACGCCGCTGTGGCAGGTCGTGGCGCTGATGACGGCCACGGGGCTCGGCATCGGGCCGATGATGAGCGTCGGCGTCGCGGCGATCCAGAACGCCGTGCCGCGCGCGATGCTGGGGGTCGGCACGGCGAGCGCCAACATGTTCCGGCTGATCGGCGGCTCTCTGGGGACATCGATCTTCGGGGCGGTGTTCGGCGCAGGGCTGGCGCACAACCTCGCGGGACGGATCGCGGGTGCCGATCTCGGCGCGATCAGCTACGAGACGGTGATGACGCTCGATCCCGCCACGCGGGAGAGCGTGCTCGCGGGATTTGCCGCGGCGCTCGACCCGATCTTCCTTCTGGCCGCGGGCATCGCCGCGCTGGCCTTCGCGGTCACGTTGCTGCTGCGCGAGGTGCCGCTCGGCGAGGGCTGATCAGCGGGTGACGCTGCCCTCGCGCACGAACATGTTGTCCCAAGCCCGGTCGATCAGCTCGGGCGTCATCTGGTAGGGGATGCCCTCGAACTCGCAGATCGAGATGATCTGGTCGATCAGGAACACCGGCTGGTAATTGGCATAGACATTGTCGATCGAGGGATACTTGACCTTCAGCAGGTGGACCAGCGCCGCCTGATCGAGCGGCATCTTCTTCTTGCGCGCCACCAGTGCGAAGATCTTGAGAAAATCCTCCTGGCTCGGCCCGTCGATGCGGATCTTGTAAAAAATCCGCCGCAGCGCCGCCTGGTCGAAGATCTCGGTGGGGTGGAAGTTGGTCGAGAAGATCACCAGCGTGTCGAAGGGCACCTCGAACTTCTCGCCCGACTGCAGCGCGAGGATGTCGCGCCCTTCCTCGAGCGGCACGATCCAGCGGTTCACCAGCTTCTGCGGCGGCTCGGCTTGCCGTCCGAGATCGTCGACAATGAAGATCCCGCCCGTCGCCTTGAGCTGCAAGGGCGCCTGATAGGTGCGCGACACCGGGTTGTAGACCAGATCGAGCATGTCGAGCGACAGCTCGCCACCGGTGACAACCGTGGGCCGCTCGCAGCACAGGTAGCGCGCATCGAAACGGTTGCCGGTGCGGCGCAGGGCGCTGGTCGCCTCGGGAGCCTCGTCGATGCTGGTGTGGACGACCGGGTCGTAGACGGTGATGACCTGGCCGCCATATTCGATCGCGTAGGGCACGTAGACCCTGTCGCCGAAGGCGTCCCGGATGCCGTTCGAGATCGAGGATTTACCGTTTCCGGGGGGGCCGTACATCAGGATCGATCGGCCCGCCCCGATCGCGGGACCGAGCTGGCCGATCAGCGTGGGCGGCAGCACCAGGTGGCCCATCGCCGCGTGCAGCCTGTCGCGGGTGATGGCCATGTTGCGCACCGATTGCCGCGCCACCTGCATCCGGTAGTCCGACAAGGGCACCGGCATGGGGCCGAAATACTCCGACTGGGCCAGGGCATCGAGCGCCCGGGCCCGGCCCGCATCGGTCAGCTGGTAGGGCATTTCAGAGGCGCCGCCGGTGGCATTCAGCGTGCCCATCGCCTCGATCAGCTTCTGGCCGCGCAGCAGATCGACGAGATCCTGGGTCACGTTGACCGGCAGCTTGACCGCGGCGGCGATCTCGCTGACGAGGCGGGCGTTCATCCGGAAGATCGTCTTGAGCGCGATGTCGCGCATCATCACGGGCGGCAGCCCGACGGCCTCGAGGCTCCGGGGCGACTGCGGCGCGCCCGTGCCGATCGGCTGCATGTTCATCCCTGGCCTCCCGCGCGGACGTGACTGCCGCGCAGACTGGCGCGCCATTGTGGCACGAGAAGGGAGGGGGAATGGCCCTAGTTGGCCGCGCCGCCGTCGAGCGCGCGCAGTGCACGCGCGGCTTCCTCGAAATGCTGCGGATGGGTGTCGACCGCGTCGCGCAGAAGGTCCCGCCCGATCGCCACGTCGTTTTGCTTGATCGCGGCGAGCGCCAGCGTGTGGAGAAGCTGCGCGCGCTCGGTCTGGTCGAGCGGGATCGCGGGCAGCTTGTAGTTGCGCTGCGCGCCCCGCGCGAGGACGAGATTGTTCTTGGCGGTGAACAGCCCCGGCTCCTGGCGCAGCGCGTCGGTGAACAGCCGCTCCGCCCCGGCGTAATCGCCGCGGGTGAGTTTGGAATAGCCCCAGTTGTTGAGTGCGCCCGCCGGCGTGGTGGTCAGCCCCACGGCGGTCTCGTAGAAGCTGTCGGCGCGGCTCCATTCCTCGTTGCTGTCGGCGACCATCGCTTCGAGTCTGTAGCGCTGGAAGGTCTCGAAGGTGGGCGGGACCGCGTCGAGCACCTGTTCGGCGGCGTCCCAGTCATTGGAGCGGATCAGCGCATCGGCCAGCTCGACGCTGTCGGCGGGCCCGGCCTCGGGATGGGCCGTCACCGCGCGCCAGGCCGCGACCCCCTCGCGCGCCTGTCCGGCGCGCACGAGAGAGGTGGCGAGGCCGCGCCGGGGCGCGATGGCCGCAGGCTCCTGGGCCGCGAGCCGCCTGAAATAGGCGACGCTCTCGGTGGGCTCGGCCACGGTCAGCATGATCTCGTTGAGATCGGCGTCGCGCGCCTCGCGCAGGTCGCCAACGGCACGCGTCACCTCGCCGTCGGGCGTGCCGCAACCGGCCAGACCGAGCAGGAGAAGCGCGGCGCAGGGGCGAATCGGAAGGCGCATGGGGCGGCGTCCTTTGCTGCTCGTCATCCTCACAGGGCGGACAGGACGGCGAATTCGCTCACCCCGCGCCGCACCAGCTGAAACTCTCCGGTTTCCTGAGGGCCAGCATAGAACGCGTCGTCCCGCTTGGCGAGGGCGCGGCGCAGGTTGTCGCGGATCATGTCGTCGCCGCCATCCACGAGGCCGAAGGCGCGACGGAAGCTTTCGGCCGCCTCGGCGGCGCGGCCGGTCTCCATCAGCACCACGCCGAGATTGTTCCAAGCCGGGGCGAAACCCGCATCGCGCGCCACGGCCCGGCGCAGCAAGCGCTCGGCCTGGCCGAGCCGTCCGAGTCTGAGATTGGCCGAGCCCATGGCCGAAAGCGTGTCGACATCGAGCCCGCGGGCCGCCGCGGCGCGGCCATAGGCGGCGAGCGCCAGCTCGGCCTCTCCCGCGGCCATCAGCCGGTGCCCCACGATCAGCCCGTCGACATCCGGCGCGCCGGAAGGGCCGGGCGCATAGATCCCGCCCGCAGGCGCCGAAAGGCCGCCCGGTTCGGTGCAGGCGGCCAAAGCGAGAAGCAAGGGGAGCAGGAGAGCCGGCAGAACGGCGGATGTCATGGAGGTCAGTTCCCGGCGGCCCCGCCGCCAATGGTCATGTAGATGTCGTAGAGCGATGGTCCGATCAGGATGATCAGCAGCGGCGGCACCGTCAACATCATCGTGGCCAATGTCATCTTGGTGGGCAGGGTGTTGGCCTTTTCCTCGGCCCGCATCACGCGCTTGTCGCGCATTTCGGCAGAGAACACCCGCAGCGCCTCGGCGATCGAGGTGCCGAATTGCTGGCTTTGCACCAGCACCGTGACGAAGCTCGAGATATCGCTCACGCCGCAGCGCTCGGACAGGTCGCGCAGCACCTGCGTCTTGTCCTTGCCCGCCTTCATCTCATGCGCCACCTGGCTGTATTCGAACGCCAGATCGGGATAGCCCGCGCGCAGCTCGTGGCTGACGCGGATGACCGACTGGTCGAGCGACTGGCCCGCCTCGACGCAGACGAGCATCATGTCGAGGCTGTCGGGAAACCCGTCGGTGATGTTCTGGCGGCGCGTCTCGCGGCGGCGGGTGACCCAGTATTTCGGCGCCATGTAGCCGATCGCTCCGGGCAGCAGCGTCGAGAGAAGCAGCTCCTGCGTCGTGGCGCCGCCCTGGCTCAGCGTATAGATCAGGCCGCCGATCAGCCCGGCCAGACCCAGCGCGAACTGGCTGAAGTGGTAGATCCGCACCGCGGCGCGGGTGCGGTAGCCCGCCTGTATCAGCCGCAGCCGGGCGGCCGAGTATTCCTCGGCATTCTGCGGCTCGAGAAAGCTGGCGTAGCGTTCGAGCTTGTCGGCGCCCGAGGCGCTGCGCAGCCGATCGGGGCTCGCCTTGGCCTCGGCGGTCTCGGGCCGCGCGTTCGCCGCGCGCAGCCGGTCGAGCGGATCGGCACGGCGCCGCAGCAGCATCGGCAGCGCGATGACGACCATCGCCAGACCGAGAAACGCGACCGCGAGGAGAGGCCCCGCGGGGCCGAGAAGGGCCACGAGCCGGGCCTCGATCTGCTGGAGCAGGAGCATGTGTCAGACCTTGATGTTGACGAGGGCGCGCATGACGATGACGTTGACCACCAGGAAGGCCGCCACCACGAAGCAGGCCGGGATGAACACGGGCGTCTGGCTCACTTCGGCATAGTAGTCGGGCTCCATGAGGTTGATCCCCGCCAGCGCCGCGAGCGGAAAGCCCGACAGGAACATGCCCGACCATTTCGCTTCGGCGGTGATCGCCTTGACCCGCCGGAACAGCCGGAAACGCGCCCGCACCACCTTGGCCAGACCATCGAGGATCTCGGCGAGGTTGCCGCCCGCCTGGCGCTGGATCGTCACCGCGACGGCGAGAAAGCGCAGGTCCTGCATGTCGAGCCGTTCGGCCATGGCCTTGAGGCTGTCGCTGACGTCGCGGCCATAGGCGGCCTCGTCTGCGATGAGGCCCATCTCGGTGCCCAGCGGGTCGGGCACCTCCTTGGCGACGATGCCGATCGCGGAGGAGAAGGGATGACCGACCCGCAGCGAGCGCACCATCAGCTCGATCGCCTCGGGCAGCTGCGCCTCGATCAGGCCGATGCGCGTCTTGGCCTTCTTGCCGACCCACAGGTAGACGCCGCCGATGCCCATGGCGGCGGCGACGCCGATGCGGATGCCCGCGCCCGCGCCCGTGCCCAGCGTCAGGCCGACATAGGCGACAAGGCCGAGCCCGATCATCAGCAGCACCAGCTGGCGCGGGGTGAAGGCGATGTTGGCCAGCTGCGCCTTGTGCGCCAGGAGCGAATAAAGCGGCACGCGCCGCGCGCGCATGTGCTGCGACATCTCCTTGCGCAGCTGTTCGAGCACCTCCTCGCGCCGACCGCCCTTTTCCAGCAGGCTCAGGCGCCGGTTGACCCGGTTGTTGAGGCTGATCGAGCGGCCGAAGACGGTGAGATACACCCCTTCGACCAGCACCAGCACGGCGATGAAGACAAGGCCGTAGATGATCGGTTCGGCGCTCAGGGTCATGGTCTCACTCCGCTGCCATGGGTTCGAACACCGAAGCCGGCAGGTCGTAGCCCCACAGCCGGAACCGCTCGGAGAAGTGACTGCGCACGCCCGTCGCGGTGAAGTGGCCGATGATCTTGTTTTCGGGGGTGAGACCGACGCGGCGGTAGCGGAACACCTCCTGCATCGAGATCACGTCGCCCTCCATGCCGGTGACCTCGGTGATCGAGGTCATCCGCCGCGAGCCGTCCTGCAGGCGCGAGGCCTGCACGATCAGGTTCACGGCGCTGGCGATCTGGCTGCGCACCGCCTTGATCGGCATCTCGATCCCGGCCATGGCGATCATGTTCTCGAGGCGCGAGATGCCATCGCGGGCGGAGTTGGCGTGGATCGTGGTCATCGAGCCGTCGTGGCCGGTGTTCATCGCCTGCAGCATGTCGATCACCTCCTCGCCGCGCGTCTCGCCGACGATGATCCGGTCGGGCCGCATCCGAAGCGCGTTCTTGAGGCAATCGCGCTGGCTCACCGCGCCGCGGCCCTCGACGTTGGCGGGACGGCTTTCCATCCGGCCCACATGGGTCTGCTGCAGCTGAAGCTCGGCCGTGTCCTCGATCGTCAGGATGCGCTCGTTGTCGTCGATGAAGCTCGACAGCGCGTTGAGCGTCGTGGTCTTGCCCGAGCCGGTGCCGCCCGAGACGATGATGTTGAGCCGCGTCGCCACCGCCGCCTGCAGATAGGCCGCCATCTCCTCGGTCATGGCGCCGAAGCGCACGAGATCGTCGATGCCGAGCTTGTCCTTCTTGAACTTGCGGATCGACACGAGGCTGCCGTCGACCGCGATCGGGCCGACCATGGCGTTGAAGCGCGAGCCGTCCGCGAGGCGGGCGTCGACATAGGGGTTGGATTCATCGACCCTTCGCCCCACGGCGGAGACGATCTTGTCGATGATCCTGAGCAGGTGGCGCTCATCCTTGAAGGTGATGTCGGTGAGCTGGAGCCGGCCGTCGCGCTCGACGAAGATCTGGTGCGGGCCGTTGACCAGGATGTCGTTGACCGTGTCGTCCTTGAGCAGGGTTTCGAGCGGACCGAGCCCGGTGACCTCGAAATAGAGATCCTGTGTCAGGCTCTGGCGCTCCTCGCGGTTGAGCGCCACGCCCATCTCCTCGAGCCTCTCGGTGGCGATGGCGTTGATCTCGGCGCGCAGGTCCTGCTCGCTGGCCTTTTCGAGCGCGGCGAGGTTCAGCGTGTCGAGCAGCGCCTTATGCACCTCGAGCTTGATCTCCGCAAAGCGCTCCTTGCGGCGGCGCTCCTTGTCGGCGGGGGCGGCCTCGGCGGCGGGGCCGGGGCGGCGGACGGGGGGCTGC
>NZ_JAMYXC010000103.1 GCF_024159025.1 Limimaricola litoreus
CAGGCTTCCGCTGTCGCCGCGGGATAAGCCCGCACGAAGCAGGCATCGCTGTGCGGCAAGTCCATGACGAAGAAATGTGCCTTCTGTTCGATCCCGCCGATGACGACCACCGCCTCGCCGAAGTCGGCTTGGGCATGACGCGGCGGATGCGTCAGCGGCACGAACATCTCGCGGCCGCGCCGTTCGCGCTCCCGCATGTAGTCCTTCACGATCGTGTAACCGCCGCGGAACCCATGCTCGTCACGAAGCCGCTCGAAAACCCGCTTCGCCGTGTGCCGCTGCTTGCGATCGCCCTCCAGCCAGTCGTCGATGATCCCGGTGAACGCATCCAGCTTCGGCCGCTTCACGGGTGCAATTCGCCGATATCCGGGAGGAACAGAGAACGCCATCATCTTGGCTACGCTGTCGCGCGAGACGTCGAAATGACGCGCCGCCTCACGCTGGCTCATCCCATCGGCACAGGCCAGTCGAACCTTGCGATACAAGTCCACGGTGAAAATCCTCCCGCCCTCCCTGCCGCCAGAAAGGGTAAAGGTGGACGACTTTTACGCCGCCCGCAGCAGACTCACCCCGCCGCTACCGTGGCCGACTTTCTCACCGCCGTTCTCACATGGTCCGTCTGCGCGGCTGGTGCGAGGGGGCGGTGCGGATCGGTTTCGGAGCCTGTGAGGGTACGATCCTGCCCGCCCCGGAGCAGCCGGCATGAGCTGGCGCCGCCTGCCACGCGCGCCCGCACCGGGTGCGGAGGTCTGCGCGGCGGATGCGCCGCCGGATCGCGGCACGCTGGGGGTCGAGATCGACGGATTTCCGCTGCTTCTGGTGCGTCTTGAGGCGGGGCTGTTTTGCTATTTCAACGCCTGCCCGCATCAGGGCCTGCCGCTCGACTGGCGCGGCGGCGGCGCGCTCGGGCCATAAGGCGCGGTGCTGCGCTGCTCGAACCACGGGGCGGGGTTCGACGCGGCCACAGGGCAGGGCTGCGAGGGGTTGGGCGTGGGCTGCGCGTTGATCTCGGTGCCTGTCGTCCTTCGGGGTGACAAGGTCATTGTCGAGGACGATTGACCCTGCCACCGAACCGCTCGCGGTCCGTCTCTGGGCCGCCGACGCGCGGTGTTCCGATCCTGCGACCCGCACCAAAGCCCGTGCCAGAGGGGCGATCTGCGCGGATGTCAGACCGACGACGTTGATGAGGCCCCTGTCAGTGCCATAGATCGCGTGCTCTTCGCGCAGCCGCTGCATCGCCCGATCCCCAAGCGGCAGCAGCGAGAACATCCCCTTTTGCCGCCCGAGCGAGGCGAACCCACCCCCCGCGCCCTCGGCCTCCAATGCCGCGCCAAGTTCCGCGCGCAGCACGGCCACGCGTTGCCGCATCGCCTCGACCTCGCGGAGCCAGCCCTTCGGGGCGGCCAGAAGCGCGGCGGCCACGGCGGCACCATGCTCTGGCGGCATGGAGTAGCTGGCCCGCGCGATCCGCTCCGGCATCGGGCTGACCGGGACCAGCGCGGCCGCGTCCGGGCCGATGACCATCGCGGCACCGGTGCGGTCGCAATAAAGCCCCATGTTCTTGGAACAGCTCGCCGCGACCAGCACGGTCGGGTTCTCGTCGACCACCCGGCGCAGACCGGCGGCGTCGGCCTGCATCCCGTCGCCAAAGCCCTGATAGGCCATGTCGACCAATGGGATCACCCTGAGCCGCGCGCAAAAGGCCGAGACCTCGGCCCAGTCATCGGCGGCCATGTCGATGCCAGTCGGGTTGTGACAGCAGCCGTGCAGGATCACCACATCGCCGGGCCGCGCCGGGGCGAGATCCTCCAGCATCGCGCCAAGATCAAAGCCGGTGTCCTCCTCGCGCAGCCGGTAGGTCTCGAAACGCAACCCCGGCGCAGTCATCAGGGGTCGATGATTGACGTAACCCGGATCGCTCGACCAGACTGTGGCATCGGGCGTGGCCCGCGCCACCAGCTCGACCAAAAGCCGCAGCGCCCCGGTGCCGCCAACGCTCTGCATCGTGTGCTGGCGCGCCAGCCGCGCGGGGTCTTGCCCCAACAGAAGGTGCGCCATCCCCACGTTGAACGTCGCGTTGCCCACGAGCGCGCGGTAGGCCTTGGACGCGCCCGCCTCGGCCAGCCGCAGTTCAGCCTTGCGCACCGAGGCCAGCACCGGCGTGGTGCCGGTCTCGTCGCGGTACATGCCGACCACGAGGTCCATCCGCTCGGGCCGGGGATCGCCGCGAAAGGTGGAGATCAGGCTCCACAGCGGGTCGGGGCTGGCATGGGGCAGGTCTGCGAGCATTGGGCTCTCCTTGGTCCGAAGGGTCAGTGGCGGGTGGCGCGAAACACGCCGAAGGTGACGAGGGCGATGCCCGCGACGACAATGGGCGTCAGCGCCTCGCCCAAGAGTGGCACCGCGCCCAATGCGGCCAGTGCCGGAGCGAGCGAGCCGATGGCGGCGCAGCGGGCGGGCCCCAGACACGAGATCGCGGCGGCATAGGCGAGGCTCGCCAGCACGCCGACACCGAAGCCCTGCACCGCCACGAACGGCAGGATCTCGAACAGCGGGGCCTGCGCGATGCGCGTCTCGACCGCGCCCGCACCGATCAGCACCAGCAGCAGCGCCAGCGATGGCAGGCCGAGCAGCAGGGTGCAGCCCACGGGGTCGAGCCCGGCGCGGCGCAGGCCCAGCGTGTAGGCCCCCCAGAGCAGACTGGCGCAGAGCAGCAGCCCGGCTCCAGTGAGCACGGCCTCGTCGAGCGCACCTTGCCCCGCCACCAGCAGCAGCACGCCGCCAGAAATCAGCGCCAGCGCCCGCCCAAGGCCGGGGGTGATGCGGCGACGCTCGACCACGCGCAGCAACAGCGCCACTGACAGCGGCGTGGTGCCCGCAATCAGCGCTCCGACATGCGCCGCCGAGGTCAGCGCCCCGCCCATCGAGGCCAGAAAGAAGAACGGCAGCCCCGCGCCCGCGGCGATGAGTATCGCGTCGAATGGCCGGACCCGGCGCAGCGCCGCGATCCGCGATGGCAGCAGCGGCGCCAGCACGAGCACCGGCACGCCGAACCGGATCAGCGCCACATCCGCCGGGGCCAGCACCGACGCCCCGATCCCCCGGATCGACAGGGCAAACCCCGCCCAGATCGTCACCGCCACCGCGATGGCTGCGTATCCGAGCACGGCCGCGGCACCGGGAAGGGAACTGGGCGCGGAGTCGGACGGAGTGCCGGGCAGAGTGCCGGCGGCGGTGCGGGTGATCGGGGTGCTGCTCATGGGTCGCTCCTGCGGGCTTGGTCGCAGAATGGCGTGGTCTCGGCGCAACCGGATTGATGTCTCTGCCGTCGAAGGCAGCGATATTGGCAGAATCTGCCAGAAGGGTGCGCGAAATGGACGAAAAGGACCGGCAGATCATCGCCGCGCAGCAGGCGCATGGTCGGCTGACAAATCAGGAGCTGTCGCAAGAGGTGCACCTCTCGCCATCGCCCTGCCTGCGGCGGCTGCGGATGCTCGAGGATGCCGGCATCATCCGCGGCTATGCGGCGATCGTCGACGAGACCGCTTACGGCCTGCCAATCACCGCCTTCGTGCGGGTCCGGCTTGAGCGGCACAGCGAGGCAGCGGTGGGGATGTTCGAGCGCAAGGTGCGCGACATCGACGCGATCCTCGATTGCTACATGATGACCGGGGATGACGACTACCTGTTGCGGGTGCTGGTCTCGAGCCTGCAGGATTACGAGGTATTTGTGCGCCAGCAGCTGCACCAGATCGGCGGCATCGCCGCGATCGAAACCAGCTTTGCCTATGGCACCGTCAAGCGCGGCACCGTGTTCCCGCGCCTGGACTGAGCGCGACGGAGCAACCGCGATATCGACAAGCGGAGCGCGACAGGTATCGTCGCGAGGATCGCAAAGACGCCATCAGGGGGGCACCGATGATCCGCAGGACGACACCGCGGCCTCCGCGCAGGCCCGGCTCTGATGACGCGAGAGGTCATCGTCGTGGGCGCGGGCGTCATCGGGCTGTCGGTGGCGCTGGCCGCACAAGCGCGCAGGTTCAAGGTACGGGTCATCGACCGGACGGGTCCGGCGGCAGGCGCGAGCGTCGGCAACGCGGGAGCCTTTGCCTTTCCCGAGATCCTGCCGCTGGCCTCGTCCCGGATCCTTCGACAGGCACCGAAATGGCTGCTCGATCCCCTCGGCCCGCTCAGCGTGCCACCACGCCACGCGCATCGTATAGCGCCATGGATGTGGCGGTTCTGGCGGGCTTCGAGACCCGCACAGGTGCGGGCGTCGACCGAGGCCCAAGCGGCGCTGATGCGGCTGTCCCAAGAGGCGCTCGATCCGCATCTGGCGCGTACGGGGCTTGCCCATATGCTGCGCCGCGGCAGGCAGCTCCAGCTTTACGAAGGCGCGCGGGCGTTTCGGGCCTCTCTTCCGGGCTGGGCCGCGCGCGAGGCCGAGAGCATCGCGTTTTGCCATCTCGAAGGGGCCGAAATCGCGGAGTATCAACCGGGCCTCGCGCCGCGCTTCACCCATGCGACCTTCACCCCCGGCTGGTTTACGATCTCCGATCCCCGCGACTACACCCATGCCCTCGCCGAGCGGTTCCGGGCAACGGGCGGCGAGATCGAGATCACGGAGGCGCGCGCACTGATCCCCGGCGGGCTGCGCACCCAGGCGGGCGACCGCGTGGGCCGGGTGGTGATCGCGGCAGGCGCCTATTCGCACCGCTTGGCACGAACGGTGGGGGCGAAGATCCCTCTCGAAACCGAGCGGGGCTATAACACCACGCTGCCGCACGGCGCCTTCGATTTGCGGTTGCATCTGACCTTCGGCGGTCATGGCTTCGCGGTCTCATCGCTGGGCTCGGGCCTGCGGGTCGGTGGAGCTGGGCGGTCTCGACCTGCCGCCCAACTTCGCGCGGGCCGACGCGATGCTGAAAAAGGCGGCTGCCTTCCTGCCGGGGCTGAAAACCGAGGCAGGGTGGCAATGGATGGGCTTTCGCCCCTCGTTGCCCGACAGTCTTCCGGTGATCGGCGCGCTGCCGGGGCGGGACGCGGCGATCTGCGCCTTCGGTCACGGGCATCTGGGCCTCACGCAATCGGCGGGGACGGCGCGGATCGTGGCGGATCTTCTGGAGGGGCGCGCCCCCGCCATCGACCTCGCCCCCTTTGCGCCGCTGCGGTTTTCGTGACGTGCCCTAGCGCACGACACCGCCGGCCCCCGGCCCCTGATTGATCGCGTCACAAAAGATTTTTCCGAACGTCATCTTTCGCATAGGCTCCTCGATCAGAAGACCGGCACACAAGATGCCCGGATTCACAGGGAGGACGACACATGAAGACGATGACACTGCTCGCGCTCGCCACGGCGCTGCCTTCGATCGCGCTGGCCGAAAGCCACATGGAGGCCGGGAGCGTGCCGCTGAGCTACGGCGAGCGGCCCTTCTTTTTGATCGATGCGATGGAGGATGGCCCGCTCAAGGAACAGCTGATGTCCTGCCAGGGACAGATGCCCGAGCGCAGCGCCTTTTCCATCGGCCACCGCGGCGCGGCGATGATGCTGCCCGAGCACACGAAGCAGTCCTATGTCGCCGCCGCGCGTCAGGGGGCGGGCATCGTCGAATGCGACGTGACCTTCACAGCCGACAAGGAGCTGGTCTGCCGCCACGCGCAGAATGACCTCGCCACCACGACGAACATCCTCGTCACCGATCTGGCCGAAAAATGCACTACCGGCTTCACCGCCGCTGCGGGAGATGAGAGCGCCTCAGCCGAATGCCGAACCTCGGATCTGACGCTGGCCGAGTTCCGCGAGCTCAAGCCCAAGATGGACGCCTCGAACGCCAAGGCCACCACGGCCGAAGAGTTCCAGGGCGGCACGGCGGCCTGGCGCACCGAGCTTTATGTGCCCGGCGCCGAGGTGATGACCCACGCGGAATCGATCGCGCTCATCGACAGCCTTGGCGCGGACTTCACGCCCGAGCTGAAATCGGCCTCGGTCGAAATGCCCTATGACGGCTTCAGCCAGGAAGACTATGCGCAGAAGATGATTGACGAGTACAAGGACGCGGGCATCGATCCCTCCCGCGTCTGGGCGCAGAGCTTCAACCTCGACGACATCAAGTACTGGATCGAGAACGAGCCGGAATTCGGCGCGCAGGCCGTCTATCTCGATGACCGCTACGAGGCCGAGGATGACGACGAGGGGCTGATTGACCCGATGGACCCCTCGACCTTCAAGCCGACGATGCAGGAGCTCGCCGACATGGGCGTGAACTACATCGCGCCGCCGATGTGGATGCTGGTGACCACGAATGACGCGGGCGAGATCGTGCCCTCGGCCTATGCCGATGAGGCCAAGGCTGCCGGGCTCGACATCATCACCTGGACGCTGGAGCGCTCGGGCCCGCTCGCCTCCGGCGGCGGCTGGTACTTCCAGTCGGTGAGCGACGTGATCGACGACGATGGCGACACCTACGCCATGCTCGACGCGCTGGCGCAGGATGTGGGCGTGAAGGGCGTCTTCTCGGACTGGCCCGCGACGGTGACCTACTACGCCAACTGCATGGGGCTGTGAGCCAAGCCTGAGGGAGTCGGGGGCCGGAAGGCCCCCGGTTTCAGATATGCGGGATCACGAAATCGGGGATGATGCCCGCCCGGTCGATTGCCGCGGTCACGTCCGCGCCCGCCAGCGGCCCGTGATCGGTGACCAGCGCCGAGGCGAAGCCCATGGCGCGGGCCCCGAGGATGTCGGTATGCAGCGTGTCGCCCACCATCAGCACCTGTTCGGCTTCGGGCGCGGGATCGAGCCGCGACAGCGCCAGATCGAAGATCGCGCGGAAGGGCTTGCCATGGAATTCCGGCGTGCAGAGCCCGGCGTCCGCCAGCGCATGGGCGAAATGGCCCGGTTCCAGCGAGAGGCCGGTCTCGCGCGGGGCGACGAGGTCGGGGTTGCCGACGAAAACGGGGCGCGGGCGCGCCCGCAGGCTTGCCGCAAGCAGGCGCTGGCGCTCCACGCTCCAGCCATCCGAACCGACAAGCAGGAAGCCCTCGGCTTGATCATAGGCCGCCGCCTCGTCGAGCAGCAGATGGGCGTCGATCTTTTCGAACCCGCGCAGCCCGTGGCCCGGCCCGAGCATCACGCCCCAGCGGCGGCGCGGCGCATGGGCCAGCCGGGCGAGCAGGGCCTCGCGGCTGGTGACGATCTCGTCGGCGGTGAAATCGAAGCCGAGCGTCTCGAACCGCCGCAGCATCGCGCGCTTGGGGTATCCGGCGGAGTTCGACACCACCATGACCCGCTTGCCCCTGCCGCGCAGCTCGGCGATCCGCGCGGCGGCGCCGAGGATCGGCGTCTCTCCGACGTTGAGCACGCCGTAGGCATCGAACAGCACCGTGTCGAACCCCCCGGCGATGGCGCCCAGATGCGGCGCGCGGCCGAAGGCGCATCCCGGCGGGGCCTCGGGCAGGCGGTGGCGGATCGCCAGATAGGCGTCGAAGGCCGTGCGCCCGGTGGGGCGCGGGCGGCTCACAGGATCCGCCGCCGCAGCCAGGCCGAGACGATCTCGCCCAGGATCACCAGCCCGAGGATCGCCAGCAGCACGGTCGCCGCCTCGCGCCAGTTGAAGGTGTCGATCGCGCCTTGCAGGATGATGCCGATGCCGCCAGCGCCGACGAGGCCAAGCACGGTGGACTCGCGCAGGTTGATGTCCCAGCGCAGGATCGAGACCGCCCAGAATGTCGGTATGACCTGCGGCACGATGGCATAGGCGATCACCTTGAAGCGCGAGGCCCCCGTCGCCTCCAGCGCCTCGACCGGGCGCTTGTCGATCTCCTCGATTGCCTCGCCCAGCAGCTTTCCGACGAAGCCGATCGAGCGGAACATGATCGCCACGATCCCCGCGACGATGCCGGGGCCGAAGATGGCAACGAAGAGAAGCGCCCAGATGATGGTGTTGATCGAGCGCGAGGAGACGAGGATGAAGCGCCCGACCCAAAGCGTGGCGCGATTGGGCGTGGTGTTCTGCGCGGCGAGCCATGCCACGGGCAGCGACAGGATCACGGCGAAGGCGGTGGCGATGGTGGCGATGTTCACCGTCTCCCACAGCACCTTCAGGATCGCAGAGAGGTTCGACGGATCCGGCGGGATCATCCGCCCGAAGAGATCGCCCATCTGCTCGGGCGCATCCCAGACCCAGGCCCAGATCACCTCGATCGAGGTGATCGCCCAGGCGATGGCGAGCGCGGTCAGCGCGAAGACGGCATAGCGCTGCATCCGCTGCTTGAGCGAAAACCGGGTCCAGTCGTCGCGGCCGAGATCCGAAAGGGTCATATGCGTTTCCTGATCTGGCCCGACACGGCCTCGGACAGAAGGATCGCGCCGACGATGACCATGGTGATGGCGAGCGCGAAGTCATAGTCGTAGCGGCCAAAGGCATTGGCCAGGGTCGAGCCGATGCCGCCCGCGCCGACGATGCCGACCACCGCCGAGGCGCGCAGGTTGCTGTCGAGCTGGTAGATCGTCAGGCCCACCTGACGCGGCATGATCTGCGGCACCACGGCGTAGATCAGGGTCGACAGGTAAGGCGCCCCCGCCGCCCTCATCGCCTCGACCTGCCCGAAATCGATCTCCTCGATCCGCTCGGCCAGCATCTTGGCGACAAAGCCGATGGAATAGACGATCAGCGTCAGCACACCCGCCAGCGGGCCAAAGCCCACCGCCTTGACGAAGATGATCGCGACGATGACGGGATGGAAGCTGCGCGCGACAATGATGATGGCGCGGCCAAGGTAGAACACGGCCCTCGGCACCACGTTGCGCGCGGCCATGAAGGCGATGGGGATCGACAGCAGCACGCCGCCGAAGGTGGCGAGGATGGCGATCTTCAGGCTTTCGAGAAAGCCGTCGATCAGCAGGCCCGAGCGTTCGAAGCTCGGCGGGAAGGCCCCGCCGAAGATCCGGCCCGCCCGCTCGATCCCCTCGGCCACGCGGGGCCAGTCGATCGGCAGCGTGCCGAGCGTCCAGACCACGTAGAGGATCGCGCCGCCATAGGCGAGCCAGCGGATCACCGGGTTGGCGATGAAGCTCTTCTTGCGCCAGTGGTCGCGCATGGCGACAGCGCCCGAGGTGGCGCCGCCCGCGGCCCCGGCCGGCACATCGGGTCCGTCCATCCGGCCCGGGCTCATGACGCCTCCTTCAGCCCGCCCGCGCGGTCGGCGGCGGGGCTGCCGGAATAGATCCGGTCCATCGCCTCCTGATCGAGCGCGCCCGGCAGGTCGTCGAAGATGATCCTTCCATAGCGCATGCCGACGATGCGGTCGGTGTATTCCTTGGCCTCGTGGACGTTGTGGATGTTGATCAGCACCGGCAGCTTCAGCTCGCGCGAGAGGTCGCGCAACAGCCCCATGATCTGCTCGGAGGTCTTGGGGTCGAGCGAGGCCGTCGGCTCGTCGGCGAGCAGGATCTCGGGCTTTTGCATCAGCGCGCGGACCACGCCGACGCGCTGGCGCTCGCCGCCCGACAGCTCGTCGGCGCGCTTGTCGGCGTAATGCGCGATGCCCACGCGCTCCATCAGCTCAAAGGCGCGGCGGATGTCCTCCTTGGGGTAGCGGCGCATCAGCGCGGCCCATGTCGAGATGTAGCCCAGACGGCCCGATTGGACGTTCTCCATCACGGTGAGCCGGTCGACGAGGTTGAAGCCCTGGAACACCATGCCGATCTTGCGCCGCGCACGGCGCAGCTCGGCGCCGCGCAGATGCGTCAGCTCGGTGTCATTCAGCGTGATCGAACCCGATGTCGGCTCGACCAGCCGGTTGATGCAGCGCAGCAGCGTCGATTTGCCCGCGCCCGAGGAGCCGATGATCGACACCACGCTTTCGCCCTCGATGGTCAGGTCGAGATTCTTCAGGACCGGCTCGCCCTTGCCGTAACGCTTCACGAGATCCGTGATCTTCAGCATCGCATTCTCCTTGCGGCCCCCGGCGCGGCTGCGATCCGGGCCGGGGGCATCGGTCTCACTCGGCGGCGAGACCTTCGGGCGTGTATTCCACGCCGTTCGCGGCCTGGATCTGCCGGATCACCGCCCACTGGTCCTTGTAGGTGATGGGGATGAACTTGCTGACGCCGGTAAACTCCTCGCCCAGGGCCGTGCCCGAGAAATCATAGCTGAAGAAGGCCTCCTCGATCTTCTCCTTCAGCTCGGGCGCAAGGTCGTGCGCATAGGTGTAGGAGGTGGTCGGGAAGGGATCGCTCTCCCAGACGATGCGGACCTCCTCGGGGTCGTAGAGACCGCGCTCGGCCATGCGGTCGACCACCTCGGAGGCCACGGGAGCGGCGTCGTAATCGCCCGCGACGACACCGAGCATCGACTGGTCGTGGCTGCCCGAATAGGTCACCTCGTAATCCTCGTCCGGCACCACGCCGAGATCGGGGAACAGCGCGCGCGGCGCGAGGTTGCCCGAATTCGAGGTGGGCGAGGTATGCGCGATCCGCTTGCCCGCGAGATCGGCGGGCTCCTGGATGTCGCTGTCGGCCTGCGTGTAGAGCTGCAACTTGTAGCCGAACTGCCCATCCTCGGAGCCCATGATCGCGAAGGGCACGGCGCCCGCGAGGTTCACGGCATAGGGCGTCGGGCCGGTCGAGAAGCCCGCGATGTGCAGACGCCCCGAACGCATCGCCTCGACCTCGGCCGAGTTCGACTGCACCGCGAAGAACTGCACCTCCTTGCCGGTGACCTCCGAGAGGTGGTCGATGAAGGGCTCCCAGATGTCGGCATAGATCGCCGGGTCCTCGACCGGGGTATAGGCGAAGACCAGCGTGCCGGGGTCTTGCAGCGCGCTTTCGTCGGTCGGCGCATCGGCGACGAGATCGCCGTCGGCGTCGCAATACATCGGATCGAGCGTGCCGCGCTCGGGGCAGTCGTCCTGCGCCGTCGCCGCATGGGCCGAAAACGCGATGGCGGCGAGCGTCGCCGCGCCGAGAATGGTCGGGTGCTTGTGCATGTCGAGTGGTCTCCTCCCAAAGACAGTCCGCGGCATCGCTCCTCAACGGCGCCCCGGATCGCGAGGATCACAGCACTTCGGCTTTGACGGTGCAATGTTTTCTTGCCGCGGGCGCAATGGACCAGGGGTGTTTCGCGCGGCGATCCCATGTCGGAGGAGCCATCCCGTCGCGCGGATCGAAGAGGCGACGAAGCGGTATCGCCGAGGCGGCGAGACGCCCGATCGCTCAAGCCCGGTCGACGAAGCGCGACAGGTAGCGGCGCCTCGCGACCGGGCAACCGATCCGCCTCAGCCGCTCCACATGCGCGGCGAGAAGGGGCATTTCGCGCGCCGCCTGGGCCGGGGAAAGGGGGGCGGAGGGATAGGCAGGGCCGCCCGAAGACCCCGACAGCATCGCCGCCACCGGAAGCAGCGCGGTGTCGAAGGAGGCCGCTCTCCCGGCGAGCCGCCGGGCGATCTTGTCGGCCATGCCGCCCGGGGCCCGCCCGTCGGGGCGCATGGAGGCCCGGACCCTCGCTGCGTCAATCCGGGCAGGGCGATGCCCCGCCGCGAGCACACGGTCGATCAGCTCGCGGTCCTCGCGGCAGGGCAGGGGGCGAAACCCGCCCACCGCGCGGTAGACATCTCGCCGGATGCCCATGTTGGCCCCCCCGGCGGTGTTCAGCCCGATCGCATCAGGACCATCCCCCGACAGGAGAAGGGCCAGCTCCATCGACAGACGCATGTAGCTGTCCTCGATCTCGCCTCCGCGCCGGACCGTGCGGGCAAGGTCGGGCGGCAGGTCGTTGAGCGGCTCGATCCGGCCCAGCACCGCGGGGTGGCTTTCGAGCGCCCGCCGCATGGCGCCAAGCCAGCCCGGCATTGCCACGCAATCGGCATCGGTCGACAGCAGCGCCGTCGCCGCCGGGCTGTCGCGCAGGGCGAAGGCATGGCCCCACCGGCGGGCGCGGCCAACGCCGCCCGAGGGCAGCCAAACCTCGCTCAGAACAAGCGGCAACGCGTGATGCCGGGCGCGCTCACGGATGATCCCCGCCGTGTCGTCGCGGCTGTTGTTGACGCAGACATGGATGGCGCAGACCTCGCGGCCCTCCTGCGCGGCCAGCGCGTCGAGGCAGACGCCGATACGCTCCGCCTCGTTGCAGGCCGGTATGATCACCACCGCGCGCGCCGCCGCGACGGCGCGATGGTCGAAGATCTCCGGGCGCGGTCTCATCGCGGCGCCCGTGACAAATCGATGCGATATTGCGACGTGATCCGTGCAGGCCGAAAGGCGCGGCGGGACGCGGTTCGGAAGATGCCAAGCGCCTCCTGCCCTTCGAGCGGATTGCCGCTGGGCCCGAGCCAGGTCACGCAGACGAGATCGGCCATGGGCCAGCGCCGGTCGAGCTGATCGGCCAGCGCCTCCAACCCCGCGGGATCGAGGAAATAAAGGATTTCCGACAGCAAAAGCAGATCATATGCCCCCTCGGGCAGGGGGGCGGGCAGGAACAGGCGGTGGAACCGGCCGCGCGGCACCGCGCGCCGCGCGGCATGAAGCGCCGTCTCGACCGCGTCGACGCCGGTATAGGCCGCACAGCGCGGGGCGACATGCCGCGCCAGTTCCCCATTGCCGCAGCCCAGCTCCAGCGCCGAGCGATAGCGCGCGCGCGGCAGCGCAGCACAGGTCGCCCGGAACTTGGACTGCTCGTAGGCGCTGCTGCGAAAGCCCCATGGATCGTCGCCCCCGGCATAGATCCGGTCGAGCTTTTCGGACGGGACCGCCATCATGCCGCCGCCTCGAAGTAGATCTCGTCCCCGGTTTGGAAGGCCTTGAGAAAGGCCTGTGGCAGCACGAAGCCTTCTGGGTCGTCTTGCACGATCTTGCCGTGCTGGCTGCGGTGCGCGGCGATGGCGGCGGCCTTGGCATGGCGGGCGGCGGTGGTGTCAAAGCGGTACTCGACGAGGTGGGGCAGCCGCGCACGATAGTCCGGGTCGTGCCAGACCGACCAGACCGGATAGAACAGCAGCCGCAGCCCGCCGCGCCGCGCCGCGATGGTCGCGATTTCGGCGGTGGCCTCGTGGTCGCAATGCGGATCGGTTGGGGCGGGGGCGATCAGCACCCGCGCGCCTGCCGCCTCGGCCAGCGCGACCAGATCCTGCGCGATCTCCTCGAAGCGGGGCGAGAGGCCGGGCATGCTGGCATCCGGCAGGCCGAGCCGGGTGATGCAGGAAGGCTCGCCGCCAAGCGCCACGATCGCCGCGTCGAGCTCTTGCGCACGCAGTTGCGACAGCCGCGCGCGTGGCCACTCCCGCGATCCGGGATGCGAGGCGCCGCCGTCGGTCATGCAGACCACCCGCGCGCCCGGACCCTTGAAGGCCGCGGCCAGAAGCGCACCACAGCCCAGCGACTCGTCATCGGGATGCGGCGCGAGCACCAGCGGCGGGTGGCCTTCCGACAGATCCTCGAAGCTTGCGGCGCGCGTCCGGTCAGCCATCGAACCAGTCCTCGAAGGGCCGATCGCCCATGAGCAGAGCGCTTGCGACCTTGGCCGAAAAGGCATCGCGCGCGGCCTGTCGCATGTAGCAGGCGAGATCGCGGGCCATGCGGCCCACAGGGTCCGCCGCGTCGAACATCGACAGCCCGACCGAACGCTCGACCGCCGCGATGGCCTCCTGCCCGATCTCCTCGGTCAGAAGCCGCGTGGAAAGCGCGCGCACCGCCGCGGCCTCGGGATCGGCGGCGCCCTCAGGGCCCGATGCGATCTCCCCGGCGCGCAGGATCGCGGGCCATGCCGAGAGCACCCGCCCGGCGACGGGGCCAAGTCGTAACAGATGCGCTTCGGCCTCTTCTTGCCCCCGGGCGCGCAGCACGGCGGCGGCGCGGTCCAGAAGCCCGGAGGTTCCCCCGAGCGTCACCGCCGCGATGCGCCAGGTGCCGCCCAGAAAATGCGGCTCGCGCGTGTAGATGCCGGGCGGGCCGAGCGGCCGCCCGCGCAGCCCTTCGCAATCGAAGCCGCCGGAGCGGCTGTCCTGCATCCCCGACATGGTCCAGGCCGCCGGGTCATGGCGCGCCGTGTCGCTTGCATCGACGACGAAAAGCCGCTGCCCCTCGTCGCTGCGGGCCGACACGATGGCCCGATCGACATGGCCCAGCCCCGAGGCAAAGCGCTTGGCCCCCGAAAGCCGATCGCCCGAGGCGGTGACGGGCTGCGCCCCGTCCGCGCCCCAGACGCCGAACAGCAGCCCCGCCTCCATCCCGGCAAGGCTCTCCGCGCGCAGATCGGCATCCGCGTGGGTCTCGATGAGCTGGCGGGCGTTCACATGGCCTTCGAACAGGCGGCCAAGCGAAAGATCGGCGCTCGCGATCTGCCGCATGGCCTGGGCCGAGGCCTTCCAGCCCATCGCGCCAAAGAGACCCGCGCGCCGCAGCAGATCG
Organism: Limimaricola litoreus; assembly: GCF_024159025.1. Lineage (GTDB taxonomy): Bacteria > Pseudomonadota > Alphaproteobacteria > Rhodobacterales > Rhodobacteraceae > Limimaricola > Limimaricola litoreus. Next base: position 14,402 of record NZ_JAMYXC010000103.1, read on the forward strand.
ACCGCCTGATCGAAATCCTCGCACGCCGCCTGAGACAGGCGGCCCCGCGTGGCCCGGTCGAGGGGATGATCGTTCGATGCGTGTGATGTCGAGGTCATATCCGGATTTCGTAACGCGCGCAGGTGCCCATCACCGCTAGGGCGACAACCGCCGGTCGCAAGGCGGGTTCCCGGCGGGCGGCGGGTCCGGGTGCTTTGTCCGCCGTGGCACACAGGATCGGGGGCCGGGAATTTCGGCTTGAGGCCACGCGCGAAAGCTCGATCGAACGGCGGCGCTCTGGTTCCGAGGCGCGCGCAGTGGGCGCGCGTCTCGCACCTCGGCGCAGGGGCAGGGACAGGACCGCACCGCCGCGGATCAGCGCAGCGGGGCTGGCCTGCCCCTGCCTTGCCTCAGGGCCGTACCGCGACCACCTCGATCTCGACCAGCCAGGCCGGGCTTGCCAGCCCCGCGACCTCGACCACCGAGCGCACCGGCAGGTTGGGCTGGTCCTCGGTGCCGAAGAACTGCGTGTAGCCCGCCATGAAGCCCGAGAAGTCCATCGCGCCGCCCTCTTCGGGCGCCACGAGGAAGGTCGTCATCTTCACCACGTCCGACAGGCTGAGATCGAGCCGTTCGAGATTGGCCTCGATGGTCTCCAGCACCGAGACGGTCTGCGCCTCGGTATCGCCGTAAGCCTCGCGGCTGCCCTGCTCGGCTTCCTCGTCCGTCACGCTCGGCACGGTGCCGCTGAGATAGACGAGCTGCGCCTCGGCGGGCAGCTCCACCGCCATGGAGATCGGGAAGTCGCTGTCGGGCAGGGGGTGGCGCTTGAGCTCCTGCGCCGACAGCGGGGCGGCGAGGGCGACGCCGAGCCCCGCCGCGATCAGGCCGCGCGCGATCATGGCCGCACCCCCGCCACATCCTCGGGCGTCGCCGCAATGCCGTCTTCGCCCTCGACATAGTCATTGCCGAAATGCGAGCGGATGTAGTTCGTCACCTCGGCCACCTGCTCGTCCGACAGTATGCTGCCGAGCGGCGGCATCGCCTTTTGCCCATGCACGATCACGTAGATCGGGTATTCGGGAAATTCGAGCATCTCATTGCCAGCCAGCGCCGGATACATGCCAGCACCCACCGCGCCCTCGCCTTCGGGCATGTGGCAGCCCGCGCAGACGGCCTCATAGACCGCCTCGCCGCCCTCCTGGGTCAGCCGTGCCGCATCGGCGAAATAGGCGAGATCGCCGTCCTCGGCCTCGAAGGTGCGGAAATCCTCGCGCTGGCCCGATCGCGCGATCTCGCCCGTCGCGGCGTCGGGCTTGGGCCGATCCTGCGCCACGAGGGGCAGTGCTGCGACGGCGAGGCCCGACAGGATTATCGTCAGGGAAAGCGGTTTCATTGCGTGTCTCCCGCGTTGGAGGTGGTGACCTGCGCGTGCAGCCGCTCGACCGCATCGAGCGCGGAGAGGATAGCGCCCTCCTGCCAGCCCGGCAGGTAGGAGATGTGCTCGCCCGCGAGCGCGATGCGGCCGTCGATCCGCGCGGCGGTCTCGTAATCGGCCTCGCGGTCCTGCCAGATGCCGTAGCAGCCCAGCACCCACGGCACCTTGTGCCAGACCACCGAGACGCCGTTCGAGAACTCTTCGGTGTATTGCGGATGGATGCGGCTGCCGTATTCCACCGCCCACTTGGTGCGCTCATCGGGCTGCATGGCGTTGAACTGGTAGGCCGTGGCCCCCCAGGCATAGCCGCCCAGAAGCACGCCGGGCCCGTCGCTGAAAAAGTCGTAGGGCGGGTAGGAGATCAGCGCGATCGGCAGGTCGGTATAGGTGATCCCGCCGTAGATATGCTCGTCCTGCTCCCAGAAGCGGCGCTTGAACTCGAGCCCGAACTTGGCCGAGCCCGCGTAATACATGCTGTCGATCACCGCCGCCTTGTCGCCCGACAGGTTGTGATCGATCTGGCCCAGGATCGAGAAGGGGATGGTGCAGATGCAGTAATCGCCGGTGCGGGTCTGCGTGCCGCCGCCTTCGAGATCCTCGTATTCGACCGTAACGCCGTTCTCGTCCTCGATCATCGAGAGCACCTTGGCGTTATAGGTGATCAGATCGCCCACCTCGCGCTCGAAGCCCTGGGCGATCATGTCCATGCCGCCCGCGGGCTGAAACATGGTCGACTGGTGATGCGTGGTCTCGGCCTCGACCAGCCAGGTCCAGAGGTCGGATTGCAGGATCCGGTCGAGCGAGATTGGCTCGGAAGGCTCGGGCGCCGCGTTCAACCCGCCACCGGGCCATTTGTCGTAGCCGCGATACTCCGAGGTGTGGTCGCTCTTCACATAGCGGTAGTTCTCGTCGAGCATCCCGTATTCGACGAGGCTGTCGAGCAGCTTCTGCTTGTCCTCCTCGGTCACCTCCTCGTCGAGCGCGCCCTGATCGGTCGCCTTGGCCAGAAGCTCGGAGATCTGGCCGCGGTAATCGGTGGCGATCTCGCGGAAGCGCTGCGGCTTGCCGTCGAAGGCCTCCGAGCGGTGCAGATAGGCGTTGTAGTTCTTCTGGATGAAGGGTTCGAGCTTCACGCCGAGGCGCTTGCAGTAGTCGAGCACCGCGTAGTGGTGATGCGGGATCCGCCACGGGCCGGGGTTGAGGTAGTTGCCCTCGGCGAACTCCACCTCCTGCGTGGCACCGCCAAGCTCGGTGTAGCTGTCGCCGCCGCGCAGCGTCCAGCAGCGGCCGCCCGCCTTCTCGCGATACTCGATGATCTCGACCTCGTAGCCCGCGGCGCGCATCTCCAGCGCGGCGGTCATGCCTGCGAGACCGGCGCCCAGGATCAGCACCTTGGCACCCTGCGGATCGCCCTCGAGCTTGATCGGGCCGGCGTAGTTTGACGCCTGCGCGTAGCCCAGCGTGGTCATCGCCTGATACATCGCAGTGGTCCCGGCGGCGAGGCCGACCATCTGCAACAGGCTGCGACGTGACATGCTCATCCCTGTCTCTCCCCGAATTGCCGACGCTTGGACCTCGCGCCGTCGTGAATGCAACGTGAACCCTAGCCCGGCATCGGGTGCCGGGTAGGGTGACCGGGGCTTTTTTTCGCCCTGCCGCCTTGATCCGCGCGCCGCCTGCGGGATTGGCGGGCAGTCATCCCGGTTGGCCGAGCTTTCGAATGACACTGCGCCGGATCGCCCCAATCGCGTCACAACCCCGACAGGTGGTTGGTCCCGGCACCCAATGAAGACTAGTCTCGTGAATGAGACCTTGCCCGGTCGCCGGTGACCGATGGGCGGATGGAGAGAGGAATGCGGTTTTTGCGCCGAAGCCTGAGCGGCCTGTTCCTCCTTGCGATGACGCTGGGGCTGCTCGCCCTTGCCGGGCAGATGCTCTGGTCCGCGGTCGAGGAACGGATGAACGCCGCCCCGCGCAGCTTTCCCCAGCAGGAGCGCGTGGCCGGGGTGCGCAGCCTTACCATCACGCCCGAGCGGACCCGGCCCGAGCTGATCGTCTTCGGCGAACTGCTGTCATCGCGCACGGTGGCCTTGCGTGCCTCGGTCGGCGGCATCGTGCAGGACGTGGCCGAGGCGATGGTCGAGGGCGGCGCGGTGACGGCGGGGGATCTTCTGTTGCAGATCGATCCGGCGGATGCCGAAAGCGCGCTGGCCCGTGCCCGGGTCGATCTCGAAGACGCGCTGTCCGAGGCGCGCGAGGCCGAGCGGGCGCTGGAGCTGGCGCGCGACGAG
>NZ_JAMYXC010000098.1 GCF_024159025.1 Limimaricola litoreus
AGGGCGCGGTCCGAGCTCAGCAGCGCCTCGATGCGCGCGCGCAGCTCGTCCTCGAACCATTGCCCGGCCTGCGCCGCGCGCCGCCGCGCCGTCACGCCGCTCTCGCGCCGCCACGCCGCCAGCCGCTCGACCTCGGCCCAGGCCTCCGAAAGCCCGTCGCCGGTCAGCGCCGAGATGGTGCGCGCCGCCGGGATGCCCTCGGGGTCGGTGTCGCGCGCCCGCATCAGCCGCAAGGCGCCCGCGTAATCGGCCCGGGTGCGCATCGCCTGCGCCGCGAGATCGCCATCGGCCTTGTTGACCAGCACGAGATCGGCGATCTCCATGATCCCGCGCTTGACGCCCTGCAGCTCGTCGCCCCCCGCGGGGGCGAGCAGCAAAAGGAACACATCCGTCATCCGCGAGACCAGCGTCTCGGATTGGCCCACGCCCACCGTCTCGACGATCACCACGTCGAAGCCCGCCGCCTCGCACAGCATCATCGCCTCGCGGGTGCGCCGCGCCACGCCGCCGAGCTGCGCCGCGGCGGGGGAGGGACGGATGAAGGCATGGGGGTCGCGGCTCAGCCGCTCCATCCGTGTCTTGTCGCCAAGGATCGAGCCGCCCGAGCGGGTGGAGGAGGGATCGACCGCCAGCACCGCCACGCGGTGCCCCGCACCCGTCAGCCGCAGCCCCAGCGCTTCGATGACGCTCGACTTGCCCACCCCCGGCGTGCCCGAGAGCCCGACCCGGAGCGCCATGCGCGACGGATCGGCCAAATGGCCGAGCAGCGCCTCGGCCGCGGCGCGGTGATCGGCGCGGGTGCTTTCGACCAGCGTGATGCCGCGCGCCAGCGCCCGGCGTTCGCCCGCCGCGATCCGCGCGGCCAGATCCTCGATATCGATGCTCATGGCCCCGAGTTGTCGCCCCCCGCGCGCGCCCTGTCCAGCCTTAGCGGCAGACAGCCTCGGCGCGATCGGCAAAGGCCCTGTAGCGGCGCCAGAATGCCGCCGTCCCGTCGCCCTGCCGCGTGTCTTGCGCCTTTTGCGGGTCCTTGAAGAACTTCGCCGCGCGGCGCTGCTCGCTGCCCGAGAGCGTGTCATCCGCCACGCCCTGCACGCAGGAACACAGCATCTTGTTGGCGCCGGGCCGTCCGCCCGCCTCGCAGGCGCGGCTGATCGGTCCCGAAGGTCCGCCGCCGCAGGCCGCCAATGTCAGTAGTGCCAGGATGCCGATCTTGATGCGCATGCCCCAAATCCCCGTATGAACCGGCCCGGGTTGACCCGGATCGCGGTGCTGCTCTGCCAGCCGTCAGGATGACGCACTCCGAAGGCGCGTGCAATTCGACCCGCTCACCGCCGCGCAGGCCCTTGCCTCACGATGGCGTGAGCGCGCGCCCGCGCCCGCGCCGCGCCGCCCCATTGACCGAAGGCCCGAAGCCCTGCATATGCGGGCCATGACCGAGCTTTCGCACATCCGCAACTTCTCCATCGTGGCGCATATCGACCACGGTAAATCGACGCTTGCCGACCGGCTGATCCAGTCGACCGGAACGGTGCAGGACCGCGAGATGAAGGCCCAGCTGCTCGACAGCATGGACATCGAGCGCGAGCGCGGCATCACCATCAAGGCGCAGACCGTCCGGATCGAGTACAAGGCGCTCAATGGCGAGACCTATGTCCTGAACCTGATCGACACGCCCGGCCACGTCGATTTCGCCTACGAGGTCTCCCGCTCCATGCGCGCGGTCGAAGGCTCTCTGCTGGTGGTCGATTCGACCCAAGGGGTCGAGGCGCAGACGCTGGCCAACGTCTACCACGCGCTGGACGCCGATCACGAGATCGTCCCGGTGCTCAACAAGATCGACCTTCCAGCCTCGGAGCCCGACCGGATCAAGGCGCAGATCGAGGACGTGATCGGCATCGACGCCTCCGAGGCGATGCTCGTCTCGGCCAAGACCGGCGAGGGCATCCGCGAGACGCTGGAAGCCATCGTCCACCGCCTGCCCGCGCCCAAGGGCGAGCGCGACGCGCCGCTCAAGGCGATGCTGGTGGATTCCTGGTACGACCTCTACCTCGGCGTCGTCGTGCTCGTGCGGATCATGGACGGCGTGCTGAAAAAGAACGACCGCGTGAAGTTCATGCAGAACGGCACCGTGCATCAGGTCGACCGGATCGGCGTGTTCCGGCCCGGCATGCTGCCCGTCGATGAGCTGGGGCCGGGCGAGATCGGCTTTCTCACCGCCTCGATCAAGCAGGTGCGCGACACCAAGGTGGGCGACACCATCACCCATGAGAAAAAGGGCACCGACGCGCCGCTGCCGGGCTTCGCGCCCTCCGTGCCGGTGGTGTTCTGCGGCCTCTTCCCGGTCGATTCGGCCGAGTTCGAGGATCTGCGCAACGCCATCGAGAAGCTCGCGCTCAACGACGCCTCCTTCTCCTACGAGATGGAAACCTCGGCGGCGCTCGGCTTCGGCTTCCGCTGCGGTTTCCTTGGCCTGCTGCACCTCGAAGTCATCCGCGACCGGATCGACCGCGAATACAACATCGACCTGATCACCACCGCCCCCTCGGTCGTCTACAACGTCCATCTCAAGGACGGCGAGATGGTCGAGCTGCACAACCCCGCCGACATGCCCGACATGACCCTCGTCAGCCACATCGAGGAGCCGCGGATCAAGGCGACGATCATGGTTCCCGACGACTACTTGGGCGACGTGCTCAAGCTCTGCCAGGACCGGCGCGGCATCCAGCAGGAGCTGACCTATGCGGGCTCGCGCCCGCTCGTGGTCTATGACCTGCCGCTCAACGAGGTGGTGTTCGACTTCTACGACCGGCTGAAATCGGTGACCAAGGGCTACGCCAGCTTCGACTACCAGATCACCGGCTACCGGCAGGACAACCTCGTGAAGATGTCGATCCTCGTCAACGACGAGCCGGTCGACGCGCTGTCGATGATGGTGCACCGCGACCGGGCCGAGATGCGGGGCAGGGCGATGGTCGAGAAGCTGAAGGACCTGATCCCCCGCCACATGTTCAAGATCCCGATCCAGGCCGCGATCGGCGGCAAGGTGATCGCGCGCGAGACGCTCTCCGCGATGCGCAAGGACGTGACGGCCAAGTGCTATGGCGGCGACGCGACCCGGAAGCGCAAGCTCTTGGACAAGCAGAAGGCGGGCAAGAAGAAGATGCGTCAGTTCGGCAAGGTGGACATTCCGCAGGAAGCGTTCATTTCGGCTCTGAAGATGGATAGTTAGTCCCAGCCGTCTCTAGGATCCCACCGATTACATCGGGGACAATGGGCTTGCCCCGGGGGGCGACCTTTGTCGCGCTGAGCTTGAGCTTCTTCTTTAGTAAGAAGCTCAAGCTCAAACCTTTCTCCACAGTTCTTACAAGTAAATCTTTTCTTAGGCATACGTTAGTCCCGACCTCTCAATTAAATCCTTGAGGATTTTTTCTGCGACATCGTTGGCTTGAAGTCTTGTAGTGTTTTGCCCTCCAAACGAAAAGTAGTTGGTGTCAAAGTACATCTCGAAATCATCGAAATTAATATTGAATGATCCGTTCGAAGTGTTTTGTCCTTGGCGCTCACCATGTGAAAAGAAGATATCACCTAGATAAGAACCCGCACCAGAGTGTACAGTGATGTGTTCTGTTTTGGATATATTTCTGTTGGCTATTGATGCGGAAAAGGAAGAAGGTCCGAATGGGTCAAATCTTGTGGTAATCCCGTCAATCGCATCGATCTCCAAAAGAGCGTTCTTTATATGGTGGGCAACTGTTTCAAATGCCTGATCTCTGAATTGCGCGCGATCAATGTCGCTAAATATCTTCTTGCTCCGATAGCGTGTTGAAATATCTGCATCACGGGCAAGATTTGTTTCTATAAGGCCTATATTAGAGCGAGCCTCGGTAGTATTGCTCTTGCGGGCCGCATCCGATAGAACATTCTTTATCGCATCGGCAATATATAAGAAGGCTGAGTTTTCACTAGTGTGCTCTGATATCGGCTTCCCGTCACGGGGCGTTACTAGGAACTTTGCTAATGGAGTGTCTTTCCATTGGCATGGTTCAAGAATGATCGAGACAATGCGAAGACAGCCGCTATTTTGAAGATCAACTGCGCGCTTCATTTCCGTACTATAGCAGTAATCGGAGGCAATGAAGTCGGGGGAGGTCATGGCGATGAATATATCGCTGTCTTCGAGATTCTGCATCACCTCTTTATCAAGATAATCGCCAGCCAGAAGGTCTCGGTCATACCAAGTTTCTAGTCCATTTTGCCGCTTGAGAGGCTTTAAGTGAACATGCAGTCTTTCGACATATCTATAATCTGCATGTGAGTATGAAATAAACGCCTTCACAGTTCCTCCTATCCCTGCGGAGCAAATCTAAGCACTCGTTGGGGTTGTATCAAGGGAAAGCTGAGAAGGAAGGCAGTTTTCACCCCCGCCCACTCTTCTCCTGCAACGCATCGATTCGCTCGCTGGCTTCGGCTTTGGTCAGCCCATCGTCGAACTCTTCGCCGGCCTCTTCGCACAGCGTCTTGAGATAGCTCGCCTGCGCGCCGGTCATCCTCTCGTCGCCGGTGACCCAATCCTCCGGGTCCTTCTCGGCGTTGCCCTGCGGATGGCTCTTGGGGTTGTCGGTCATGGCACGATCTCCTGTGTTGGAGTTCGTATAATGTTCCGGGCTCCAAACCGTTCCCCGCGCCGATGATCACACCGGCGCGAGGGGGCGCTCAGCCTTCGATGAAGCCCCGCACCGCCGCCTCGACCTCGCGCGGCTTTTCGGCGTGCAGCCAATGCCCCGCGCCCGCGATCTCCTCCATCACCGCCTCGGGAAACAGCGCCTCGACCGCCGCGTGGTGCGCGGGCGTGACGTAGGACGACTTCGCCCCCGACAGGAACAGCGCCGGGCCGTCAAAGCGCCCCTCGACCTCCGGAAAGCCCAGAATGGTCTCCATGTCGCGCTCCAGCACGTCGAGGTTCAGCTTCCAGCGCTTCTCCTGAAGATCCAGCGATTGCAGGAAGAACGCCGCCGTCGCGGCCTCCAGATCGCCCATCATCTCGGTCGCCTCGGCGCGCGATGCGATCTTCTCCAGATCGACCTGCTTCATCTTGCGGATGTTGTCCAACTGGTCATGTCCATAGCCCACCGGCGCGATGTCGGCGACGATCAGGCGGCGAACGAGGTCGGGGCGGGTGAGGGCGAGGACCATCGACGCCTTGCCGCCCATGGAGTGGCCGAGCACGTCCGCGCGTCCGTGATGCTCCAGCACCTCGGCCAGATCCTCGGCCATGCCGAAGTAGTCGTGGCTCTCGGTCCAGTGGCTGTCGCCGTGGTTGCGCATGTCGACCGAGATCACCTGCCGGTCGGTGCCGATGCGGCGCGCGATGACGCCCCAGTTGCGGGCCGAGCCGAACAGGCCGTGGACGATCAGGAGGGGCGGGCGGTCGGAGGGCTCTCCGGTGAGAATGGTATTGAGCATGGAAATGGTTGTAGCGCATGCGCCCGATGCCGCCAGCCCCCTTGCTGCCCATTGAGTGCCGGGGCCGGGGGCGCTAACAAAAGGGATGGACCGCACCACGATAACCGGCTGGACGCGCGAGATTTCCCGGCTTCTGTCCGACAGGGCGGGGGTCGAGGGAAATACTCTCGGCGATCGCCTCGACCATGCCGCCCCCGTCCTGCCGCCCGAGATCCTGTCGCGCGCGCGTTTCCTCGCCGCCGCCGAGGCCGTGGCGCGGATGCCCGGACGGGCCGAGGGGATCGACATGGAGCGGGTGGAGACGGCCTATGTCACCGTGCAGAGCTGGCTCATGGCCGAGGAGCCCGACGAGCTGCGCCACGCGCTACGCCGGGCCGTGTGGATCAAGCGGGCGCGCACCGTCGCCACGATCCTCATCGCCGCGCTGATCGCGGGGGTGTTGTGGCGCGAGGTGCTGTGACCCCGCGCCAGGATCTTCAGAGCGAAGGGTAGAGCGGGAAGCGCTTGCACAGCTCTTCGACTTCGCCGCGCACCTTCTCCTCGACCTCGGCATTGCCCTCGGGCCCGTTCTTGGCCAGCCCCTCGGTCACCTCGACGATCCAGTCGGCGATCTGCCGGAACTCCACCTCGCCGAAGCCGCGCGTCGTGCCCGCGGGAGAGCCCAGGCGGATGCCCGAGGTCACGGCGGGCTTTTCGGGGTCGAAGGGGATGCCGTTCTTGTTGCAGGTGATGTTGGCGCGGCCCAGCGCATCCTCGGTGGCGTTGCCCTTCACCCCCTTGGGGCGCAGGTCGACGAGCATCAGGTGGCTGTCGGTGCCACCCGTCACGATGTCGAGCCCGCCCTTCATCAGCTGATCGGCCAGCGCCTGCGCGTTCTTCACGACCTGTTCCTGGTAGGTCTTGAACTCGGGGCGCAGCGCCTCGCCGAAGGCCACGGCCTTGCCGGCGATGACATGCATGAGCGGCCCGCCCTGGATGCCGGGGAAGATCGCGGAGTTGACCTTCTTGGCGATGGCCTCGTCATTGGTGAGGATCATGCCGCCGCGCGGGCCGCGCAGGGTCTTGTGCGTGGTGGTGGTGGCGACATGGGCGTGCGGGAAGGGCGAGGGGTAGATGCCCGCCGCCACGAGGCCCGCGAAATGCGCCATGTCGACGAGGAGATAGGCGCCGACGCTGTCGGCGATCTCGCGCATGCGGGCGAAGTCGATGATGCGCGGAATGGCCGAACCGCCGGCAATAATCATCTTGGGCTGATGCTCGGTGGCGAGGCTCTGGATCTGATCGTAGTCGATCTGCTGGTCCTGCTGGCGCACGCCGTATTGCACGGCGTTGAACCACTTGCCCGACTGGTTCGGCTTGGCGCCGTGGGTCAGGTGACCGCCCGCATCGAGGCTCATGCCGAGGATGGTGTCGCCGGGCTGCAGCAGCGCCTGGAACACGCCCTGGTTCGCCTGGGAGCCGGAGTTGGGCTGCACATTGGCGAAGTCGCAGGAGAAGAGCTGCTTGGCGCGGCTGATGGCGAGGTTCTCGGCCACGTCGGCGAATTCGCAGCCGCCGTAATAGCGCCGGCCCGGATAGCCTTCGGCGTATTTGTTGGTGAGAACCGAGCCTTGCGCTTCGAGCACGGCAGCCGAGACGATGTTCTCGCTGGCGATCAGCTCGATCTCGTGGCGCTGACGGCCGAGCTCGTCGGTGATCGCCTTCGCGAGCTCGGGGTCGCGCGTGGCAAGCGTTTCGGTGAAGAAGCCGTCGTCGCGGGTGGATGCGTTCATCTCGGACACCTCGTGAGGGGTTGCGTCGCGGTTTTCTTAACCTAGCGATAAGGGGGCCAAAAGCCCCGAAACCGCCGCCATGCCCCCCGTTTGCGGCGAAAGCTCTTCGGCTTGCCTTTCGCCGGGCGCTGGCCGACAAGTTTCCCACAGCTTTGGGGGAGACGACTTTGGGCACCGACCGCATCGCCTTTCTGGCCAGCGAAACCGCCGTCGCGCAGGACACGCGCGCCCGGCTTGCGGCGCGCTACGGGGATCATCCGCTCGAAGAGGCCGAGATCGTCGTGGCGCTGGGCGGCGATGGCTTCATGCTGCAGACGCTGCACGGCACCGAGGCGCTTGACCTGCCGGTCTACGGCATGAACCGCGGCACGGTGGGCTTCCTGATGAACGCCTTTTCCGAGGACGACCTGCCCGAGCGGCTCGCCGCCGCCGAGGAGGCGATCATCAACCCGCTCGCCATGACCGCCGAGACCGCCTCGGGCGAGGTGCATCGGGGCCTCGGGATCAACGAGGTGAGCCTTTTGCGCGCGGGGCCGCAGGCGGCCAAGCTCAAGGTCATCGTCGACGGGCGCGTCCGGCTCGAGGAGCTGGTCTGCGACGGCGCGCTTCTGGCCACGCCCGCGGGCTCGACCGCCTACAACTATTCTGCCTACGGCCCGATCCTGCCGATCGGGGCGGATGTGCTGGCGCTCACCGCCATTGCGCCCTTCCGGCCCCGGCGCTGGCGCGGCGCGCTTTTGCCCACGGGCGCCACCGTGCGCTTCGAGGTGCTGGAGGCCGAGAAGCGCCCCGTCATGGCCGATGCCGACAGCCGGCTGGTGCGCGACGTGGTCGCGGTCGAGATCCGCTCGGAGCCGCGGGTGCGGCACCGCATCCTGTTCGACCCCGGCCACGGGCTGGAGGAGCGGCTGATCCGCGAGCAGTTCGCCTGAGCGCGGCTCAGCCCGCCGCGTCGCGCGGCACCCCGTAGCCCAGCGGCGACATCGCGGCGCGCAGCTCGTCGAGGATGGCCGGATCGTCGATCGTCGCGGGGATGGCGACATCCTTGCCATCCGCGATCCCGGTCATGGTCGCGCGCAGGATCTTGCCCGAACGCGTCTTGGGCAGCCGCTCCACCACCACCGCGAGCTTGAACGCCGCCACCGGGCCGACCCGCTCGCGCACCAGATCCACCGCCTCGCGGGCGATCTCCTCGGCCGGGCGCGCGCAGCTGCGGTTGAGGCATAAAAACCCCATCGGCAGCTGGCCCTTGAGCGGATCGGCCACGCCGATCACCGCGCATTCGGCCACGTCCGGGTGATCGGCCAGCACCTCCTCCATCCCCCCGGTCGAAAGCCTGTGCCCGGCCACGTTGATCACGTCGTCGGTCCGCGCGAGGATCGAGACATAGCCGTCCTCGTCGATCATCCCGGCGTCGCCCGAGGCGTAGTAGCCCGGATAGGCCGAGAGATAGCTGCGTCGGAAGCGGTCCTCGTCGCCCCAGATGCCCGAGAGCGTGCCCGGCGGCAGCGGCAGCTTGATCGCCACCGCGCCGAGGCTGCCGCGCGGCACCTCGCGCCCCGCCTCGTCGAGGATATGCACCTCGTAGCCCGGCATCGGCACGGTAGATGAGCCGTCCTTCACTGGAAGCGCCTCGATCCCCACCGGGTTGCCGGCGATGGTGTAGCCGGTCTCGGTCTGCCACCAGTGGTCGTAAACCGGCACGCCCGCCACATCGCGCGCCCAGGCCACGGTGTCGGGGTCGGCCCGTTCGCCGGCGAGATAGATCGCGCGCAGGCCCGACAGATCGTGCTCGCGCGCCATCCGCCCGCCCGGATCCTCGCGCTTGATCGCGCGCAGCGCGGTGGGGGCGGTGAAGAGCGTGCGCACCTTGTTGCGCGCGATCACCCGCCAGAAGGCGCCCGCATCGGGCGTACCGACGGGCTTGCCCTCGTAGATCAGCGTGGTGTTGCCGTGCAGCAATGGCCCGTAGCAGATGTAGCTGTGGCCCACGACCCAGCCCACGTCCGAGGCGGCCCAGAACACCTCGCCGGGATCGGTGTTGTAGATGTTCTTCATGGTCCAGTGCAGCGCCACGAGATGGCCACCGGTGGGGCGCACCACGCCCTTGGGCTTTCCGGTCGTGCCCGAGGTGTAGAGGATATAGGCCGGGTGGTTGGCCTCGACAGGGAGGCAGTCGACGGGCTCGGCCTCTTCCTGGAAATCGTGCCACTCGAAATCGCGGCCATGCTCGATCTCGGCCATCGCCTGCGGGCGTTGCAGGATCACGCAGAACTCCGGCTTGTGATCGGCCTCGCGCAGCGCGGCATCGAGCAGCGGTTTGTAGGCGACGACGCGATTGGGCTCGATCCCGCAGGAGCCCGCGAGGATCGCCTTGGGGCGGCAATCGTCGATCCGCACCGCCAGCTCGCGCGCGGCAAAGCCGCCGAAGACGACGCAATGAATCGCGCCGATCCGGGCGCAGGCCAGCATCGCCTCCACCGTCTCGGGGATCATCGGCATGTAGATCACCACCCGGTCGCCCTTGCCCACGCCGCGCGCGTGCAGCGCCCCGGCAAGTCGGGCGACGCGGCCCAGAAGCTCGGCATAGGTGATCTCCTGCCGGCTTTCGGTGACCGGGCTGTCGTGGATGATGGCGACGTCATGCGCGCGGCCCTCGGCCACGTGGCGGTCGAGCGCGTTGTAGCAGCCGTTGACCATGCCGTCAGGATACCACTGCGGCACCGGATCGGTCTCTTCCGTCAGGGCCCGGGTGGGAAAACGGTGCCAGTCGATGGCCCGCGCCGCCTGCAACCAGAAGCCCTCGGGGTCCGAGCGCCAGCTTTCATAGACGTCCGCGTATGTCATGACAGTCCTCCCTCGGGCGAAATCCTACGCCCGCCCAAGGGGTTCGGGCAAGTGCCGCCGCAGCGTTTCGGGCTGGCGGGGGATTTGCGTATCCGAAGAAAGAGGAACGGGGGGAGGGCGCGCCTCCTTTCCCCCGGTGGGCGGGAAAGGAGGCGGCGCTTCAGCCGTAATGCGCGACGGGCGTTCCGGCGATGGCCGACATGTTGAGCAGCCCGCGCGCGGTGATCGAGGGCGTCACGATATGCGCGCGGTTGCCCATCCCCATCAGGATCGGGCCGACCTCGAGCCCCGCGCCCTTCATCTTGAGGATGTTGCGCACGCCCGAGGCCGCGTCGGTGTTGGCGAAGACAAGGCAGTTCGCCGCGCCGGAAAGCCGTGCGCCGGGAAAGATCCGCTCGCGCAGGGCCGGGTCGAGTGCGGCATCGACATGCATCTCGCCCTCATAGGCGAAATCGCAAGTTTCGGAATCGAGGATCTCCAGCGCCGCGCGCATCCGCCGCCCGGTGCCGATGTCGAGATTGCCGAACTGCGAATGCGAGCAGAGCGCGATCTGCGGCGCGATGCCGAAGCGGCGGATGTGGCGCGCGCAGCCCTTCACCGTCTCGGCGATCTGTTCGGGGCTCGGCTCGGCATGGACCTGCGTGTCGGCCACGAAGAGCGGGCCGTCCTCGAGGATCATCAGGCTCAGCGCGCCCACCGGGTGCAGATCGGGCGTGCCGAGCACCTGCTCGATGTAGTTAAGGTGCCAAAGATACTGCCCGAAGGTGCCGCAGATCAGGCTGTCGGCCTCGCCGCGATGCACCATCACCGCGCCGATGGCGGTGGTGTTGGTGCGCATGATCGCCTTGGCGAGATCGGGGGTGACCCCCTTGCGCGCCATGATCTCGTGATAGGTGCCCCAGTAATCGCGGTAGCGCGGGTCGTTCTCGGGGTTCACGATCTCGAAGTCGATGCCGGGGCGGATGGTGAGGCCCGCCCGCTCGCAGCGGGTCTCGATCACCTCAGGGCGGCCGATCAGGATCGGCGTGTCAGTGGTCTCCTCGATCATCGCATGGGCTGCGCGCAGCACGCGCTCGTCCTCGCCCTCGGCAAAGACGATCCTGCGCTCGGCCGAATGCGCGGCGTCGAAGACGGGCCGCATCAGCAGCGCCGATTTGAACACCGAGCTGTCGAGCCGGACCTTGTAGGCCTCCATGTCCGCGATCGGGCGGGCGGCGACGCCGGTCTCCATCGCGGCCTTTGCCACGGCGGAGGCGACGACGCCCATCAGCCGCGGGTCGAAGGGCTTGGGGATCAGGTAATCAGGGCCGAAGCTGAGCTGCTCGCCGCTATAGGCTGCCGCCGCCTCGGCGCTTGTCGTGGCGCGCGCCAGTGCGGCGATGCCCTCGATGCAGGCGATCTTCATCTCGTCGTTGATCGTGGTCGCGCCCACGTCGAGCGCGCCGCGGAAGATGAAGGGAAAGCACAGGACGTTGTTGACCTGGTTGGGAAAATCCGACCGCCCGGTGGCGATGATCGCGCCGGGTTTCACCTCGCGCGCGAGGTCGGGCATGATCTCGGGCGTGGGGTTGGCCAGAGCGAAGATGATCGGCCGCTCGGCCATCTTCTCCACCATCTCGGGCTTGAGCACGCCGGGGCCGGACAGGCCGAGGAACAGGTCGGCGCCGTCGATCACCTCCCCAAGCGTGCGCGGCCCGCCGGGCTGGGCATAGGCGGCCTTCTGCGGCGTCATGTCCTCGGTCCGGCCCTCGTGGACGAGGCCCGCGAGATCGCACAGGTAGACGTTCTCGCGCTTCACCCCGAGTTTCAAGAGCATGTCGAGACAGGCGATGCCCGCGGCACCCCCGCCGGTGGAGACGACCTTGATCTCCTCGAAGCTTTTGTTCGCCACGCGCAGCGCGTTGGTGGCGGCGGCGCCGACGACGATGGCGGTGCCGTGCTGGTCGTCGTGAAAGACCGGGATGTTCATCCGCTCGCGGCAGATCTTCTCGACGATGAAGCAGTCGGGCGCCTTGATGTCCTCGAGATTGATCGCGCCGAAGGTCGGCTCCAGCGCGCAGACGATCTCGGCGAGCTTCTCGGGGTCGCTCTGTTCGAGCTCGATGTCGAAGCAGTCGATGTCGGCGAATTTCTTGAAGAGCACCGCTTTGCCCTCCATCACCGGCTTGGAGGCCAGCGCGCCGATGTTGCCGAGCCCCAGAACAGCGGTGCCGTTGGTGACCACGGCGACGAGATTGCCGCGCGAGGTATAGTCGCGCGCGGTGTCGGGGTCGGACTTGATCTCGAGACAGGCCTCGGCGACGCCGGGCGAATAGGCCCGCGAAAGGTCGCGGCCATTGGCCAGCGGCTTGGTCGCGCGGATCTCCAGCTTGCCGGGCTTGGGCAGCCGGTGATAGTCGAGCGCGGCCTTGCGAAGGCCCTCGGGGCCTCCGCGGCTGGTGTCGTCAGTGCTGTCGGCCATCGCCTCGTCTCTCCCCTGATCGGAATGGTTCAGTGTTAAACCTTTCCTGCGGGGCTGCGAAAGCCCTATCGCGCCTCGTCTCGATCCTGCAGCACCCTGATCCGCTCGTCGGCCTGCGCTTCGGTCAGCGAGGCGTCGAATTCCTCGCCGGTCTTCTCGCACAGGTCGCGCAGCAGCACCGCCTGCTTGGGGTTCATCGGCGCATCGGGATCGTCTGGCGTGCGGGCCTCGGTCTCGGGCAGCACGGATTTGGTCGGCTCGATCATCGCGTGGCTCCTTAGGTTGGGACGGCATCGGGGAAACCCGGGCCCCGCGGCGGGGGTTCCGCGAGGACGGACTTGCATCGAAAGGGGCCGCGCGACACTGTTTTCGGCAAACCATCCGGAGGAGGCCCCGATGTCGCTGGTCGATGATGCGCGCCGCGTGCGCGAGAACGCGTATGCGCCCTATTCCAACTTCAAGGTCGGCGCCGCGATCCGCGCTGCCTCGGGCGAGGTCTATCTCGGCGTGAATGTCGAGAACGTGGCCTATCCGGAGGGCACCTGCGCCGAGGCGGGCGCCATCGCGGCGATGATTGCGGCCGGAGATGCCGAGATCGCCGAGGTCGCGGTGATCGCCGACAGCCCGGTGCCGGTCTCGCCCTGCGGCGGCTGCCGCCAGAAGCTAGCCGAGTTCGGCCGCGGCGAGGTGAAGGTCACGCTGGCCACGACCGACGGCACCACGCGCGAGACGACGCTGGGCGATCTGCTGCCCGGCGCCTTCGATCAGGCGCAGATGGAGCGCGCCTGATGGAGACACGCCGTCTCATCGCCGCCCTGCGGCGCGGCGAAACGCTGCCGCCGGAGGAGATCCGCGCCTTTGCCCAAGGGCTGGCCGATGGCAGCGTCTCGGATGCGCAGGCCGGGGCCTTCGCCATGGCCGTCTGCCTGCGGGGCCTGGGCGAGGCGGGGCGCGTCGCGCTGACCACCGGCATGTGCGACAGCGGCGACCGGCTGCGCTGGGACCTGCCGGGCCCGGTGCTCGACAAGCATTCCACCGGCGGGGTGGGCGACTGCGTCTCCTTGCTGCTCGCGCCCGCGCTCGCGGCCTGCGGCGTCTATGTTCCGATGATCTCGGGCCGGGGTCTGGGCCATACCGGCGGCACGCTCGACAAGCTCGAAGCCGTGCCGGGGCTTTCGACGCAGGTCGACGAGGCGAAGCTGCGCGAGATCACCCGGGAGACGGGCTGCGCCATCGTCGGCGCCACGGGCCGTATCGCCCCCGCCGACAAGCGGCTCTACGCGGTACGCGACGTGACCGGCACGGTCGATCATGTCGATCTCATCACCGCCTCGATCCTGTCCAAGAAGCTCGCCGCCGGTCTCGAAGGCCTCGTGCTCGACGTGAAGGTCGGCTCGGGCGCCTTCATGAAGTCCGAAGACGAGGCCCGCGAGCTGGCCCGCGCGCTGGTGGCGACGGCCAATGGCGCGGGCTGCCCCACGGCGGCCTTCCTCACCGACATGGACCAGCCGCTCGCGCCCGCTTTGGGCAATGCCACGGAAATGGCGGTGATCATGCAGGTCCTCGGGGGCGACAGGCGCGCGGCACCGCGGCTGCACGATCTCACCGTGGCGTTGGGCGGTCGGCTCATGGCGCTGGCGGGCGGGGCCGAGGGCGAGGGCGAGGAAAAGATCGCCCATGCCATCGCCTCGGGCGCAGCGTTGGAGCGGTTTGCCAAGATGCTGCACGGTCTCGGCGGCCCGGCGGACATGGCCGAGAACTGGCAGGCGCATCTGCCCAAGGCCCCGGTGATCCGCGAGGTGACGGCGCGCGAGGCGGGGCATCTTTCGGCCATCGACGGCGAGGCGCTGGGCCATGCGGTCGTGGGCCTGGGCGGCGGGCGCAAGGTCGAGACCGACCGGATCGACCCGGCGGTGGGGCTGTCGGATATGGCGCGATTGGGGGCGAAGCTTTCCCCCGGCGACCTGCTGGCGCGCATCCATGCCGCGACCGAGGCCGAGGCCGAAAAGGCACAGGCCGCGCTGCTCGGCGCCATCACCATTGGCGATGCGCCGCAACTCAATGATCTCGTGAGAGAAAGGGTGGACCCATGACGCGCGTATTCCTTCTTGTGATGGACAGCGCCGGGATCGGCGGCGCGCCGGATGCCGACAGGTTCTTCAACGGCGACGTCCCCGACACTGGCTCGAACACGCTGGGCCACATCGCCGAAGCCTGCGCCGCGGGCGCGGCCGATGAGGGGCGCTCGGGGCCCCTGCGCCTACCCGTGCTCGACGCGATGGGGCTGGGCCGCGCGATCGCGCTGGCCTCCGGCCTCGACGCGTCCGGCCTTGGCACGGAGCCCTCCGGTGCATGGGGGGCGGCGACCGAGGTTTCGATGGGCAAGGACACGCCTTCGGGCCATTGGGAGCTCGCCGGCGTGCCGGTCCCATGGGAGTGGCATTATTTCCCCAAGGAAACGCCCGCCTTCCCGACCGAAGTGACCCGCGCGCTGATGCAGGCGGCGGGCACCGACGGCATCCTCGGCAACCGTCATGCGAGCGGCACCGTGGTGATCGACGAGGAAGGCCCCGAGCACATGCGCACGGGCTGGCCGATCTGCTACACCTCGGTGGACAGCGTGCTGCAGATCGCCGCGCATGAGGAGCGCTTCGGGCTCGACCGGCTTCTCGACATGTGCCGCGCCGTGGCGCCGATGCTGCACGACATGAAGGTCGGCCGCGTTATCGCGCGCCCCTTCGTCGGCGACGAGGCCACCGGCTTCACCCGCACGCCCAACCGCCGCGACTTCGCCATCGCCGCGCCGGGGCGCACCCTGCTCGACAGTGCGAAGCGCGCGGGGCGCGACGTGCACGCGGTGGGCAAGATCGGCGACATCTTCTCGATGCGCGGCATCACCGACCTGCGCAAGGGGCCGGACGCCAAGCTGATGGAGCATCTGTCGGACCTCGTGGAGGAGGCCGCGGACGGCGCGCTCGTCTTTGCCAATTTCGTGGAGTTCGACACCAATTTCGGCCATCGCCGCGACGTGGCGGGCTATGCGCGCCATCTCGAATGGTTCGACGCGGAGCTTGGAAAGATCCTGCCGCGCCTGCGCGACGGCGATCTGGTGATCGTCACCGCCGATCACGGCAACGACCCGACCTTCACCGGCACCGACCACACGCGCGAGCGGGTGCCGGTGCTGTGCCACGGCCTCGGCGCGCGCGAGCTGGGCCTCATGGGCTTTGAGGAGGTGGGCGCGCTGGCGGCGCGGCATCTCGACATTCCCGCCCCCGATCCGGAGGCCGCGCCATGAGCTACAGATCCCTGCCCAAGGTCGAGCTGCACCTGCATCTCGAAGGGGCGGCGCCGCCCTCCTTCATCGCCAGCCTCGCGCGCGAGAAGTCGATCGACATCGACCGCATCTTCGACAGCCAGGGCGGCTATGTGCGCGGCGACTTCGACTGGTTCCTCAAGGCCTATGACGCGGCCTGCACCGTGCTGCAGCGCCCCGAGGACTTCCGCCGCCTGATGCTCGCCGTGCTGGAGCAGAGCGCCGAGCAGGGCGTGGTCTATACCGAGTTCTTCCTGTCGCCCGATTTCTGCGGCGGCGGCGATCTGAGCGCCTGGCGCGATTACCTCGATGCGATGGTCGCGGCCTCCGACGAGGCCGAGCGCAGCTTCGGCATCGCCTCGCGCGGGATCGTCACCTGCCTGCGCCATCTGGGCCCCGAGGCGGCCAAGCCCGTCGCCCATTGCGCCGCCGAGACGGCGGGGCGCTTTGTCACCGGCTTCGGCCTCGCGGGCGCGGAGATGATGTATCGGCCCGGCGATTTCGCATGGGCCTATGACGCGGCGCGCGAGGCGGGGCTCGGGCTCACCGCCCATGCGGGCGAATGGGGCGGGCCGGACATGGTACGCGAGACCGTGGACTTTCTGGGCTGCAGCCGGATCGGGCACGGCATCAACGCCGTCTCGGATCACGGCTTGTGCGATCACCTGATCGAAAGGGGCGTGACGCTCGAGGTCTGCCCGGTGTCGAACCTCGTGCTGGGCGCAGTGAAGGACTGGAAGAGCCACCCGATCGAGGAGCTGCGCGCGCGCGGGCTGCGGGTGACCGTCTCGACCGACGATCCGCCGTGGTTCGGCACGACCATGACGCATGAATACGAGATGCTGGAGCGGCATTTCGGCTGGGAGGAGGAGCGGCTGCGCCAGTCGAACCGCATTGCCGCCGAGGCGGCTTTCTGCGACGAGGACACACGCGCGCAGATCCTGCAGAAACTGGAGGCGGCATGAGCCACACCGATCGACATTTGACCGTCGTCACGCATCCGCTGGTGCAGCACAAGCTGACCTTGATGCGCAAATCCGACACCTCGACCGCGAGCTTCCGGCAGCTTTTGCGCGAGATCAGCCTGCTTCTGGCCTATGAGGTCACCCGCGACCTGCCGATGACCACGACCCGCATCGACACGCCGATGCAGCCGATGGACGCGCCCGCGATCGAGGGCAAGAAGCTGGCGCTGATCTCGATCCTGCGGGCAGGCAACGGCCTGCTCGACGGTATCCTCGAGCTGATCCCCTCGGCCCGCGTCGGCTTCGTCGGTCTTTACCGCGACCCCGAGACGCTCAAGCCGGTGGAATATTACTTCAAGGTCCCCAAGGGCCTGGGTGAGCGGCTGACCATCGCCGTGGACCCGATGCTCGCCACCGGCAACTCCTCGGTCGCGGCGATCGACATGCTGAAGAAGGCGGGCGCCAAGGATATCATCTTCCTGTGTCTGCTGGCCGCGCCAGAGGGTGTCGCGCGGATGAAGGAGGCGCATCCTGACGTGCCGATCGTCACCGCGGCGCTCGACGAGAAGCTCGACGATCACGGCTACATCGTGCCCGGACTGGGGGATGCGGGTGACAGGATGTTCGGCACGAAGTAGCGCAATCTTTACAGCTTCGCGGCACTGCGCCATGGTTCGGGAAAACTCCGGGGGCAGGGGCAGATGATCAGGACAGTACTCACCGCTTCGGCGTTCGCGCTCGCCGCGGCGGGTCCGGGCGCGGCGCAGGATGGCATTCCGGCGGAATTTCCGCCCGAAAGCTACAGCGCCAACCAGTATGTCGACAGCGAAGGCTGTGCCTTCATCCGCGCGGGCATCGGCGGCATGACCAACTGGATTCCGCGCATGAGCCGCGCGCGCGAGCCGCTCTGCGGCTTCCAGCCGAGCCGCATCGCCGCCGCCCCGGCGCTGCCGGTGGTCGCCGACC
>NZ_JAMYXC010000013.1 GCF_024159025.1 Limimaricola litoreus
GGGCCAGCGTCTTCGATCTCGACGAGACGCTGCGCGACGGCGCGCAGGCGGCGGTGGCGGATCTCGGGGCGGCGGGCCTGCCCGTGGCGCTTTTGTCGGGAGATGCGCGGAGGCGCGCCGCCAAGGTCGCGGCAGAGACCGGCATCTTCGAAACGCATCACGACGTGACGCCCGCGGGCAAGGTGGCCCTGCTCGACGGGCTGCGCGATGCGGGCGACCGCGTGCTGATGGTCGGCGACGGGCTCAACGACGCGGCGGCGCTGGCGGCGGCGCATGTCTCGATGGCCCCGGCGAGCGCCTCGGAGGCGGGCCGCACCGCCGCCGATTTCGTGATCCTGCGCGACGGGCTCGACGCCGTGCCCGCGACATTCCACCTCGCGCGCGCCACGGCGCGGATCGTGCAGCAGAACTTCGCGCTCGCCATCGCCTATAACTGCATCGCCATTCCACTGGCCATGGCGGGGCTTGTCACGCCGCTTCTGGCCGCGCTGGCGATGTCCGGCTCGTCGGTCCTCGTGATCGGCAATGCGCTGCGGCTGAACGGGCGCCTTGCGCAGCCCGAGGCCCGGCCCGAGCCGCAAGCCTTGATGATGCCGGCATGAACGTCCTGGCCTTTCTCATCCCGGTGACGCTCGCCATGGGCGCGCTCGGCCTCGCGGCGTTCTTCTGGAGCCTGCGCAGCGGCCAGTACGAGGACCTCACCGGCGACGCCGAACGCATCCTGTTCGACGCCGACGACACCCCGCTGACCCCGCCGCGCATCTCCCCGCGCCGCGACACGACTTCGAAGGAGACGATGAAATGATATCGAGCTTGACCCAGGCCGAACGCGGGGCGGCGATGCTGATCACGCTCGCTGGCATGGTGGCGGGCCTTGCCATGGCCGCGGCCGGGCAGGGCGATCCGATGGGCGCGCATGGCTGGATCGTGCTGGCCTTTTTCGCGCTGTTCTTCGGCCTTCTGGTGCGCGCGGCCTACGAAACCGAGGTGCCCGAGGACCGCAGCCTCGCCTATTACGACGATCCGACCAAGGTCGGCATCCTGATCGCGCTTGCCTGGGCGGTGATCGCGATGGGCATGGGGCTCTGGGTCGCGGCGCAGCTGGCCTGGCCGGAGCTGCGCTTCGACGCGGCATGGTCGGGCTTCGGGCGGCTGCGCCCGGTCCATACCTCGGGCGTGATCTTCGGCTTTGGCGGCAACGCGCTGATCGCCACCTCGTTTCACATCATGCAGCGCACCTCGCGCGCGCGGATGCCCGGGCAGGTCGCGCCGTGGTTCGTGCTTTTGGGCTTCAACCTGTTCTGCATCATCGCGGCGAGCGGCTACCTGATGGGGGTCACCCAGTCCAAGGAATACGCCGAGCCCGAGTGGTATGCCGACATCTGGCTGGTGGTCGTCTGGGTGGTCTATTTCACCCTCTACATCCGCACGCTCGCGCGCCGCCACGAGCCGCATATCTACGTCGCCAACTGGTACTACCTCGCCTTCATCCTCGTCGTGGCGGTGCTGCACATCGTCAACAACCTCGCCGTGCCCGCATCCTGGACCGGGGCCAAGAGCTACTCGGCCTTCTCGGGCGTGCAGGATGCGATGACCCAGTGGTGGTACGGGCATAACGCCGTCGCCTTCTTCCTGACCTCGGGCTTTCTCGGCATGCTCTACTACTTCCTGCCCAAGCGGGCGGGGCGGCCGATCTATTCCTACCGCCTGTCGATCATCTCCTTCTGGGGGATCACCTTCTTCTACATCTGGGCCGGGTCGCACCACCTGCATTACACCGCGCTGCCGCATTGGGTGCAGACGCTGGGCATGACGTTTTCGGTGATGCTGCTGGTGCCGTCATGGGCCAGCGCGGGCAATGCGCTGATGACGCTCAACGGCGCATGGCACAAGGTGCGCGACGACGCGACGCTGCGCTTCATGATGGTCGCGGCGGTGTTCTATGGCCTCTCGACCTTCGAGGGCTCCTTCATGGCGATCCGCCCGGTCAACGGTCTGTCGCATTACACGGACTGGACCATCGGCCATGTCCATGCGGGCGCGATGGGCTGGGTGGCGCTGATCACCTTCGGCTCGATCTACGCGCTGGTGCCGGGCCTGTGGCGGCGTGAGACGATGTATTCGTGGAAAGCGGTCGAGTGGCACTTCTGGCTCGCCCTCGCGGGGACCGTCATCTACGTCTTCGCGATGTGGAACAGCGGCATCATCCAGGGGCTGATGTGGCGCACCTATGGCGAGAGCGGCACGCTGCTCTATTCCTTCACCGACAGCCTCGTGGCGATGCATCCCTATTACGTGGCGCGCGCTTTCGGCGGCCTGCTCTTCGTCACCGGCGCGATCATCGGCGCATGGAACGTCGTCATGACGATCCGCCACGTGCCGCGCCAGGTCCCTGCGCATGACCGGCCCACCACCCCAAAGACCATGGAGCCGGCGCTGCCGGCCGCGGAGTGATCCGATGAAGACGCTGTTCAAACCCCTCCTGAAACCCTTCGCCGCCTTCTTCGAGGGCCATGCCAAGGCGCATTACCGGCTCGAGCGGCATTCGCTCGGCCTCACCGCCGCGATCATCGTCGCGGCCGGGATCGGCGGCTTTATCGAGATCGCGCCGCTCTTCACCATCGACGAGACGGTCGAGGCCGCGGCCGACATGCGGCTTTACACCCCGCTCGAACAAGCCGGGCGCGACATCTACATCCGCGAGGGCTGCTATGCCTGCCACAGCCAGATGATCCGCGCCCTGCGCGACGAGGTCGAACGCTACGGCCCCTATTCACTGGCCGCGGAATCGCAATACGACCACCCGATGCTCTGGGGCTCCAAGCGGACGGGGCCGGATCTCGCCCGGCTGGGCGAGAAGTATTCCGATGACTGGCATGTGCGCCATCTCGTCGATCCGCGCGCGCTGGTGCCGGAATCGGTGATGCCACATTACGCCTTCCTGCTCGATGCGGGGCTCGATGTCGAAAGCCTGCCCGGCAGGTTGGCGGCGCTGCGGGCGGTGGGCGTGCCCTACAGCGACGAGATGATCGCAGCCGCCGAGGCCGACGCGATCGGGCAGGCACTGCCCGACACCGATCGCGCGGATGGCGTGTTCGACCGCTACGGCGAGGCGACCGCCGTGCGCCTGTTCGACGGCAGCGCCGACAGGGTGAGCGAGATGGACGCGCTGGTGGCCTATCTGCAGGTGCTCGGGCGGCTCACCGATCTGCCCGCGCAGATCCAGCCCGCCCCCAATGCCGTGCGGGACGCCGTGCGGGATGCGGCGGCGGATGCCGCGCCGATCACCGCGCCAGTCCCTGCGCCAACCACTTCAGCGGAGGGATGAGCATGGACATCCCGCATGAGCTGTTCGTGGGCTTTTCGAAATCCTTCGGGCTTTTCTACCTGATCGCGCTGTCGATCGGCATCACGCTCTATGCCTTCTGGCCCTCCCTCAAGGAGCGGTTCGACAAAGCGGCGAAGAGCATTCTTGACGATGAGGATGGACCATGTCGGTAAAGGACCGCGACCCGCTGACGGGTCATCAGACCACCGGGCACGAGTGGGACGGGATCACCGAGCTGAATACCCGCGTGCCCCGCATCATCTGGATCTCCATCATCGTCACTCATGTCTGGGCGCTGGCGGTCTGGATCCTGCTGCCCGCCTGGCCGCTGGTGTCGAGCTATACCCGGGGTGTCCTTGGGGTTGATCAACAGGAAGAGGTCGAGCAGGACATTCTGCGGGCTAGCCTTGCGCGCAGCGACTGGCTTTCCGCGATCGATGAGCTGCCGATCGAGGAGATCCGCGCCGATCCCGAACTGATGTCGCGGATTGCGGGCACGGCGCCGGCGCTCTTCGGTGACAACTGCGCGGCCTGCCACGGCGCGGCGGCCACCGGGGGGCCGGGCTTTCCGAGCCTCGTCGATGACGCCTGGCTCTGGGGCGGCGACGCCGAAACGGTGATGGAGACGCTACGCGTCGGCATCAATGCCCAACACCCCGACACGCGATGGGCGCAGATGCTGGCCTTCGGGCGCGACGGCATGCTCTCGCGCAGCGAGATCCGCAGCGTGACGGGCCATGTCCGCTCGCTCTCGGGCGCCGAAATCGCGCCGGAACTCCGCGAGACCGGTGCGACGATCTTCGCCGAGACCTGTTCGAGCTGCCACGGGGCCGAAGGGCGGGGCAACACCGATCTCGGCGCGCCGGATTTGACGGATGAGTTCTGGATCTATGGCGGCGACGAAAGCTCGGTCTACCGCACGATCTGGGATGGCCGGCAGGGTCTCATGCCAGCCTGGGAAGAGCGGCTGAGCCTTGTCGATCGCAAGATGCTCACCGTCTACCTGCAAGAGCTGGCAGGGGAGGCGGCGCCATGACGGCCTGGTTCGAAACTCAGGTCCGGGCGCGTCTCACGGGCCTTGCGATCTGCCTTGCGGTGATTGCCGTCTTCGCCGCGGCCAATGCCCATCTCATCGCCGTCTCCTTCGCCTCGCAACCCGACTGCGTCCTGTCATCGTCCCTGGAAGGCGCCGCGTTCCGCGCGGCGAAACCCGCATGCTGAGCAACCGTACCGATCCGCCGCCGCCCGACAATCCGTATGCCGGGGGCGCCATTCCCAAGGTCGTGCCGCCCTTGCCGACCCCGAACCCCCGCGCCCGCAACCTGCCCGCACGCACCGCGTTCGGCTGGTTGCGCGCAGGCTGGCACGATCTGCGCGCCGATCCCGCACCGAGCCTCGCCTACGGGGGCGGGGTCTTCGCGATCTCGGTCGCGGTCGTCTGGCTGCTGCTCGGGTTGGGGCTGGACTATGCGCTGTTTCCGGCGCTGGCCGGCTTCATGGTGGTCGGCCCGCTCGTCGCCAACGGCCTGTACGAGAAGAGCCGGCGCTTCGAGGCGGGCAAGAGGACCAGCCTCGGGCAAATGCTCCTCGTTCGGCCACGTTCGGGTCATCAGGCGCTGTTCATGGGGGTTTTGCTTCTCGGGCTGTTCCTGCTGTGGATGCGCGCGGCCGTGCTGATCTATGCGCTGTTCTTCGGCATCAACCCTTTCCCCGGCATGGACGAGATCGTGCCGATGCTGTTCCTGACACCGACAGGATGGGCGCTTTTGCTCGTCGGCGGCGCGGTGGGCGCGCTGTTTGCGGGTTTCGCCTTCGCGATCAGCGTGTTCGGCGTGCCGATGCTTTTGCAGGAGAAGACCGACGCGCTCTCGGCGCTCGGGATCAGCATGGCGATGGTCTGGAACAACCTGGCCGTGATGCTGGCCTGGGGGGCGATCGTTTTCGCGCTGTTCGTGGTCAGCGTGCTGACGGGCTTTGTCGGGCTCATCGTCGTGTTCCCGGTTCTGGGGCACGCGACGTGGCACGCCTACCGCGCGATCCGCGCCGATGATCGGCAGACGGGCGAGGCCGAGCGGATGTTCATCCGCCCGGCCTGAACCTGCCCCGGTTTGATCTCGAACAAGGCGCGATCGCGGCACGCCACGCAGGACAGGAAGACGGGCGCGGGGGCGCGGCCGTATTCATGAGAGGATATTGCCAATGAAGGTCATCATCATCTTCGCGAGCATCGAGGGTCAGACCGGCAGGATCGCCCGGTTCACCGAGACGAGGCTGCGGGCCGCCGGGCATGACGTCGCGCTGTTCGATGCCGCGGACAGGACCGCCCGCATCAATCTTGGTGGCGCGGATCGGATCATCCTCGCCGGTTCCGTCCACGAGCGCCGCCACCCGGTGGCCTTCGAGGCCTTTCTCGCAGCGCACCGGCTTGACCTCGAAGCCAGACCGACGCTGCTGCTCTCGGTCAGCCTGAGCGCGGCCTTTCCGGAGGGGTTGGAGGAAGCCGAGGATTACGTGGTCGAGATGACGATGCGCACGCGCTTCACCCCCACGCGTCACGCGCTGGTTGCGGGCGCAATCCGCACGAGCAAGTACGACTATTTCGCGCGGGCGGTGGTGCGGCACGTGGTGCTGCGCGGGCGCGACCACGACCCGCATGAGGAGGAGCACGAGTTCACCGATTGGGGTCGTTTGGAGCAGACGCTGATCCGGTTCATCGCCGACGAAGAAAGCTGTCATCCAGCGGCTCGCTCGACACGGCATCGAGGTCACACGCCGCGGCGCCGGGGGTGGCGCGATGCTGGCTCGCCCGGCCGTCGAAATCGGTGTGGGTGATGTCGTCCGGCTGCTCGAGAAGGATCACGCGTTGGTCGAATGCTTCTCACCAGACGGGGCCTGCTGCGTCACGCCGGTCTGTCGTCTCAAGGGGAAACTCCATGCGGCAGAGATGGCGTTTCTGGCCGAGCTCGATCGCTCCACCCTGGCCGACATAGCCTTGCCAGCACCCGTTCCGGTCGGGGTTTGAGGAGATCTCGGAATGAGCAATGTTGCATTCACGGCCAACGGCTTCGTCGTCGATGCGGAGATTGTCGGCGAAGCATTCGAACTCCCTCCCGCCGATGTTCTCGACAAGCTTCGTGCCGAAGAGATCACCAGTCGCTGCGAAGCAGGTATCGATGAGGATGCCGGTCGCTGGCGTCTGACCTTCTATTCTGGCAGCCGCGCCCTGCGTCTCGTCGTCGACGAGGAAGGCACGATCCTCTCGCGCTCCACCTTTCCCTCACACGCGCCGGCGGCGGGCCCAATCGGTCTTGCCTCGGCGCTGGCGCTCTTCGCGACGGCCTATTGGGGCCTGCATGCCGCCTTTTACGGGTCGCAGACCCGGACCATGGCTGAGATCCAGGCCGAGCAGGTCGAGATGGCGACGCACTCCTACTCGGTCGAGCACCTGCATGGGCCGCAAGCGATGACAACCTTGCGGGAGGGCGGGGAGCTACCTGCAGGCACACCGGCACAGATTGATGCCGCTTCCGTCGCAGACGCCTACGCGCAATCCATGATGGGGATGCACGACGAGATGATGGCTGGCCTTCAGCATGAAGATCCTGATGTCGCCTTCGTGCTGGGCATGATCCCGCATCACCAGGGTGCGATCGACCTGGCGCGCATCCAGCTCGCTGCGGGCACAGATGCAGAGAACATGAATCTGGCTCGCCACATCATCGCCGAGCAGCAGCAGCAAAAAATGCGCGCGAGATCGAAGCGCCAGACAGCTGACGAGTTTCGGCCGGTGCCGCGTTCACGAGGCGACACCGGCCAATGATCAATCTTGAGGGTAGATGACCGCACCATCTTCTCGCAGGCGCGCCCCTTCCGAAGGGCGCGCCAGATCGATGCGGCCCGGCGCCATCAGATGGCGCACCTCGTGGCCGTGAAGCAGCAGGTAATCGGTGATGATCCTGCGGTGGCAGCGCCACCAGACGGCTTCGGAGCACATCATTGCAAGGGGTTGCTCGCGGCCAAGCTCCACCAATTCCCGCAAGGCGCCCTGAAATTCGGACCCTAGGGCATAATCGGCATAGTTGTGAAAGCTTCGGACCCGCCAGAAGGCGTTCAGCCCGTTATCGACGTCGGGCTGCTTGCGGCGGCGTCCGCCGAGCGCCAGCATGTGCCGATAGCCGATCTGGTGATCGGCCAGCCTCTGGGGGAACCTGTCGTCGTTGAAGTCGGGGTTGCTGCGCGATTTCGGGAAGGACCGCACGTCGACCAGCAGCCGGATGCCCGCTTCCCTCAGCATGTCGATGACCACCTGCGGCGGCCGGTTGGAATGCCCGATGGTTGCGAAGCCGCCGCTCATTTGCCGAGCTTGGTCAGCGCATCCTCCTTGTGCGCCGCGACGTGGTCGGTCTTTTCGCTCTCGATCTCGTATTGCGGTTCCTCCTTCGAGGCCCGGCGCCGATGCCCCTTGTAGTCGAAATCCGTCTCGTGGACCTTCACGATGCGGCCGCTGACGCGCCCGGCTTCCGAGTTCCAGCTTACGCGATCGCCTTTCGAATACTTCGCCATCGGCGCACCTCCATTCCTCGTTCAACACCCGTATCCCTCCCGCCGTTCCAAACCGGGCTCCATCTTCGGGATTGACAGCCTATGCGTAGTGGCTAGGCTCCCGTGATGGTCATGCACGAGAACCTTTTGCGGTTTCTGCTTCTGAACCGCCCGGGTCCCCGGGCGGTCCGCGCTCAGGCGCGTCTCTGACCACCCGGGGCTTTCTCACATCATCGAATTGAGAATGCGGGCTTCGCCGCCCCCGGGAGACATCCATGACCATCACCAATCTCATGCAGCTGCCCTCCGGCAGTGACCTTCGAGCGCTGTTCGAACGACCCGCTGCCGAGACCGGCTTTTTCCTCACGGTCGAGGACCGCGCCGGGATCGAGCACCTGCTGCGCAACAGCGCGGCCCGGCACGCTCCGAATCCACCGCTTCTGAACGAGTTCCTGCGCCATAAGCTGCGGATTTCTCGCGGCGCGCCCGAGCCCGCCTCGCCCGAACTCGTCGTGGCCGGGTGCCATGTCACCTACATGATCAGCGGCGAAGGCTCGCGCTCCGGCGTGCTCACCATGAGCGCTGCCCCGGCCCCGGGGCACATTCTCGTGGCGTCGCTGCTCGGAGCGACCCTGATCGGGATGCGAAAGCTGCAAAAATCCCCGCTTCTGCGCGAGGATGGGCAGATTGACATTGTCGTCGTGCTCAATGTGAGTGCGCCGCCGGATCACGCTGCGGCCTGATCATTCCTGCCCTTGGCGGCGCGGACCCTGCTTACCTGCAAGGCGCCCGCGCCATGGTTCGTCGAAGAGGAGAAACCGATGAACGCACAACGCCCCACGTCACGCGGTGGCAGGCGGCCCCGGATCGTCATCGCCGCCGATTGCCTGAACCGGCTCGAAGCCCTCGCGGAACGCGCGATCGAGCGCGACCCGGATCTTGCCGACCGATTGCTCGGAGAGATCGGCCGGGCCCGTATCGTCCCGGCGGCGAAACTTCCGTCGAACGTGGTGGCGATCGGCCGCGCGGTCACCTATCGCGATGAAACCACCGGCCGGGAAACGACCGTCACGCCGGTCTTTCCGGAGGAGGCCGACATCGCATGCGGCCGGATTTCGATCCTGACCCCGATCGGGGTCGCCCTGATCGGCCTGGCCGAAGGCGCCTCGCTCCATTGGGATACCAGGGACGGCAAGCGACGGGTGCTCACCGTTCTCCGTGTCGTTCGTGATGAGGTCTCGGAAGAGTTGAGAGCTTGATGAGCAATGTACCGGGTCGGCGGCGAGGGTGCCGACCGGTCCCACTCTCATCGTCACATGTCATGCACTGCAGGAACGTGAGAGCGAGCGGTAGCTCGGCTTTGCCGACCTGATCGAAAACCCCCTCGACAGGCGGTCCGTAAAGCAACCCGGCCCTTCGACAGGATAGTCATGAGATCAGCCATGATCGGTGCTCCACGCCGACGCGGATATATAGACGACTTCGGGATCCTGTTTGACATGCATGTTCTCCCATCCATCCCGCGGGAAGAACGATCTCCTTTTCCCGTCCCGCGGGCGTTTCATCATCGCCCGTTTCTGGGGCATAGGGCCTCGCAGTTGCCCGGTTTTCGGGCGGTGCAGGAGGTTCGGATGCGGGCATGGCATCATCTCTACCCGGCGCTTCCGGCGTTTCACAGGATCGAGGCCCTGCGCGCGGGCCTCGGCGCGCTTTTGGGGATCGGGCTTTGCGCCCTCGGGGTGGCGGTGGCGGCCCGGCTCGGCGTCTCCTCGCTCTATCTCGTCGCCCCCCTGGGGGCGACGGCCGTGCTGGTCTTCTGCGTTCCGAACTCGCCGCTGGCCCAGCCATGGTCGGCAGTGGTCGGCAACGTGGCGGCGGCGCTCGTCGCGCTGGCGACGGTCCGGGTCGTTCCCGAGCCCTGGTCGGCTGCCCTGGCCGTCGGGGCGGCGATCAGCGTGATGATGCTCTTGCGGGCGCTGCACCCGCCCGGCGGCGCCGTCGCGCTGTTGACCGCGCTCGAACCGGGGCCGGCGCTGGAGGCGGGGCCCCTCTTCGCGCTCATGCCGGTGGGGCTGGCTACGGCGGCGCTGGTGCTCGCCGCCGTGCTCTACAACCGCGCCACGGGGCGGGTCTATCCTTTCCGCCAGCCGGACACGACGGAGGACCCCGCGCCGCCGCTCGGCCTGTCGGAGGCGCAGCTCGGCGCGCTGCTCGACCGGTTCAACCAATCGACCAATCTCGGCGTGGTGGATCTCGGCCGGATGCTGGCCGCGGCGCAGGCGGAGGCGGCCCGGCACCGGTTCGACGGCACAAGCTGCGCCGACATCATGACCACCGGGCTGATCACCGTGCGGCCCGACACGCCGCTGCCGGAAGCGGCGCGGCTGTTTCGCCGCCATGCCATCAAGAGCCTGCCCGTCGTCGAAGACGACATGACGTTGCGCGGCATCGTGCTGCAGGCCGACCTGCTCGACGCCGTGGCGGCCCAAGCGCGGCCGCTGGTCTTCGGGCCCCGCTCGCCGCGCCGCAATGTATCGCAGGTGATGCGGCCCGCCGCGCGGGCGGTGCCGCAGGACATGCCGGTCGGCGCGCTGCTGCACCGGCTGGCGGCGCAGGGCAGCGAGGTCATCCCGGTGATGCAGGAGGAGCGGCTGGTCGGTATTCTGACCCGCTCCGACATCATCCGGCTGTTGCTGCTCGGTGCAGGGGAGCGCGCAGTCGCCTGAGGCGCCGCAACCATCCGGAAGGGCCCCTATTGCCTTTGCCCGTGCTGCAGTAGGCTGTTCGGACCGCATGGACCGCAACGGATGATCCGGGATGGAAGACGACATTGGTGGAGGTTCCTCGCCCTGTTTTGCTCATTTGCTCGTCGACGGGCATCCGGTCGATGCCGGGACGGCGCGGGACGTGGCGCGGTTCAGGCGGGCCGAACGGGCGCGGCTTCTCGCGGCCCGTACCATGCCTTCGCATGAGCGCGAAAGGGCGACGGGGGGACTGATCGAGAGTCTCAACAGGATCGTCGCGCCGAAGCCCGGCGTCACCATCGCAACCTACTGGCCAATCCGCGGGGAGCCGGATCTGCGGCCATGGATGGCCAGGGCCCATGCGGCGGGTGCGGGCATCCTGCTTCCGGTCGTCGTCGGCAAGGCTATGCCGCTCGAATTCCACGGCTGGTCGCCCGGCTGCCCGATGACCCGTGGCATCTGGAACATTCCCTTGCCGGTGAATGGCGAGGCCCGGGTGCCGGATATCGTCATCGCGCCCCTCGTCGGCATTGACCGGGACCTTTACCGGCTCGGCAATGGTGGCGGCTATTATGACCGGACATTGGTGCGGCTTCAGCCGCAGCCACGGATTGTCGGTTTGGGATTCGCAGGCTGCGATTTGCCGAGCATCTATCCGATGCCATGGGACGTGCCGATGGATGAGGCGATCCTGTCGGATGGAACGTATCTCAAACGGTAAGGTTCTATGCCGGTAAACGCGTTGCGAAAGCCATGGCCCGGCTCGTACAGATCCGGCCGACACCGTCCCGCGTTCCGCAGCATCAAGGCGAATTTTGCCTGATCCACGAACGACCGAAATCCTCGAAGGCATGTCTGGTGAGCGGCACCCGACCTGGTTGCGATGGGCGGGGTCGGACGGCCTGACCGGCGCAGGGCGCAACGTCGGCCGATGCAAAAGAGCCGTGGTCTCGCCCGGCCGCTTGGACCACCGGGCGAGAGCCGTTTCAGACAAGCCAGCGCTTGAACTCAGGTTGATCCAGGACCGCTTTCATGCGCGCCTCGGCATCCGCGATCTTTGGGGTGAGCGGCGCGCGGGTCGGCCCGCACTCGACGCCGATCGCACGGAACGCCGCCTTCATGCCGGGCAGCACGCCGATCTCCAAGAGCGCCTCGACGAAGCGCTGTGACAGGTCCTGAAGCTCCTGCGCGTGCGCCAGATCGCCCGCGCGCATCGCCGCGTCGAGCGCCACGTAGAGCCTGCCGAGAATGTTGTACGTCGTGCCGATCCCGCCATCGGCCCCGAGCGCGGCGCCGGTGATGTAGACCTCGTCGAAGCCGAAGTAGAACAGGCTGTCCGGGCAACGCCGCCGCAGCATCGAGAACTTGAACAGGTCGGTCGAGGTGAACTTGATGCCGCCGACGCCTGGCATCTCCAGAAGCTGCACCAGCGTGTCGAGACCGAAGGGGCGGCCGGTGCGGATCGGCACCTCGTAGACGATGAGCGGCAGCGCGGTCGCGGCCGAGAGCGCGCGGTAATAGGCGAGCACCTCCTCGTCGGAGAAGGGGTAGGCATGCGGCGGCAGGGCCGACAGCGCGTGGTATCCCAGGGCTTCGGCCCGGCGCGCCAGCGCGACGGAATCGCGCAGCGACGGCACGCCGACATGGGCGATCAGCCGGGCGTCGTGGCCCTTGGCGCTTTCCGCCACCACGGCCTGCTGTGCCATGAGCTCATCGGTGCCCAAGAGTCCCGATTCACCGCTGCTGCCGCCGACATAGAGACCGGCCAGCCCCTGGCGCAGCACATAGGCGTCGATGTTGCGCTGGCGGTCGGGCGAGAACTCCCCGGCGTCGTCCATGCCGGTCATCAGCGCCGCGTACATTCCCGAAAATTGCTTGGCCACCTTGGCGTTCCCCCTCTGGTGATGGACACCGCCCGAGGATCCGACCCGGGATGGTGCCTGTAATCCAGTATTGCCTATATGGGAGTTTTTGGTTTGACAATATTGCATCCTGAAAATACCAAGACTGCGAGGAGACGAGGATCATTGCCGAGGGAGGGGCTGGCATGACGACGCAACGCGCATCCGGCGTCATCGCAGAGACGCTGATCGCGGAGATTCGCGGCGGGCAAATCGCCCCCGACACCCCGCTTCCGACCGAACGCGAGCTGGGCGAGCGCTTCGGCGCCTCTCGTCCGACCGTGCGCGAGGCCTTCGCGCAGATGCAGCTTCGCGGCTATCTCAAGACCCAGACCGGCCACCGCCCGCGCGCGGCGACGCCGTCGCTCGAAGGGGTCCTGACGGCGGCGGGCGACCACCTGCGCGACGTGCTGGGCGGCGACGAGAGCCGCGCGCATCTCGAACAGATGCGCCAGTTCATCGAAAGCGGCGCGGCGCGGCAGGCGGCGATGCATGCCGACAACATCCGCATCACCCGCATCCGCTCGGCGCTCGACCGCAATTTCGAGGCCATCGGCACGCCCGATTTCGCCGCCACCGACATCGCCTTTCACCGGGCCCTGGTCACGGTGATCGACAACCCGGTGATCCTCGCGCTGCACGACATGTTCGTGAGCGGCATGCTCGCCCGCCGCGCCCCGACCGACGATCCGGCCCGCTATGATCGCATCGCATACGAGGAACACCGCGCGATCTACGAGGCGGTGCTCGCGGGTGACGTGGTGACCGCCACCGACGTGATGGACCGCCATCTCGCCAGATCCTACCGCGCCCGGCTCAAGGCCCCGCGCAGCACCGGGATGGACCTGCCGCCGGAGGGCGGCTGACGCCGCCCCGAGGCCAACGACATACCAAGGAGGAGAACGACCATGATCCATACCAAGATGCTCGCCGCGACCGCGATGCTCGCCCTGATCGCCGGGGGCGCGCAGGCGCGCGAACTGACCTTCGGCATGCAGGACAACGAGGTGTCCAACGTCTTCAAGGGCGCGCAGGCCTTCGGCGAAAAGCTCGAGGAGCTGTCGGGCGGCGAGCTGACCGTGAACCTGTTCCCCTCCGGCACGCTTGGCGACTTCAAGGCCATGGTGGCGCAGGTGCAGGCGGGCGAGCTGGACATGGTCATTACCGGCTATCCGGACATGAGCTATGTCATCCCCGAGCTGAAGCTCGTCGGCGCGCCCTATGTCGTCGATGATTTCGCGCATCTCGAAGAGATCGTGGACGGCCCCTGGGGCCAGGAGATGGACACGAAGTTCGGCGAGCAGGGCGTCGAGATGCTCGACCTGTGGTATTACGGCACCCGCCAGACCACGGCGAACAAGCCGATCGAGAGCATCGACGACATGGCGGGCCTGCGCATGCGCACCCCCAACGTGCCGTTCCTCATCGCCTATGCCGAGAATGTCGGCGCCACCCCGGCGCCCGTGGCTTTCCAGGAGGTCTATCTCGCGCTGCAGACCAACCAGGTCGACGCGCAGGAAAACCCGCTGCCCACCATCGACGCGATGAAGTTCTACGAGGTGCAGGACCACGTCGCCATGACCAACCACTTCGTCGCCAGCGCCGCGATCCTGATGTCAAACGACAGCTGGGCGAGCCTGAGCGAAGAGGAGCAGGGCTGGGTCCGCGAGGCGATCGAGGCCGGTGGCGAGATCTCGGACGAGATGACCGTCAAGGCCGAGGAGGATCTCATCGCCACTTTCGAGGAGCGCGGCCTGACCATTACCCGCCCTGATCTCGCACCGTTCCGCGACGCGATGCAGCCCTATTACAACGAGCTCGAAGCCGAGTTCGGCGAAGGCGCGATCGCCGAGGTCCGCGGCGAATGAGCCGCGGACGGGCGGCGGTCGGGGGCCTCCCGCCCGGCCTGCCGCCAAGACCCGGCGGCGGGGCTCCCACTCCGCCGCCGCGACCCCAATCGACGGATCGGAGATCCCATGCGCAGATACAGTTTCGAAGGCATCGTCGCCTCGGCACTCTTCATCCTCCTCTTCGGCGTGTTGATGATCCAGATCTTCGGCCGCACCCCTGTGTTCCGGGGGCCGGTCTGGACCGAGGAAGCGGCCCGCTGGATCTGGGTCTGGATGGCCTTCATCGCCATCGCCGCGGTCGAGCGCAATGACACCCAGCTGCGCATGGGGTTCCTCGCCGACCTGCTGCCCGCTCGGTCGAGACACTGGCTCGCGATTGCCGTGGACCTGCTGTGGGGCGGCATCCTGTGCCACCTTGTCTGGATCTCGTGGAAGACGATCCTGCGCACCTGGAACAACGAGGCGGTGACACTGCCCGCCTCCGATGCGGTGCTCTATGCGGCCGGTCTCGTCGCGGTGGTGCTCGTGCTGCACCGCGTGGCGCGGCGCATTCTCGCGCGGCTCAGGCAAGGGCCAGACATGCAGGCCCCGGCCGGCCCCGGCCCGGAGGACGCGGCATGATCCTCGCCTCCGTCGGCCTCGTCTGGCTCTTCATGGTGCTGATCGGCGTGCCGATCGGCGTGGCGATGATCATCGTCTCCATGGGCTATTTCTATCACACCGGCATGGGGCTGAGCTTTGCCATGCAGCGCATGGTCGACGGGCTCAACAGCTTTCCGATCCTCGCGGTGCCGCTGTTCATCCTCGCCGCCGCGATCCTGAATTCCGCCGGCATCACCCATCACCTGTTCGGCTTCGCCCGCGCCCTCGTCGGGCACATCACCGGCGGGCTGGGCCATGTGAACGTGCTGGCCTCGCTGTTCTTTTCGGGCATGTCCGGCTCGGCGCTCGCCGATGCGGGGGGCCTGGGCAAGATGGAGATCGAGGCGATGCGCGAAGCGGGCTATGACGAGGAATTCGCGGGCGCGGTCACGGCCTCGTCCTCGATGATCGGCCCGCTGGTGCCGCCCTCGATCACCATGGTGCTCTACGGCGTCATCTCCAATACCTCGATCGGGGCGCTGTTCCTCGGCGGCGTGGTGCCGGGCGTGCTCTGCGCGGTGGCGTTGATGGTGATGGTCTATGCCACCGCCAAGAAGCGCGACTATCCGCGCGATCCCCGGCCCGAGGCGCGCGCCGTCGGGCTTCTCTTCGTCAAGAGCCTGCCGGCGCTGCTGACGCCCGCGGTGATCGTCGGCGGCATCTTCTCGGGGCTGTTCTCGCCCACCGAGGCGGCGGCGGTGACGGTGCTCTATGCCATCGCGATCGACCTTCTGTTCTACCGCGAGCTGACGCTGCGCCGGCTATGGGACGCGATCTACGACTCGACGCTGACCTCGGCCTCGATCGCCACCATCGTCGCGGGGGTGGGGCTCCTGGGCTTCGTGCTGGCGCGCGAGCAGGCGCCGCAGCAGATCGCCTCGATGTTCCTCGACCTCGCCGACGGGCCGATCTCCTTTCTGATCGCGGTCAACCTGATGATCTTCCTGCTCGGCTGCTTCATCGAAAGCCTCGTGATCCTGCTGATCGTGGTGCCGATCCTCGTGCCGATCGCGATGGGCTTCGGGATCGACCCGGTGCATTTCGGGATCATCGTGATCCTCAACCTGATGATCTCGATCCTGACCCCGCCGATGGGCATGGCGCTGTTC
The DNA here is from genome assembly GCF_024159025.1 of Limimaricola litoreus. Classification (GTDB taxonomy): domain Bacteria; phylum Pseudomonadota; class Alphaproteobacteria; order Rhodobacterales; family Rhodobacteraceae; genus Limimaricola; species Limimaricola litoreus. The sequence continues at coordinate 16,117 of NZ_JAMYXC010000013.1, forward strand.
GTGGTGGCGCAGGTGGGCGAGATCCCGTTCCACCGGCTGGCCCGCGCGATCCTGCCCTGGCTGATCCCCCCGGTGGTGGTGCTGCTGCTGGTTTGCGTCTTTCCCATTCTCGCCACCGGCCTGCCCGGCCTGATGCGATAGATCGCGCGACGCCCTTTGTTCAAAGCAAGATCGGAGTCTCATACATGATCGATCAACTACGCGGCCGTCTCGTGGTGTCCTGCCAGCCGGTGACCGGCGGGGCGATGGACCGCCCCGAGATCGTCGCCGCGATGGCGAAGGCGGCGCTCGACGGCGGCGCGGCGGGGTTGCGGATCGAGGGGATCGCCAACCTGCGCGCGGTGCGCGCCCTGACCGATGCGCCGATCATCGGCCTCGTGAAGCGCGACCTCGCCGACAGCCCGGTGCGGATCACGCCCTTCGCGCAGGACGTCGCGGATCTGGCGGCCGCCGGGGCCGACATCATCGCTGTCGATGCGACCCATCGTGACCGGCCCGAAGCCGTGGGTACGTTGATCGAAGCGGTGCGCGCCGCCGGGCGTCTCGCCATGGCCGATTGCGCCACGCCCGAGGACGGGCGCGCCGCCGCCACTGCCGGGGCGGCGCTGCTCGGTTCCACCATGTCGGGCTATACCGAAGGCGGGACGCCGCCCGAGGGGCCGGATCTGGAGCTGGTGACGACGCTGGCGGCCACCGGCCTGCCCGCCATCGCCGAGGGGCGCTATCACCGCCCCGAACAGGCGGCGCAGGCGATCGCCGCCGGGGCGCATGCCGTCGTGGTGGGCTCCGCGATCACGCGGATCGAGCATGTCACTAGCTGGTTCGCCGAGGCGGTCGGCCGGGCGGGAACGCGCCCATGAACGGGCCGGTCCTCGCCATCGATCAGGGCGGCACCAAGCTGCTTTGCGCTCTCGTCGAGGAGGGCAATGTGCTCGACCAGGCCACAATGCCGACCGACCGAAACGCGGGCCCCGAGGCCTGGCTTGATGCCGCGGCAGGGCTCGCAGCGCCCTGGCAGGGACGCTACGACCGCGTCGGCATCGCGGTGACGGGCCGCGTCTCGAGCGGTCTGTGGTCCGCGCTCAATATCGGTACCCTGGCGATCCCGGCCGAAACCCCCTACGCCGCCATGGCCGAAGCGCGGCTGCGCCGCCCGGTGACGCTGGCCAATGATGCGCAGGCGGCGGCCTGGGGAGAGCATCTGCACGGTGCGGGCGCGGGGCAGGACATGATCTACCTGACGATCTCCACCGGCATCGGGGGCGGCATCGTGACGGGGGGGCGGCTCCTGTCCGGACGCGGCGGTCTGGCGGGGCATGCGGGCCAGATGAAAGGGCTGAGCCCGGAGAAGGGACCGTTGGAGGACCGGATGTCGGGCCGCTGGATCGCCCGCGCCGCGCGCGAGGCCGGGCATGACACCGACGCGCGCGGCGTCTTCTCGGCGGCGCGGA
>NZ_JAMYXC010000172.1 GCF_024159025.1 Limimaricola litoreus
AGCGCGCCGTCGTAGAACACCGGCCCCGCGCCGTCGCGCCGCGGCGGGGTGGGGGCGGCGTCCGATCCGGTCAGCGTCGCGCCGTCCGGGCCGGTGACGCGGTAGCGGATGCGGTCCTCTGGCGCCAGCGCCAGCATCTGAAAGGCCGAGGCCGGCATGTCGACCACCGCCGCCCCGTCGCGGATGGTGATCGCGGCGGCGATGTCGCGCGCCGCCCCCAGGAGCAGCCGGTCATAGGCCTCTCGCGCGGCCTGCCCGCCATAGGCCAGCGCCACCGACAGCACCACGATCCCGCCCAGGAGCAGCACCGCCCCCACCGCCAGCGCCACGCGCGACTTGAGCGACCACGAGCGCGTCTCAGCCATCGAGGTCGAGCCTGTAGCCCAGGCCCCGATGCGTTTCGATCACCACGCCCGAACCGCTCAACTTCTTGCGCAGCCGGGCGACGTAAAGCTCGATGGTGTTGGTGCCGACATCGGCGTTCTCGAAGCCGAACAGCCCGTCGAACAGCCGCTCCTTGGGCATGATCCGCCCGCGGTTGGCGATGAGCAGGTTGAGCAAGGCCAGCTCGCGCCGCGTCGCGGTGACCGCCGCGCCGCCGACCCGCAGGCTCTGCGCACCGGCATCGAAATCGAGGCTGCCCAGCCGCACCCGGTTCTCGGCGCGGCCCGCCTCGCGGCGGGTGAGCACGCGCAGCCGCGCCTCCAGTTCGCGCAGGTCGAAGGGTTTGACGAGGTAGTCGTCCGCCCCCTCGTTGAGCGCGCCGACCCGCTCCTCGACCGAGAATTGCGCGGTGAGCACCAGCACCGGTGTCAGATCGCCCCCGCGGCGGCGGTCGCGCAGGAAATCGCGGCCCGTTCCGTCCGGCAGGTTGAGGTCGAGCACGATGGCGGCATAGCCGGTGATGTCGGCGCAGGCGCGCGCATCCGCCAGCGTCGGCGCGATGTCGCAGGCGAAGCCCGCGCGGCCCAGGCTGGCGCTGGCGGCCTCGGCGACGTCCGAGGTGTCTTCGACGATCAATATCCGCATGCGGTCCTCCGGCTGCCCAGCATAGGCGCGAGGCGGCGCGGAAAGAAGCCCGATCGGCACGGATGACAGCTTCATGACAGCTTGGCGCGCCACAAGGGCGGTCGAGGCTGCCCGGGGGGAGTTCCGGACGGCCCTGACCTTTGGGAGGACAGACATGACCATCACGTTCCGCCGCGGCCTGACCGCCGCCGCTCTTCTCGGCACCGCCCCCGCCGCCCTCATGGCGCAGGGCTTCACGCCCGAGAACCCCGAATGCATCGCCCCCGCCAACCCGGGCGGCGGCTGGGACTTCACCTGCCGCCAGGCGGGCAAGACCATGCAGGATCTCGACCTGATCCCCTCGACCATGCAGGTCGTCAACCTCGCCGGCGGCGGCGGCGGCGTGGCCTTTGCCGAGGTCGTCAACAAGCGCGCCGACGACAACGACCTGATCGTCGCGGCCTCCTCGGCCACCGCCACCCGGCTGGCGCAGAACGCCTATCCGGGCAACTCGATGGATCAGGTGCGCTGGCTCGGCGCTCTGGGCGCGGATTACGGCGTCATCGCGGTCGCCGCCGACAGCGAGGTGCAGGACCTGCCCGGCCTGATGGAGATGATCAAGCAGGACCCGACCTCGGTCTCGATCGGCGGCGGCTCGGCCGTGGGCGGCTGGGATCACCTCAAGGTGCTGATCGCGGCGCAGGAAGCGGGCGTCGAGGATGTGCGCAAGGTCAAGTACATCGCCTTCGACGGTGGCGGCGAGGCGGTGACCCAGCTCCTGGGCGGCTCGCTGCAGGCCTTCACCGGCGATCTGTCGGAATCCACCGGTTTCGTGGAGTCGGGCGACATCCGCGTGCTGGCGGTGCTGGCGCCCGAGCGGCTGGAGGGCGAATTCTCCGAGATGCCCACCGCCCGCGAGCAGGGCATCGACGCGGTCGGCGCCAACTGGCGCGGCTTCTACGGGCCGGGCGAGATGTCGGACGAGGCCTATGATTACTGGGTCTCGGCGATCGACCAGCTCTACGACAGCGAGGAGTGGAAGGCCGTGATGGAGCAGAACGGTCTCGCGCCGCTCGACCTGCAGGGCGAGGAATTCGAGGGCTTCGTCTCCGAGTCCGTCTCCAGCATCACCGAGCTGTCGAAAGAGATCGGCATCATCCAGTAACCGGCCCCGCGCGGTCGGGCGGGGCGCGCGTCATGCGCGCCCCGTCATCATATTGAAGGAGGGTCGCATGAGCGATCGCATCTTCGGCGGCATCGGCCTGATGCTCGCGGCGCTCTACGCCTTCGCCGCCACCACCATCCCCGACAGCTTCATGTCCGACGCGGTCGGCCCGCGCGCCTTTCCCTATGGCATCGCCACGGTGATGGCGCTCGCCTCGCTGTGGTTCCTGTTCAAGCCGGACCCCGAGCCCGATTGGCCCCGCATGGGCCGCCTGGCCGAGATCGGCCTCGCCGCATTGGTGATGCTCGCCTATGCGCAGCTCCTGCCGGTGCTCGGCTTCGTCATCGCCACGGCCCTTGCCAGCGCCTACCTGACATGGCGGCTCGGCTCGACCCTCGTGCAGAGCGCGATCATCGGCGTGTCCACCTCCTTGGGCATCTACGTCATCTTCCATCTCGTCCTCGGGCTCAGCCTCGCCCGTGGCCCCTTGGGCTTCTGAAGGAGCGCGCCATGGACACACTCGCATCCCTCGCCGACGGCTTTGCCGTGGCTCTGACATGGCAGAACATCGCGCTGGCGCTGATGGGCTGCTTTTTGGGCACCATCATGGGCGCGCTGCCGGGCCTTGGCCCCTCGAACGGCGTCGCCATTCTGATCCCGCTGGCCTTTACGCTGGGGCTGGGGGCCACGCCCTCGCTGATCCTGCTCACGAGCGTTTATTACGGCGCGATGTATGGCGGGCGCATATCCTCGATCCTGTTGAACATACCCGGCGACGAGCCGGCGATGATGACCTGTCTCGACGGGCATCCGATGGCGCGCCAGGGGCGGGCGGGCGAGGCGCTGGCGCTTTCGGGCGTGGCGAGCTTCGTGGGCGCCTTCTTCGCGACCTGGGGCCTCGTCTTCCTTGCGCCGCAGCTGGTCAAGGTGGCGCTGCTGTTCGGTCCGGCGGAGTATTTCGCGCTCTTCGCCCTGGCCTTCATGACCCTGGGCGGCGTCTCCTCGACCAACCAGGCGAAATCGGCCTTCGCCGCGGCGCTGGGCCTCGGCCTCGCCATGGTCGGCGTCGACACCCAGACCGGCGTGCCGCGCTTCACCTTCGGCGAGGTGCATCTCTATGACGGCATCGATTTCCTCGTCGCCATCGTCGGGCTGTTCGCACTGTCGGAGGTGTTCATCTTTCTCGAGCATCGCGGCACCGACAAGGACGCCTCGACGGCGCCCAAGCTCGACATCGGCCGGATCACCCCCTCCTTCGCCATGCTCAAGCAATGCACGCCAACGATGATGCGCACGACCGTGCTGGGCTTCATCGCGGGCGTGCTGCCGGGGGCGGGCGCCTCGCTCGGCTCCTTCATCAGCTACTCGATGGAAAAGAAGCTGGTCGACAAGGACAACACCTTCGGCACCGGCGATCCGCGCGGCGTCGCGGCGCCCGAGGCGGGCAACAACGCCGCCGCCGGTGGCGCTCTGGTGCCGATGCTGGCGCTGGGCGTGCCGGGCTCGGGGACCACCGCCGTGCTGCTGGCGGTGCTCCTGTCGCTCAACATCACGCCGGGGCCGCTCCTCTTTACCCAGAACCCGGACGTGGTCTGGGGCCTGATCGCGGCGCTGTTCATCGGCAACATCATGCTGCTGGCGATGAACATCCCCATGGTCGGTCTCTTCGTGCGGGTGCTGATGGTGCCGCCGCGGATCCTGATGCCGGTGGTGGCGATGGTCTCCTTCGTCGGGATCTACGGCATCTCGGGCTCGAGCTTCGACCTGATGGTGATGATCGCCTTCGGCGTCGCGGGCTGGGTGCTCAGGAAGCTCGACGTGCCGCTGGTGCCGGTGATCCTCGGCACGCTTCTGGGTAACGCGATGGAGGTCAACATGCGCCGCGCCGTGACCATCGCCGATGGCGACTACTCGGTGCTGATCGGCTCCTGGCTGACGCTGGCGCTCTGGGCCGTGGCGATCATCGGCTTCGTGCTGCCGATCTTCGTCGGCGGCGTGGTCAAGGCGCGGATGCGGGGTGCGGCCGAGCGCGAGGCGGCGATCACCGACTGAGCCGGGCCGCAAAAGGAGACGGGCCCGGGACAGGGGCGGCGCATGGCGCCGCCCCTGTCGCGTTCAGGCCGGGCAGGCCGGGGCGTGGGTCCGGGCGACGATGCGCAGCAGCGCCTCCTGCCCGAAGGGCTTGGTCAGCACCCGCGCGCCGGGCAGGGCCTCCGCGCCGGGCACACTGTCGCGCCCGGTGGCGAAGATCACCGGCAGGTCGGGCTGGCGCGCCGCCGCCTCGCGCGCCACATCGAGCCCCGAGCGGTCGGGCAGGCCGACGTCGATCAAAAGCCGCTGGGCTGGGGCCTGCGCCAGAAGCGCAAGCGCCTCCGCGCCGGTCGCGGCCTCGCGGACCTCGGCGCCGGCCGCTTCGAGCATCTCTACCATGTCGAGGCGGATGAAGGTGTCGTCCTCGCAGACCACGATGCGCAGACCGCGCACCGCCTCGGGCCCCTCGGCGGCCTGCGCGGGCGGGATCTGCGGCGCAGAAGCGGGCGGCTCGGGCGCAGGCGACGAGCCCGACGCTTCGGGGCCGGGGCCGGGTCCGGGGGCGGATGGCCTGCCGTCGAGCAGGTCGCGCAGCCGCCGGGCGAGGGTCTCGCGCCCGTAGGGCTTCGACAGAAGCTGGATGCCCCTGTCGAGCCGCCCGTCATGCACGATGGCATCGCGCGAATAGCCGGAGGCGAAGAGCACCGGCAGCCGCGGATGGCGCTCCTGCGCGCGCATGGCCATCTCGCGGCTGGTGATCGCGCCGGGCATCACCACGTCGGTGAGCAGCAGATCGAAGCTCCGGTCGCTCTCGATCACTGCCAGACCGGCGTCGGCATCCTCGGCCTCGATCACCGTATAGCCCAAATCGCGCAGCATCTCGGCCCCGACATGGCGCACATCGGCGTCGTCCTCGACCAGCAGCACCGTTTCGGTGCCGCCGGTGACCGGTCCGGGCTTGCGCTGCGGGGCGTGCTGTTCCTGACGCAGCGAACGCGGCAGGTAGAGCCGCACCGTGGCCCCCGCGCCCGGGGCGCTCTCGATCGCGACATGGCCGCCCGACTGCTTGACGAAGCCATAGACCATCGCCAGGCCGAGCCCGGTGCCGCGGCCCTCGGACTTGGTGGTGAAGAAGGGCTCGAAGATCTTCTCGATGACCTCGGGGCTCATGCCGCAGCCCTCGTCGACGACCGACAGGCACACGTATTCCCCCGGCACCACGTCGGCCATCAGCCGCGCGGACTCGGCGTCGATCTCGCAGTTCTCGACCTCGATGCAGAGCCTGCCGCGCCCCTGCATGGCGTCGCGGGCGTTGACCACGAGGTTGATCAGCGCGTTTTCGAGATTGGTCACATCGACCAGCGTGTTCCACAGCCCCGGGGGGATAACGGTCTCGATCCGCACGCCCTCGCCGACGGCCGAATGCAGGATCGGTTCGATATCGCCCAGCATCCGGCCCAGATCCACCGCGCGCGGCTCCAGCGGCTGTCGCCGACCGAAGGCGAGGAGCTGCGCGGCAAGCGTGGCGCCGCGCTCGACTGCGCCCATCGCCTGATCGAGCCGCGCCTCGCTCAGCCGGTCCTGCGCCAGCTCGCGGCGGGCGAGCTGCAGGCTGCCGGTGATCGCCTGCAACAGGTTGTTGAAGTCATGCGCGACGCCACCGGCGAGGTTGCCGATCGCCTCCATCTTCTGGCTCTGGCGCAGCGTGGCGTTGACGCGCTCGAGCTCGCGGTTGCGCTGGGTAACGCGCTGTTCGAGCGTGGCGTTGAGATCGGCCAGCGCCGCCTCGGTGATCTTGCGGTCCTCGATGTCGGTATTGGTGCCGATCCATTGGATGACCGTGCCCTCGGCATCGCGCACCGGCGCCGCCCGCACGAGGAACCAGCGATAACGGGTCTGCGGGCTGCCGACCCGGAACTCGGCCTCGTAGGGCGTGCCGCCCGCGATGGAGGCGGCCCAGACCGCCATCACCCGGTCGCGGTCCTCGGGATGGATCACCCGGCTCCAGTTCTCGCCCAGGATCTCGTCGCCGCGCGTGCCGGTAAAGTCGTAGATCCGGTCGCTGACCCAGTCGACCCGTCCGTCGGGGCGCGCGGTCCAGACGTGGTCGGGCATGTTTTGCGCCATGGTCCTGAACCGGTCGGCCGCGCGGCGCAGCTCGTCCTCGGCGCGCTTTTGGGGGGTGACGTCGTGGCCCTGCACGAGGATGCCGACGGTCTTGCCGTTGGGCCCGGCCAGCGGCTGGTAGACGAAATCCACGAAGACCTCGGTGGGCGGGCCGTCCTCGTTGTAGACGAAGGCCTGCGCCCCGCGCTGGGCGACCGCCTCGCCGCTTCGGTAGACCTGATCGAGCAGGTCGATGAAGCCGTGATCGCGCAATTCGGGAAGGGCCTCGGCGGCGGGTCGGTCGATCAGCTGTCGCTCCGGCCCGGCGATTCGCCGATATTCGAGATTGGCCAGCCGAAAGACGTGATCGGGGCCGGAGTGAATGGCGATGATGCTGGGCGCCTGGTCGAACACCGTCTCGAAGAACCGCGTGGCAAGGCCCAGCTCGAGGTTCTGCTGCGCCACGGATTCGGCGCGCAGCAGCACGCCGCTGTCGGGGCCAGGCTCCGCGGTAGACTGTTCCTGCGCCTCGCCGCGATGCGCCTTCAGGTAAAGATCGGTCACGTCCTGCGTGTTCTGCAGCAGGAATTCCACCTCTCCGTCGTCGCCCGTGATCGGCGTGTGGGTCGCGCTCCAGTAGCGGTGTTCGACGGTGCCGTCGGGGGCGGCGATCGGGTAGGGGATCAGCGGCAGGTGATCGGTCCGCCCCGAGTGCAGAACCCTGTCGAAGGAGGCCTGCAGCATCAGCTCGGCCTCGCCCTCGGCCGGAAAGACATCCGTCACGACGCGCCCGAGGATCTCTTCGGGCGTTCGGCCCAGATCCTCGTAATAGACCTGGTTCGCCCAGACGAAGCGCAACTCGCGGTCGAGCAGCATGTAGGCAGTGGGCGCCTTGTCGAAGACCTTGCTGACATCGACACCCATCGAACCGTCCCTCGAAAACTTCAAGCCACACAGATATATCCGGCAAGGCCACGGGAGCAAGGCGGGCTGGCCGGGGCCGTGGCATAGCCGTTGCGTCAAAGTGGTCAAGAATAATTACCAGTTGCCTTTGCTGGCCCGAGGCTGAATGATCGGGGTGGCCGCGCGGGGGAGCGTCGGCCCAATTGGATATCTGGGAGGAGTTCATGACAGTTACCCCTAAGAAGACCGCGCAGGTGTCGCGGCGTTCGTTCCTGCGCAAGGGTGCGCTCGGCGCGGGCGTCACCGCGGCCGGCGGTCTCGCTGCGCCTGCCGTGCTGGCCCAGAGCCCGATCGTGGTGAAGCTGCAGACGTCCTGGCCCGCCTCGGACATCTGGCAGGAGATGGCGCAGGCCTACGCCGACCGCGTCGAGGCGATGTCGGGCGGCCGGCTCAAGGTCGACGTGCTGCCCGCCGGCGCCGTGGTCGCCGCCTTCCAGGTGATGGATGCGGTCAGCGACGGTCTGATCGACATGGCCCATTCGGTGCCGGTCTACTGGTACGGCAAGAACAAGGCCGCCTCGCTGTTCGGCACCGGCCCCGTCTTCGGCGGCTCGGCCGACACCATGCTGGGCTGGTTCTACGCCGGCGGCGGCCGCGAGTTCTATGCCGAGCTGATGGACACCATGGGCCTCGACGTCGAGGGCATGCTCGGCTTCCCGATGCCGGCGCAGCCCTTCGGCTGGTTCAAGAACGAGGTCACGGGCGTCGACGACATCAAGGGGCTGAAGTACCGCACCGTGGGTCTTGCTGCCGACCTGATGCAGTCGATGGGCATGTCGGTGGCGCAGCTGCCGGGCGGCGAGATCGTGCCCGCCATGGAGCGCGGCGTGATCGACGCCTTCGAGTTCAATAACCCGACCTCCGACAGCCGCTTCGGCGCGCAGGACGTGGCCAAGAACTACTATCTCTCGTCCTACCACCAGGCCTCCGAGAGCTTCGAGTTCCTGTTCTCCAAGAGCTTCCTCGAAAGCCTCGACCCCGACCTGCAGGCGATCATGCGCCACGCGGTGGAGGCGGCCTCGACCGCCAACAGCGCCCAGGCGCTGGACCAGTATTCGCGCGACCTGCAAAAGCTTTCGGAAAGCGGCGTCACCGTGCACCGCACCCCCGATGCGATCCTCGAGGCCCAGCTCGAAGCCTGGGATGCGCTGATCCCCGAGCTGGAGCAAGACGACTTCATGAAGCGCGTGCTCGACAGCCAGCGCGAATGGGTCGAACGCGTGACCTACTACACGCTGATGAACTCGCCCGACTACCAGCTCGCCTACGAGCACTACTACCCGGGCAAGCTGGCGCTCTGAGCCGGACCTGACCGCCCGGCGGCGCCGCCGCGTCGCCGGGCCCTCATCGATACGGGACGCGAATGCTCGGATACATCAAATTCGCCGACGCCCTGTCCGCCGCCTTCGGCAAGGTCTTCGGCTGGCTCATCGTGCTGATGACTTTCGGGGTCAGCTACGAGGTCTTCGTACGCTACGTGCTGGGCTCGCCCACGCCCTGGGCGCTCGACATCTCCTTCATCATGTACGGCACCCTGTTCATGCTCGGCGGCGCCTACACGCTGTCGCGCGGCGGCCATGTGCGCGGCGACTTCCTCTACCGGCTCTGGCCGGTCAGGGTGCAGGCGGCGATCGACGGGCTGCTCTACATCATCTTCTTCTTTCCCGGCGTGCTGGCACTGATCTTCGCGGGCTGGAAATACGCGAGCCGCTCCTGGCAATACGGCGAGGTCTCGGTCAACAGCCCCGCGGGCGTGCCGATCTACCAGTTCAAGACGGTGATCGTCGCCGCCGGCGTGCTGCTGGCGATCCAGGGGCTCGCGCAGCTGTTCCGCTGCATCCTCGCGATGCGCGACGGCGTCTGGCTGGCCGCGGCCGAGGATGTCGAGGAGACCGAGGCGCTGCTGATCAAGCAGATGACCGCCCCCTCCGATCACCCGGACATGAAATGACGCGCGGCTTCCGCGTTAACCCGATACGGAGCGCACGCACGTGACCGAACCGCAAATCGCCCTGATGATGCTGGGCGTCTTCATCTGCCTCGTCTTCCTGGGCTTTCCCATCGCCTTCACGCTGATGGCGCTCGGCATCGGCTTCGGCTACTTCGCCTATTTCGATGCCCGCCGCATGTGGCGCGACTACGACCGGCTCGACCTCGAGATCGCCTCGTGGTGGGAAAGCACATCGGCCTGGATCGACGGCTTCTTCAACAACCGCGTCTTCGACCTCTTCATCAACCAGACCTACACGGTGATGTCGAACGAGGTGCTGACCGCGGTGCCGCTGTTTCTCTTCATGGGCTACATCGTCGAGCGCGCGAACATCGTCGACCGGCTGTTCACCACGCTCAACATTGCCTCCAAGAACGTGCCCGGCTCGATGGGCGTGGCGGCGCTGATCACCTGCGCGCTCTTCGCCACCGCCACCGGCATCGTCGGCGCGGTGGTAACGCTGATGGGGCTCCTGGCGCTGCCCGCCATGCTCAAGGCGCGCTACGACACCTCCTTTGCCACCGGCATCATCTGCGCCGGCGGCACGCTGGGCATCCTGATCCCGCCCTCGATCATGCTGATCGTCTATGCGGCGGCCTCGGGCGTGTCGATCGTGCGGCTCTATGCGGGCGCGCTGCTGCCGGGCCTCGTGCTGGTGGGGCTCTACCTTACCTACGTGATCGGCCGCTCGATCCTGCAGCCCTCGGTGGCGCCGCGTCCGACCAAGGACGAGGTGCCGGATGTGCCGATCGGCAAGCTGCTGTGGATGCTCTTCACCTCCTTCTTCCCGCTGGCGGTGCTGATCCTGTCGGTGCTGGGCTCGATCCTGTTCGGCCTCGCCACCCCGACCGAGGCGGCGGCGATCGGCGCTCTGGGCGGCATGGTGCTGGCGGTGCTCTACCGCGCCATGACCTTTCAGCGGCTGCGCGAGAGCGTCTATCTCACGGTGCGCACGACGGCGATGGTGTGCTGGCTCTTCGTCGGCTCCTACATCTTCTCTTCGGTGTTCTCCTACCTGGGCGGCGAGCATCTGATCTCGGAGTTCGTCTCGGGCCTCGATCTGACGCCTGTGCAGTTCCTGATCCTGGCGCAGCTGATCATCTTCCTTCTGGGCTGGCCGCTCGAATGGTCGGAGATCATCATCATCTTCGTGCCGATCTTCCTGCCGCTGCTGGAGATCTTCGGGGTCGATCCGCTGTTCTTCGGCATCCTCGTGGCGCTGAACCTGCAGACCTCCTTCCTGACGCCGCCGATGGCGATGTCGGCCTATTACCTCAAGGGCATCGCGCCCCCGGAGGTGCGGCTGACGCAGATCTTCAAGGGGATCCTGCCCTTCCTCGCCATGGTGATGGTGTCGATGGTGCTGGTCTACATCTTCCCGCAGCTGGTCTTCGGCCTGCCGGAGCTGTTCTATGGGCGCTGAGATGACCGTGAAGCCGATGCCCAAGGGCCATGTCGCCATGCTCGACCTTTCGGCGCGCGAGCTGCGCGACCGGATGGCCTCGGGCGCGCTCGACGCCGCCGATCTGGTGCAGGCCTGTCTCGACCGGATCGCCGCGCTGGAGCCGCAGGTGCAGGCCTGGGCCTGGCTCGACGGCGATCACGCCACCCGCCAGGCCCAGGCGCTCGACGCCGCGCGCCGGGCCGGGCGGCCGACGGGGCCGCTGCACGGGCTGCCGGTGGCGCTCAAGGACGTGATCGACACCGCGAAGATCCCGACCCAGAACGGCACGCCGCTCGACGAGGGCAGGGTGCCGGAAAAGGACGCGGCCCTCGTCGAGCGGCTGCGCGCGGCGGGGGCCATCGTCATCGGCAAGACGGTGACGGCGGAGCTCGCCTTCATGCATCCGGGCAAGACCCGCAACCCGCATGATGCCACCCGCACGCCGGGCGGCTCCTCCTCGGGCTCGGCGGCGGCGGTGGCCGCGGGCATGGTGCCGCTGGCGGTGGGCACGCAGACCGGCGGCTCGGTGATCCGGCCCGCCGCGTTTTGCGGCACGGTGGGGTTCAAGCCGAGCTTCGGCGCGATCCCCCGCACCGGCGTGCTGAGCCAGTCACCCAGCCTCGACACGATCGGCGTCTTCGCCCGCACCGTCGAGGACGCGGCGCTTCTGGCCGAGGCGCTCTATGGCCATGACGCGGGCGACCGGGCCACCGCGCTCAGCCCCCCGCCACGTCTGCATTCCACCGCGATGAGCAAGCCGCCGGTGCGCCCGACGCTGGCCTTCCTGCGCCCGCCGGGCTGGGAGCAGGCCGATGCCGACACCCACGCCGGTTTCGAGGAGCTGGTCGAGGCGCTGGGCGAGCAATGCTTCGAGGCCGCGCTTCCGGGTGCCTTCGACGAGGCCGCCGAAATCCGCGAGCGCATCAACCTCGCCGAGATGGCCAAGTCCTTCTATGCCTATGAAAAGCGGGGCAGGGAGGCGCTGTCCGAGGAAATGCGCACGGCGCTCGACCGGGGCAAGACGATCCCCGCACGCGATTACATCGCGGCGCTCGACTGGTCGGACGTGCTCTATGCCGGTCTCGACGAGATCTTCGAGCGTTGCGACGCGATCCTCGCCCCCGCCGCCCTCGGCCCCGCGCCCGAGGGCCACGCCAGCACCGGCGATTCCATCTTCAACGGGCTCTGGACGCTTTGCGGCACGCCGGCCGTGACCGTGCCGATCCTGCAATCCGAAACCGGCCTGCCGATGGGCGCGCAGCTCATCGGTCGGCGCGGTGACGACGCCCGGCTCTTGCGCACCGCGCGCTGGCTCGAAGGCCTTCTGTCAGAGGAGATCGCGCAATGATCGCCCGTATCATGACCTATGTGGCACTGCTGTTCTTTCTCGGGTTTCTGGGCATCCTGATGTGGCACATCCCGCGCTTCGATCTCGGCCTCGTGCTGGCGGTCACCGTGGGGCTGGTGCTGTGGGACGTGTTCAGCACCTCGTTCGACGCCTGAGACGCATATGAAAAAGCCGGGCGACCCCACGGGGCGCCCGGCGATGCGGCAGGACGCCGCCTGCGGATGCGGGCGGCGTCTTTCGTCATGGGGGATCAGACGCCGTGGCCGTGCCAGGGGCCGTGCGAATCCTCGATGCCATCGGTGCGCTCGAAGCCGTGCTCGCCGAAATAGTCGCGCTGCGCCTGGATCATGTTGGCAGTGCCGCGGGCGGTGCGCATCGTGTCGAAATAGCTCAGGCCGGAAGACAGGGCCGGCATCGGGTGGCCGTAGCGCGCGCCGATGGCCACCAGCTCGCGCAGCGCCACGTGCCCCTCGCGCAGGTGCCGCGCGAAGACGGGCGCCAGCATCAGGTTGCGATCCTCGTCCTCGGCCAGCGCCGCGGCCATGTCGTCGAGCATCGCCGAGCGGATGATGCAGCCCTCGCGCCAGACCTTGGCGATCTCAGGCAGGGGCAGGGTCCAGCCGAACTGCTCGGAGGCGGCGGCGATCATGTCGAAGCCCTGGGCGTAGCACAGCACCTTGCCCGCGATCAGCGCCCGCTCGAGCATCTCGTCGGAGACCTTGTCGGCGGGGATCTCCATCGGTGCCGCGCCGAACATGTCTTCGCCCGCGCGGCGCTGCGCGACGCGGCTCGACAGGTTGCGCGCGACCACGGCAGCCTCGATCGCGGGGATCGGAGCGGCGAGGTGCTGCGCCTCGATCGCGGTCCAGCGGCCGGTGCCCTTCTGCCCCGCCTTGTCGAGGATGAGGTCGATCATCGGTTGGCCGGTGTGGGTGTCGGCGGCCGATGCGACGATCGAGGAAATCTCGATCAGGTAGGACTGCAGCGCGCCCTCGTTGAAGCGCGCGAAGGTCTCGCCGATGGCCTCGGCCTTGAGCCCCAGCCCGTCGCGCATCACGCCGTAGACCTCGGCGATCATCTGCATGTCGGCGTATTCGATGCCGTTGTGCACGGCCTTGACGAAGTGGCCCGCACCCTCGCGGCCCATCCATGCCGCACAGGGCTCGCCCTCGAACTTGGCGGCGATGGCTTCGAGGATCGGCGAGACGCGGTCCCACAGCGCCTTTTCGCCGCCGCCCATGATCGCGGGGCCGTGGCGCGCGCCCGCCTCGCCGCCCGAGACGCCGATGCCGAGAAAGCCGACGTCGTCGAGCGCGCGCACGCGGCGGTCGGTGTCGTGGAAGTTGGCGTTGCCCGCGTCGATGATCACGTCGTCCTCGTCGAGCAGCGGGCGCAGCTTGGCGATCTGCTCGTCCACAGGCTCGCCTGCGGGCACCATCAGGATGATGGCACGTGGCTTGGCGATGGCGGCGACGAGCTCCTCATGGGTCTCGGTCGGGATCACCCTTTCGGCCAGCTCGCCCGCCTCGTCGTGGAAGGCCCGGGTGACGCCGGGCTTGCGGTTCCAGACGGCGATCGGAAAGCCCTTTTCGGCGATGTTGAGCGCGAGCGCGCTGCCCATGGTGCCAAGGCCGATCAGGCCGATCTTCGCTTTGTCCTGTTGTGCCACGACGCGGCCTCCCTGTCTGGTATACCGCGCAAGCTTTATCGCCACGCGCGCGGGGGAACAACCGAACACGCAAGGATCGGGCGGTATCTTGGCGCGAGGGCAAGGGGAGGGGGGAGAGCGTCGTGGCAGCCCGTAGGGGAATCGAACCCCTCTTTCCAGGTTGAAAACCTGGCGTCCTAACCGATAGACGAACGGGCCACACTGACGACAGCTTCGGTTTCGCCTGCGCGACCTGAAGCCGTGAACCGATGGCAGCCCGTAGGGGAATCGAACCCCTCTTTCCAGGTTGAAAACCTGGCGTCCTAACCGATAGACGAACGGGCCGCTCGTCGGTGAGGCGGTGTTTAGGAGAAGCTCCCCGGCCTCGCAAGAGGAAAATCGCCGAACCGCGAAATTGCCGTGGGGGCAGAACCGCTTCGTTCGCTCAGCCGGCCGGGGCGGCGTCGTCGAGCCGAAGCTGCACCGAACGGCGGCCCTTCCAGATGTTCAGATCGAGCTTTCCGGCGAGGTGGAAGCGCGCGCCGCCGTGGCGGGCGAAGGCCGCGCCCATCGGCCCGTCCATGGCGCCGAAGGCGATGCCGTCGAGCCGCTTGCCCATGCCGTCGCCGAAGGCGATCTTGAGATGCCCCTGGCCCACCTCGCGCACGTCGTGCAGCATCACGTCGGGAAAGGCGAAGCGCGGCGCGGGGGCGGCGGCGCCGAAGGGGCCTGCCGCCTCGATCCGTTCGATCAGCTCGACCGTCGCGGCACCGGGCATCAGCACCGAATCGAGCCGCAGGTCGCGCGGCCCGCCCGCGCCCGCGCCCTGTTTCTCCAACAGCTCAGACAGCCGCGCCATCGCCGCGTCGATCATGCCCTCTTCCACGGTAAGACCGGCGGCCATCTTGTGGCCGCCGCCGCGCAGCAAGAGCCCCTCGGCGGCAACCCGGTGGATCGCCGCGCCCAGATCGATGCCCGGCACGGAGCGGGCCGAGCCCTTGCCGATGCCATCCTCGATGCCGATCACCACGGCGGGGCGGTTGGTCGCCTCCTTCATCCGCGCCGCCGCGATTCCGACCACGCCCGGATGCCAGCCCGCGCCCGCGGCCCAGGCGAGCGGGCCGTCCACGCCGCGCGCCTCGGCCTGTTCGAGCGCCGCGTCGCGCACCCTTGCCTCGATCTCGCGCCGCTCGCGGTTGAGATGGTCGAGCTTCTCGGCCAATGCGGCCGCCTCGTGCGGGTCATCCGTGGCCAGAAGCCGCGCGCCGAGGTCGGACTTGCCGATCCGCCCGCCGGCGTTGACGCGCGGACCCAGCAGGTAGCCCAGGTGATAGGCGGTGGGCGGCACGTCGAGCCCGGCCACGTCGGCCAGTGCCACGAGGCCCGCGCGCTGGCGGCGCGCCATGACCTGCAGCCCGGTGCGCACGAGCGCCCGGTTGACGCCTATGAGCGGTGCGACGTCCGCCACGGTGGCCAGCGCCACGAGATCGAGCATGGCCATCAGGTCGGGGCCGCGCTTGCCCGCCTCGCGCAATTGCCGGTTCAGCTCTACCAAGAGCAGGAACACCACGGCCGCGGCGCATAGATGCGCGAGCTCGCCGCTTTCGTCCTGCCGGTTGGGGTTCACCACCGCCACCGCGTCGGGCAGCGTCTCGCCGCCCAGGTGGTGATCGAGCACGACCACCTCCGCGCCTGTTGCGGCGGCGATCGGCTCATGGCTCAGCGTGCCGCAATCGACGCAGAGGATCAGGTCGTGATCGCGCGCCAGCCTCTCCATCGCGGGCGCGTTGGGACCGTAACCCTCCTCGATCCGGTCGGGGATGTAGAGCGTGGCACGCAGGCCGATCTGCCGCAGCCAGACCATGAGCAGCGCCGCCGAGGCACCACCGTCGACATCGTAATCGGCAAAGATGGCGATGCGCTCGCGCCGCTCGACCGCCAGCATGACGCGCGCGGCGGCGGTGCCCATGTCGCGCAGGGACAACGGATCGGGCAGCAGGTCGCGCAGGGTGGGGGCGAGAAAGCCCGCCATGTCCTCTGCGGTGACGCCGCGCCCGACGAGCGCGTGGCACAGCGGCAGGGGCAGATCGCAGCCCTGCGTCATGGCTTGGGCAAGGCGGTCGGCCTCGGCGGAGGGGCCGACCCAGCGGCGGCCGGTCAGCGAGGCGGAGACGTTGAGAAAGTCTGGCATGGCGCCGGTGTCGCCCGAAAGCGCCCCGCAAGGCAAGCCCGGAGGCGGGGCCGCGCGCTCACCCATGCGCGACCGGGTTGCCCCGCCGATGACGACGCGTCGCGCCCCCTTGTTCATTTTCCCCCGAATACGCCCGGGGGAGGCCGCAGGCCGGGGGGCGGCGCCCCCCAGCTCCGCCCGAGCTTCAGCGGCCGGGCTGGCTGCGCTCGACCGGGTTGCGGTAGAACATGCGCCGCACCGAGCCGGTCTTGGAGCGCATCAGGATCGTCTCGGCGGTGAGATAGTCGCCGTCGCGGCGGATGCCGGGCACGAGGTTGCCGTCGGTCACGCCGGTGGCGGCAAAGATCACGTCGCCGGTGACCAGCTCGTCGCGGGCGTAGATCCGGTCGAGATCCTCGATCCCGGCCTTGCGGGCGCGGCCCTTCTCGTCGTCGTTGCGAAACAGCAGCCGACCGAACATCTGCCCGCCCATGCATTTGAGCGCGGCGGCGGCCAGCACGCCCTCGGGCGCGCCGCCCGAGCCCATGTACATGTCGATCCCGGTCTTGGCGGGCTCGGCGCAATGCATGACGCCCGCCACGTCGCCATCGGTGATCAGCCGGATCGCCGCGCCGGTGGAGCGCAGCTCGGCGATCATCTCCTCGTGGCGCGGGCGCTCCAGCACGCAGACGGTAATGTCGCCCGCATCCGTGCCCTTGGCCTTGGCCAGCGCCGCGACGCGCTCGGCGGGGCTCATCTCGAGCGACACCACGCCCGGCGCGAAACCCGGCCCGATCGCGAGCTTGTCCATGTAGACATCGGGCGCGTGCAGCATCGAGCCGCGCGGGCCCATGGCGATCACGGTGAGCGCGTTGGGCATGTCCTTGGCGGTCAGGGTCGTGCCCTCGAGCGGGTCGAGCGCGATGTCCACCGCCGGGCCCTCGCCGGTGCCGACCTCCTCACCGATGTAGAGCATCGGCGCCTCGTCGCGCTCGCCCTCGCCGATCACCACCGTGCCCGCGATATCGAGCATGTTGAGCTGGGTGCGCATGGCATTGACGGCGGCCTGGTCGGCGGCCTTCTCGTCGCCGCGCCCGATCAGCGGCGCGCAGGCGATGGCCGCGGCCTCCGACACCCGGGCGAGGCCGAGCGACAGCATGCGGTCATGGAATTCGGGAGCTTGGGGCATGGGAGGCATCCTCGGGCAATCGTGAGCGTTGCCTCGACCTAACCGGGCCTGTCGCGCAGTGACAAGCGCGTGAGGGGATGTTTGCGCAAACGGTCGCAAGGCCGGCGAGAGGCGCGCCGGGCATTACCGGCGCGCCATGCGTATTTGGAGAAAGATGAACCGAAGGGCGCGTGCCCCGGTCAGACCTGCTCGATGCGGATCGCGACGGGGGCGCCCTGCACCACGCCGGTGGCCTCGAAGGCGGCCAGCGCCTCTTCGAGCGCGAAGCGCGTGGTCTTGTGGGTGACGATCAGCACCGGGGCGGAGACGTCCTCGTGGTCGTACTGGCGCATCCGGTCGATCGAGATGCCGGATTCGCCCAGCACGCGCGCGACCTTGGCCAGAGCGCCCGGCTTGTCCAGAAGGCGCATGCGCAGGTAGTAGGGCGCGGGCACGGCGGCTTGTGCTGCGCGCGCGGCGCGCAGGCCCGCGGCGGGCTGGCCGAAGACCG
>NZ_JAMYXC010000158.1 GCF_024159025.1 Limimaricola litoreus
CGACAGGGGCGGCGGGAGCCGCGGCCTCGGGGGCCGGGCGCGAGGCATGTTCGGGCTTGGGGCCACGGTCGAACCGTTGCTCGTGCTCCGGCTTGGGGTCGCGCTCGGGCCGGGGCCCACGATCAGGCCGCGGACCGCGCTCGGGCCGGGGGCCGCGTTCGGGCCGGGGGCCGCGTTCGGGCTGGGGGCCGCGCGACAGGTCGGGGGCGGTATCGAGCGCGGTCATCTTCAGGCCTTCCTCGGGCGACATGTCGGGGCCGATGGCGCGCAGGAACCCCGGCACGGCGGTCTCGAGGATCTCGACGTAGGTTTCGGTGTCCTGAATGCGGATCGCGCCGATCGCATCCTTGGAAATGTCGCCGGCGCGGCACAAAAGCGGCAGCAGCCAGCGCGCCTCGGCCCGTTCGTTGCGACCCGCCGAGAGCGAGAACCACTTGCTCGGCCCGAAGCTCTCGGTCGCGCGCTTTTGCGGCTTGGCGTCGGGGGCCTGAAGCTCCTCGGGTGCCGATCGGCGCGAGCGGTAGAGCGCCAGATAGGCCGCGGCGATGGTCTCGGGCGCGTGGCGTTGCAGCAGCTTGGCGGCGAAGACCTTTGCACCCTCGGAGATTTCGGCGCTCCAGACCGGATCGTCGAGCAGCCGCGCCTCGTCGGCGGCGAGGATGTCCTCGGCCGAGGGCGGCACGGTCCAATCGGCCGAGAGCTTGGCGGTGCCGAGCAGGCGCTCGGCCTTCTTGCGCAGCTTCATCGGGACGATCAGGGCGCTCACGCCCTTGCGGCCCGCGCGGCCCGTCCGGCCAGAGCGGTGGAGCAGCGTCTCGGAGTTCGAGGGCAGCTCGGCGTGGATCACCAGTTCGAGGTCCGGCAGGTCGATGCCGCGCGCGGCCACATCCGTCGCCACGCAGATCCGGGCCCGCCCGTCGCGCATCGCCTGAAGCGCGTGGGTGCGCTCGTTCTGCGTGAGCTCGCCCGAAAGCGAGACGACCGAGAAGCCGCGGTTCGACAGCCGTGCCGTGAGGCGGGCGACGGTGGCGCGGGTATTGGCGAAGACGATGGCGTTGGTGGCGTCCTGATGGCGCAGCGTGTTGATGATCGCCGCCTCCTCGTCGCCCTGGGCCACCTGCAGCGCCTTGTAGGAGATGTCGGCGTGCTGGCCGCCCTTGGTGGCGACGACCACGCGCTCGGCGTCGCGCTGGAATTCCTTGGCGAGCTTGGCGATGGCGGGCGGCACCGTGGCCGAAAAGAGCAGCGTGCGGCGGCTTTCGGGACAGGCCGAGAGGATGAATTCGAGATCCTCGCGGAAGCCCAGATCGAGCATCTCGTCAGCCTCGTCGAGCACGACGGCGCGGATATCACTGAGGTCGATCGCGCCGCGACGGACGTAATCGGCCAGACGGCCCGGCGTGGCGACGACGAAATGCGCGCCGCGGTCGAGCGCGCGGCGCTCGTCGCGGATCTCCATGCCGCCGATGGCGGTGGCAAGGCGGGCGCCGGCGCCGCGGTAGAGCCAGTCGAGCTCGCGCATCACCTGGGAGGCCAGTTCGCGCGTCGGCGCGATGGCGAGCGCGAGCGGCGCGGCGGCGCGGGGCAGCTGGCCGTCATCGTCGAGGATGGTCGGGCCGATGGCGAGGCCGAAGCCCACGGTCTTGCCCGAGCCGGTCTGCGCCGAAACCAGCAGGTCGCGCTCGGAAAGGTCGGGCGCGGTCACGGCCTCCTGCACCGGGGTGAGCGTGTCGTAGCCGCGCGCGTCGAGCGCGTCCCTGAGGGTCTGCATCATATGTAAGAAAGGTCCGTCGATCTGGGATCGGCCAAAGGCCGGGGCCGCGCAGCTCGCGCGGTATCAAGCCATCGCTCTTAAACCCATCGGCCCGGACTGTATAGTGCCAATCGCCGCCGCAGGGCGGCCATGCGCGGCACGCCGCCCCGACGGAAAACGAAGCGGTCCAGGTCGAACCGGGACGGGGCCGGTCGGGGCATCTGCAGCGCCGCCGGGGCTTGCGCTGCTCAGCCGAAGGGCCGAGCATGGCCACGCCGCGGGAGGGCGGCGCAGACCGCAAGGGGGGAGCCATTATGGCCGAGGCGCAGATCGTGGGTTGGGCGCATAGCGTGTTCGGAAAGAGCGAGGCGCCGGACACCGCCGCGCTGATGGCCGAGGTGACCGGCCCGGCGCTCGAGCACGCAGGCGTCGAGGCGACACAGGTCGATGGGGTCTTCGTCGGCGTGTTCAACAACGGCTTTTCCAACCAGGATTTCCAGGCCTCGCTGGTGGCGATGGGACACGACGGGCTGCGCCACGCGCCCGCTACCCGCTACGAGAACGCCTGCGCGACCGGCTCGGCCGCGCTCAACGGCGCGATGGATTTCATCGCCGCGGGCCGCGGCCGCATCGCGCTCGTCGTCGGCGCCGAGAAGATGACGGCGACGCCGGGGGCGCAGGTGGGCGACATCCTTCTGGGCTGTTCGTGGCGCGCCGAGGAGGGCGACACGCCCGGGGGCTTTGCAGGCATCTTCGGGCGCATCGCGCAGGGCTACTTCCAGCGCTATGGCGACCGCTCCGAGGCGCTGGCGCGGATCGCCGCCAAGAACCATGCCAACGGCGTCGAGAATCCTTTCGCCCATATGCGCAAGGATCTCGGCTTCGAGGCCTGCAACGCGGTCACCGACCGCAACCCTTACGTCGCCGCCCCGCTGCGGCGCACCGACTGCTCGCTCGTCTCCGACGGAGCGGCGGCGCTGGTGCTGGCGGATGCCGAGACCGCGGCGACCATGCGCCGCGCCATCGCCGTGCGCGCGCGGGCGCATGTGAACGACATTCTCGCCATGAGCCGCCGCGACGTGCTGGCCTTCGAAGGGCCCAGGCGGGCCTGGGCCCGCGCGCTGGAGCAGGGCGGGCTGACGCTCGACGATCTCGATCTGGTGGAGACGCATGACTGCTTCACCATCGCCGAGCTTCTGGAATACGAGGCGATGGGTCTCGCCGCGCCGGGGCAGGGGCACCGGGTGATCGAGGAGGGCGTGACGCTCAAGGACGGGCGCCTGCCGGTGAACCCCTCGGGCGGGCTCAAATCCAAGGGCCACCCGATCGGCGCGACGGGCGTGTCGATGCATGTGATGGCGGCGATGCAGCTGGCGGGCGAGGCGGGCGGCATGCAGGTGCCGGACGCGACGCTCGCGGGCGTGTTCAACATGGGCGGGGCGGCGGTGACGAACTACGTGTCGCTGCTTGAACGCGTCGGTTGACGGCGGGTCGGACCCCCCGGAGGCGCAGGCAAACCACCCGCCCCACCGGGGGCGCGCCTCAGACCGGCGTCGCGTGCCGGGCGTGCCCGGCCCTGCGCGCGATCTCGACGGTGTTGTCGAGGATCTCAGTCTCGGCTTGGGCCGCCTCGCGCGCCAGATGACCCGAGCAGTTGGTGCAAAGCGTCAGCCAGCCACGCAGATCCGCTTGCGGGCGGGCTCGCGCCCCGTCCTGCCAGCGGGTCACGGCCGCCGCAAGCCGCGTGGTGTCCGATCCGGCCTCCATCATTTCTGCCGCGAGATCGCCCGCGGCCTCGGCCATGCTATCTCGACGGCTGAACCAGCCGTCGAGATAGCTCTGTGTCTCCCCAAGAATGCGGTCCTGCGCCACCCAAGCGTGCTGCAGATGTTTGGGCCCGGTGGTGCGGGGTGGGACTGGCGGTTTTGAGTTCGGACGTGCGGTTCATCTCAAGCCTCCCGTGCGAGATAGACGCAAGCCCAGCCTGACAGGAGTGTCGCGTCGGAGCCACGGCTTTGCGGCCCGCACCGGTTAGCGGCGGGAAATGGCCCAAGCCTTTGCCTCGGGCATCGGCAGGCTGCGTAGTTTCGAGGCAGATGCAGCGTCTCGGGGCACTGACTTACCAACCGGTGCCGGACCGGGGCAGGCGACTCGGCAATGCGGCGCCGCGCACGGCGCGGTTTGCACAAACCGGGTGGGGCCGCAGGGCCGGCGTGCTAGACTGGGCCTCAGCTCAGGAGGTGCGACATGAGAACACCGAACGTGATGACTGCCGTGGTGCTCGCGTGCGCGGGAACGACGGTGCTGGCGCAAGACGGGACGATGAGCTTTTTCGTCACCAGCGCCAACCCGGGTCAAGGGGCCGATCTCGGCGGTCTGGAGGGCGCGGACGCCTACTGCAACGAGCTTGCTTCGGCGGCGGGCGCGGAGGGCGATTGGAAAGCCTATCTTTCGACCGACGACGAAAATGCGCGCGACCGGATCGGCGCGGGCCCGTGGCACAATGCCGAAGGCACGGAAATCGCCGCCGATGTCGAGGCGCTGCATGGCGAAGGCAACATGATCACCAAGGAGGCCGCGCTCGACGAGATGGGGATGGTGTTGAACGGGCGCGGCGACGATCCGAACCGGCACGATATCCTCACCGGCTCCATGCCCGACGGCACCGCCGCGGCCGAAACCTGCGAAGGCTGGACCAGCAGCGGCGAAGGATCGGCCATGGTCGGGCATCACGATCGCATGGGTCTCGACGATTCGGAGGCGGCGATGTCGTGGAATTCCTCGCACCCGTCGCGCGGATGCGGGCTCGAGGCGCTGCAAGACACAGGCGGCGACGGGCGGTTCTACTGCTTTGCTGCCAACTGACGCGAGATGTCCGCCGCCCCGGCCATGTGCCGGGGTGGCGGATTCCAAGCAGTAGATAGCCGGTTTTTCACGGAAATATAGTGAATAGCCCCGTGTCTTGTGGACGCCTTCTTCGCTAATTTTGAGGCGAGAAGGCCATGATGAGCAGCGACAAGTTCAGCGAGGAGTTCAAGCGGGACGCGGTCGCGCAGATCACCGAGCGGTGCTACCCGGTCAGGGAGGTATCGGAGCGGCTCGGGGTCAGCCCGTATTCGCTCTACGCCTAGAAGAAGAAG
Organism: Limimaricola litoreus; assembly: GCF_024159025.1. Classification (GTDB taxonomy): domain Bacteria; phylum Pseudomonadota; class Alphaproteobacteria; order Rhodobacterales; family Rhodobacteraceae; genus Limimaricola; species Limimaricola litoreus. The sequence continues at coordinate 4,894 of NZ_JAMYXC010000158.1, forward strand.
TTCGCAAAGGCGTCATCAGGAGAGGCGGAGAAGGACACCGAGATCCGGCGCTTGAAGAAGGAGCTGGCGCGGGTGTCGGAGGAGCGCGATATCGTAGGTGTATGGTCCCGAGGTCAAGTGGCACGGCTCTCGATGGAATAGGTCGGGGTTGGCCTGCCATTCTCGCCAGATGAATTGCGCCGGCGTTAGCCCCTTGAGTGTCTTTAAACGCCGCGCCGTATTATAGGCGTCGATGAACAGTGCGAGGTGGCGTTCGAGCTGCGCGTGATCGTCGTAGTGGTAGCGTTTCACCGTGGCGTCTTTGATCGTCCGGTTCATCCGCTCGACTTGTCCGTTGGTCCAAGGGTGGTTCGGCTTGGTCAGCCGATGCTCGATCCCGTTGGCCTCACAGATCATGTCGAACCGCATGAGCCGTGAGGCGGCGGTGTTGCGATTGCGAGGCTGGTCAGCGAACTGGATGCCGTTATCGGTGAGGATCGTATGAATGCGATAAGGCACCGCCGTCAGGAGCAGCTCCAGAAACTCCCAGGCAGTTTTCCTGCTGGCCTCAGTGAAGAGCCGGGCCACCACGAACTTGCTGGTTCGATCAATGGCCACAAAGAAATACAGCTTTCCTTCGGCGGTTCGGACTTCAGCGATGTCCATGTGGAAGAAGCCGATCCGGTATTGCTTGAACTTCTGTCGCTTTGGCTTGTCACCCTTCATGTCGGGTAGCCGGCTGATCCCGTGACGCTGCAAGCAGCGGTGCAGCGAAGAGCGCGTCAGCTGTGGAATGTTGGGCTGCAGGGCATAGAGGCAATCGTCGAGAGGCAGCAGAGAATACCGCCTGAATGCTACGATGATGGCTTCTTCCTCCGGGCTCAGCACCGTCGAGCGGGGATCCGAGGGTCCCATCGGCAGGTCGGCCGTGGAGGCGCGCTTGCGCCATTTCTGCACCGTCGTCGGGCTGATCCCGTAGCGCCGGGCAAGCTGCCTTACGCTCTCTTCACTACCTTGGATTGCTCGACGAACTGCCGCTGTCGTTCGGGCGCTGCCGTGAAGAACCTGTCCCATACCATCTCCATTTCAGAGACGGATATCGTGCCACCTCTTTCCGGGACTATACACCTAACATTGCTCTCAAGAAATGTACCTTGCAGTTGACACCAGGCGATGGTTGTCCCCTAACTCGACAGGTTCGGCTAATCTAATTTCGAGGATCAGTCGTGACTCGACAGAGGTAAATTTGGACTACTTCATGAACCCGTTTTTCTACCGCTCCACGACAAATTTCGGCGATCACATGAATCGCTGGATTTGGGAAGAAGTTGCTCCCGAGATCGTGGCAGACCGCGACGACGGAATTCGGCTGGTAGGAATTGGTTCTCTTCTCTCTCGCAACCTAGACCTCGTGCAAGGAGAGAAGGTCGTCTTCGGAACTGGGTCGGGATACAGCACTCCTCCGACGGCCGAACAGGCAAGCCGTTGGAAAATATATTGTGTTCGCGGGCCTTTGACTGCAAAGCTTTTGGGGCTTGCGCCGGACAAGGCCGTTACGGATGCTGCATGGTTGGTCAATCAAGTTCCTCGCTTTGCCAATTTGGCTACACAAAGGCGCGGGACCGTCTTTGTGCCCCATTGGACAAGTTCCAGTTACGGGGACTGGGGCACGGTTTGTAAACGTTGCGACATAGAGTATGTCGATCCATTTCTAGATTGCGAACGAGTGTTTTCGCATATCGCAAACGCCGAACTCGCGATCGTCGAATCGCTCCATGGTGCGATTATGGCTGACTATTACCGAACGCCCTGGATCGCGGTGTCTTCGCCGGCACGTGTTCTCACATTCAAATGGCTGGACTGGTGTCAGTCTCTCGGACTAGAGTATCGTCCTTATGTCTTACCGCCTTCGGATGTTCTCGATGGACTGATGCAGGGCTTTCGTCCGGGCCAGATCGATGCGCGATTACGGCCGGTTGAAATGACGCCAGAGAGCTTTGACGTAATCCGTACCATGCCCCCTCCGAAGACGGCGAACCTTGCTTATCGAACTAGGACTCAGCTTAAGAGTATTGCTCGTAGACTCCGAACGCAGTCGCTCGAGGGATTGATGCAAGTCCGCGGCCAGCTTGTCCCTAGCTGGAATGCGCGGCATGGTGACTCGCTCGTAGAATATTTCAACAATTTGCAGCGTCAGCGGCCAATGCTGAGTTCCGCCACTGTGAGAAATGAACGCATCGCCCAACTCAACGAGCGGCTGGATGCAATGCGGCGCGAATATTCCTTGGTGCAGGCCTGAAGTGCATTTCGTCTGCATTGCAAATCAACTTGCACGAATCGAATTATGTCCTACAAGATAGACATTATGTCCTACAAAGCAGACATTGGGCGTCGTTGCCCTTTCCTCCAATAAAGTCATCCCACGCGAACGATCTGAGCGGTGTCGGCATGGGAAAGTTACCCCGTAGCGGGGTGATCGGTGTCCAAAAATGATCCCCACTGCGACGAATGGGATTTCCGAGTTTCTTGTTGCAAGCATGGGGGCGGCAAGCGCTGACTGAATAGCCCCGTGTCTTGTGGACGCCTTCTTCGCTAATTTTGAGGCAAGGAGGCCATGATGAGCAGCAACAAGTTCAGCGAGGAGTTCAAGCGGAACGCGGTCGCGCAGATCACCGAGCGGGGCTACCCGGTCAGGGAGGTGTCGGAGCGGCTCGGGGTCAGTCCGTATTCGCTCTACGCTTGGAAGAAGAAGTTCGCGAAGGCGTCATCAGGAGAGGCGGAGAAGGACACCGAGATCCGGCGCTTGAAGAAGGAACTGGCGCGGGTTTCGGAGGAGCGCGACATCCTAAAAAAGGGTCGCCATTGGTGCGCCATTGGTTCGAGCGACAATGGCGACGCGTATTTCGCCAGGGATGCAAAGTGAGATACGCGTTCGTAGCCGAGCATCGCGGGCAGTTCTCCGTCCGGGCGATGTGCCGGTGCCTGCGCATCCAGCCAAGCGGCTTCTATGCGTGGCTGAAGGCGCCGTTGAGCAAGCGGGCCCAAGAAGACGGCCGCCAGACCGAGTTGCTGAAGAAGGCCTAGGTTGAAAGCGGCAAGGTCTATGGGCACCGCAAGCTTCACGACGATCTTCTCGAGCAGGGCGAGAGTGTCTGTTTGAACCGCGTCTCCCGTCTGACTAAGCTGGCCGGCATCAAGGCGCAGATTGGCTACAAGCGCCGCCCCGGCAAGTATGGCGGCAAGCCGTCGATCGTCGTCGAAAACACCCTGGATCGACAGTTCGACGTGGAAGTTCCAGACCGGGTTTGGGTGACCGACATCACTCGGAGTAATTGATCCCCCGCGCTCTCTGACGGTTCTCTGGACCGATCGAACAGGAGAGTGGATATGGAACGATACTATGTTGGCCTGGACGTCTCGAAGGATGCGACGGCGATCTGCGTGCGGCGATCGGATGGCGCTGTCGAGCGGGTTTGCGAGACGGCAACCGATCCGGATGCGATCTGTGCGGCGTTGGAGGATCTTCGGATTGGGCTCAAGGGCGTCATCCTCGAGACAGGCAGAATGGCGAACTGGTTGCACGGGGAACTGACGCGGCGTGGCCTTCCAGCGATTTGCGTGGATGCCCGTCAGGCCCATGCGGTGCTGAGCCAGATGCATAACAAAACCGACGCCAATGATGCGGCGATGCTGGCCGATCTCGCGCGGACAGGTTTCTACCGGAAGGTCGAGGTCAAGAGCCGCCACGCGCAGGAACGCCGCGCCCTGCTGGCTGCGCGAGACGCCGCGATTGGCGCCCGGCGAAATGCAGAGAACACTATTCGGGGTCTGCTCGCCAGCTTCGGGCTCCGCGTGCCGGCGCAGCCGCGAACCTACGAAGGGCGCATCCGCGCAGTCTTGGAAGATCAAGAGGCACTGGCACCGATCATTCTACCGCTGCTGGCAGTTCGCACGGAAGCGCTACGCCAAGCGGCGGCGCTGACAAAGGAACTGGTTCGGCAGGCGAAGACCTCCGAGGCCTGCATCCGGCTGATGACCGTTCCCGGCGTGGGCACGGTCACAGCGGCCACCTTCGTGGCGACGATCGATGCGCCGGGGCGCTTCGCGAAGTCTCGATCGGTGGGTGCCTATGCAGGCCTGACGTCAAGGCGGCACCAATCTGGGGCGGTCGACTATGGCGGTCGCATCTCCAAGCGCGGAGACCGGCTCCTGCGGACGATGCTCTATGAGGCGGCCAATTCCCTGCTCTGTCGCGTGAAGCCCGGACGCGGCCAGGCGCTCAGGGACTGGGCCATGGCCCTGAAGCGACAGACCAGCCACAAGAAGGCAGTCGTCGCCCTCGCCCGCAAGCTGGCCGTGATGATGCACGCGATCTGGATCAATGGCGGTATCTTTGAAGAACGGGAGGCATGCCTGTGACCAACGCCTGACCACAAGACCTCGCTAATCAGTTGCCGCGTCGGCCAAAGCGGCAGGCAACGGGACGAGCCCGTGAGATCTACTTGCGGATCAATAGATACCGCGCACTTCACCTGGGGCAGCCCGAGCCTTGAACGCCGAGATGAAGCACCCCGTGTCGGGTGACTTCGAAAAGAACCTTGCAGGCAGCCGACCGGAACGACAAACTGACCGAGCGCTGAGGATCAATTAAAGAACCTATATCCGGACGCAGGAAGGCTTCGCCTACCTAGCCGTCGCCATCGATCTCTTTTCACGCCGCGTGGTCGGCTGATCGATGCAGAGCCGCCAGACGACCGACGTCGTCTTGCAGGCATTGCTGATGGCTGTCTGGCGCCGGAAGCCGAAGACCAAAGTGCTGATCCATTCGGATCAAGGCGGCCAGTTCACCAGTATGGACTGGGCCGCTTTCCTGAGGGCCCACAATCTCGAGCACTCCATGAGCCGTCGAGGCAACTGCCATGATAATGCGCTCGACCATTGTCCTCGGACCAATGGCGGACAAGGTCTCGCCTGATAGCTTCTTCAACCTGCTCAAGCGCGAACGGATCAGGCGCCGGACCTATCGCACGCGCGAGGAAGCCTGACGGGACGTGTTCGAATACATCGAGATGTTCTACAACCCGAAGCGCAAGCACGCGCGAAACGGAATGCTGTCGCCCCTCGAGTTCGAGCGGCAGCAGAAACTGAGGCACGAAGGCGTCTAAGAAACGCGGGGCTATTCACACCTTGGATGTGGTCTCCACCTGATCCTGCTGTCGCTTGATGTGGGCCAGCACCGCGCCGAGGTGCTTGTTCTCGGTAATCGCGGCGTGGGTGACATGCTGCTGATGCGGGTCGAAGATGGTGCAGGGCAGGACGATGCCCTTGTGCCGGGCCTGGATGCGGCCATCGGGAAACTCGTAGGTATCGGCGTATTTGCCCACCAGTTCGCGGGTCAGATCGTTCACCTCCAGCCGGATGCGCTTGTGGTCGTATTTCAGCGTCAGATCCTTGCTGACATGGCGCTTGTCGCGCAGGCAGAAGATCTCGGCCAGTCGATCCGGCGCGACATTCAGCGGCCTGTGCAGGTTGTCCGGCCTGGCGGCGGGCTTGGCGAACTTCGCGTTGTAGCACTCCACGAAGCCCGGCAGGAACGCGTTTGCCGCCGCGATGTCCGAGATGCCGGCCAGCCGCAGCTCCTTCACAAGCCGATCCTGCAGCGTGCGGTTGGCGCGCTCGACACGGCCCCTGGCCTGGCTCGAACTGGCGCACAAGATTTCGATCTGCAGCTCCGCCAGAGCCCGCCCGAACTGGGTCATGCCGGTCATGTGGTCGCTGGGCTTGGGCACCCGAAACACCGAGTGCTTGTCGCTGTGGATTCAATGCTGGTTGCGACACGGGTCAGGCCCGGTCGAGTTGGCGGAGTTCCTCGGCGAAGGCCTCGGCCGGTGTCCGGTAGCCCAAGCAGCGTCTTGGCGTGGCGTTCAGCTGCGCGCTGATCTCGGCCATATCGCGGTCTGACAGTGCGGCGACGGCCGTTTCGCGCGGCAGGTAGCGCCGGGCGCGTTTGTTCAGGTTCTCGACCGAGCCCTTCTGCCAAGGTGCCTGCGGGTCGCAGAACCACGCCTCGGTGCCCATTCCTGTTCTCAGATCACGCCATCGGTTGAACTCGAGCCCCCGGTCGAAGGTAATCGAGCGTCGTGCGGACAAGGGCAGGGGCGACAGCAGGGTGATCAGGCGATTCATCAGATGCTTCGAGCTGCGGTCGTTGTTGCGGAACAGGACCGCATAGCGCGTCTTTCGTTCGACCAGCGAGGCCACGTTGGCCTTGCCCAACTCCTTGCGAAAGATCATCAAATCGCCTTCCCAATCGCCGAACCCGCTGCGGTCGTTGACGTGATCCGGCCGGTTCTGGATCGCGCGTTCCAGTGGGAAGACGAGACTTCGGGGCCGACGGGCGTAGCGGGGTTTGCGCTGGCGGCGACGCCCGGGCAGGTGGCGCGCCAGGTCCTGGCTCTGACCATCCTGAGAATAGACGAAGGCGTAGATCGTCTCGTGGCAGATGGTGCTGCGATGGCCTTCGAAGCGCAGCCGCCCGGCGATCTGTTCTGGTGACCAACCGGCTTTCAAGCGATCGATGACGGCCTCACGCAGGGCCGCCATCCGGATCAGTTTGCGGCGCCTGTGGCGGCGTTCGGCGGCCTGCTTCTGAGCCAGCATGCCGTAGTAGCCGCTGAGCTGGGGCAGTTCGCTGTCTTCGAACCGATCGCGCCGGATCTCGCGGTAGATCGTCGAGCGATGGCGGGACAATCTCGCCGCAATGTTTGCGACAGACATCTTCGCCTGTGAAAGGTCTTCAACCAGACGCCGTTCTCGCAGATCCAGCTCGCAGTGGGCCATCTTCCAAACTCCTGTGTTTGCGACAGAATAGAGCAGGTGTCGCAACCCAGTTTAGAAAGTGCCCCCCATTGGCACCAATATCCGGTAATGAACGTTATGTCATAGACTTCAATCAGAACTGCGAAGGAGATCGAGAATCCGAGACAATTCGTATCCTGGTTCGATGACCTGCCAACGCCTCGCCCGCCGCGCAGGCGCAAGGAGGCCGTGGGGAGGCCACGGTTCGCCCCGCGGCGGGAATTTTCGCATTGCATCACGGCCCCGGGGCTCTAGCTGGCCCGGCATGTGGTTCGGCGTCACGATCCGCCGAACCGCCAAATCGCAGTGAGGAGCGATCGCATGCCGGTTGATATTCTGCCGGGCAGTTATTGCGGCGTGGCGCCCGCGCCCGCGGTCGCGCTGCAGTCGTGGAACCTCGACCCCGTGCTGCTGCTCGGCCTGCTGCTGATGCTGGTCGTCCTGCGGCGCCAAAGGACCGGACCGGCCGCGGTCGGGGTGCTGGCCCTCGCCTTCGTCTCCCCGCTCTGCGCGATCTCGGTGGGGCTGTTCTCGGCGCGTGTCGTGCATCACGTGCTGCTGGTGGCGGTCGCGGCGCCGCTTCTGGCCGCCGCCCTGCCCGCGCGCCGGGCCAAAGGCGCGGCGCTGCCCTTCCTCGTCTCGACGGCGCTACTCTGGGCCTGGCACCTGCCGGGGGCCTACGACCTCGCGCTGCGCGACATCGCGGTCTACTGGCTCATGCAGGCGACGCTGCTGGGCTCCGCCGTCTGGTTCTGGCGGGCCGTGCTGGGCGCGCGCGAGGGGTTCGACGCGGTGCTGTGGTCGCTGGCCGGGCTGATGCAGATGGGCGCGCTCGGCGCGCTGCTGACCTTTGCCCCCGCGCCGCTCTACGCCGCGCACGCCCTTGCACCGCTGGACTGGGGGCTGACGCCGCTAGCGGATCAGCAGCTCGGCGGGCTGATCATGTGGGTGCCGGCGATGCTGCCCTATGCCGCGATGATCGCGCTTTCGGCCCGGCGGGGCTGGCGGGCCTCGGCCGGGCGGGGCGTCGCGTGAGCTGGCTCTACGCCCTCGTCCCGCATCTGAAGGCGCTGCATCTGGGCATGCTGGTGCTGTGGAGCGGTGGCCTCTTCGCGCTGCCCTTGATGCTGGCGCGCCACGACCCGGCGATCGGCCAGGGCGATTACGAGCGCATCCGCCGGGCGACGCATTACGCCTATACCTTCTGCATCACCCCGGCGGCGGTGATCACCATCGCCTCTGGCACGGCGCTGGTCTTTTTGCGCGAGGTCTTCGTGACATGGATGTTCGCCAAGCTCGTCTTCGTGGCGCTTCTGGTGAGCTTTCACGTCTGGGTGGGCTATGTGCTGGTCGCCGTGGCCGAGCGGGCGGGCGCGCATCGCGCGCCCCGGCCCCTCCTGCCGCTGCTGCTTTTGCTGCTGCCGATCCTCGGCATCCTGGCGCTGGTGCTGGCCAAGCCGGAGCTCGGCGAGATCCCGATGCCGGCCTGGCTGACCGAGCCGCTGGGCCGTCAGCTGCCTTTCGACGTGCCCAGACGATAATCGAAGACGAGTTTGCCGCCATGCCACCCCGTGACCATCACCACGAGCACGCTGAAGCCCGAGATCAGGATGCCATAGGGCAGCACCGCGGCCTCGTATCCGCCGAGCCGGTAGCCCCAGTTCGCGCCGAGGATCGAAAGCAAGAGCACCGCGATCACGAAATGCGACCAGGCCGGGGCGCGGATGCGGATGCCCGGCACCATCAGGAGCTCCATCGTGCCGGTCGCCCCGGCGGCGAGGCCGAACAAAAAGGCCGTGCCCGCAGCCCAGATCGCGGCGCGCGCCCAGAACAGCTCGCCCGACCACCAGTAGAGCGCATCCGCCCCGAAGGTGCAGAAGGTCAGCGCCACCGGAAAGGCCACGCTCATCGCGTGCAGCGGGTGGCCCCAGATGCCGACGATGGATTCGGTCTCGTCATACCCCTCGTGCTCCACGATCGGGTCTTCGAGTTTTTCACCTTCGGTCTGGACCATTTCCTCGGCCATGGCCGCTCTCTCCTGCGCTGGGGTCTTCCCGGCTCAACACTCCTGCTGCTCGCGGGTTGCGAGGAAAGCCTCTCGGCGGTGCATCCGGCCGGGCCGGCGGCACAGGTCATCGCCACCCTGTGGTGGGTGCTGCTGGCGGGCGCGACGGCGATCTTCCTCTTCGTCGCGGTGCTGATCGCGCTCGCCTGGCGGCGGCCGCCGGGCGAGACGCAGGAGCGGCGCTTCGTGGTCTGGCTGGGGCTGGCCTTTCCCCTGACCGTGCTGGCCGCGCTTCTGGCCTACGGCCTCGTCGTGGGTGAGCGGCTGCTGCCGCGGGCCACGCCCGATCTTGTCCGCGTCGAGGCCGAGGCGCGGCAATGGGACTGGCGCTTTGGATATGACGACGCGCCGGGCCGCGTGACCGAGAACCTGCTGCACATCCCGGCGGGCCGCCCCGTCGACGTGGCCATCACCAGCGTCGACGTGGTGCACGGCTTCTGGGTGCCGCGCCTCGCGGGCAAGCTCGACGCCGTGCCGGGGCATGTGAACCTGCTCAGGATCGAGGCCGACAGCCCCGGCCGCTACGAGGGCTTGGGCTCGGAATTCAACGGCGCGGGCTACCGCGACCACCGCTTTATTGTGATCGCGCATGATGCCGAGGGCTGGCGCGCCTTCCTGCAGGGAGACACGCCATGAACGCGCTCAGGCGCCACCGCGCCCTGTCGCGGATCTGGGCCTCGGACCCCGGCTGGAAAGGCTGGTTCACCACCGTGAACCACACCGATCTGGGGCGGATGTTCCTTTTCGTGGCGACGATCTTCTTCGTCATCGGCGGCATCCTTGCGATGCTGATCCGCGCCCAGCTCGCCAGCCCGCGCTCGGCCTTTCTCGGCCCCGACCACTACAACCAGATCTTCACGATGCACGGGACCATCATGATGTTCCTCTTCGCGATCCCCTTCTTCGAGGGGCTCGCGGTGTATCTGCTGCCCAAGATGCTGGGCACGCGCGACCTCGCCTTCCCGCGGCTCACCGCCTACGGCTTCTGGTGCTACGTCTTCGGCGGCGCGATGATGATCTTCGCGCTCCTGGCCGGGGTCGCCCCCGACAGCGGCTGGTTCATGTACCCGCCCTTGTCCTCGACCATCGGCGCGCCGGGGATCAACTCGGACTTCTGGCTGATCGGCATCACCTTCGTCGAGATCTCGGCGATCTCGGCGGCGGTCGAGATCACCGTGACGGTGCTGCGCTACCGCGCGCCGGGCATGAAGCTGTCGCAGATGCCGATCTTCGCCTGGTACGCGCTGGTCACGGCGGTGATGATCCTGACGGGCTTTCCGCCGCTGATCCTCGGCTCGATCCTGCTGGAACTGGAGCGCGCCTTCGGCCTGCCGTTCTTTCAGGTGGCGCAGGGCGGCGACGCGCTGTTGTGGCAGCACCTGTTCTGGCTCTTCGGCCACCCGGAGGTCTACATCATTTTCCTGCCCGCGGCAGGCGCGATCTCGACCATCCTGCCGGTGATGGCGCGGACCACGCTGATGGGCTACGGCTGGATCGTCGCGGCGGCGGTGAGCCTCGGGGTTCTGAGCTTCGGGCTCTGGGTGCATCACATGTTCACCACCGGCATCCCGCACATGGGGCTCGCCTTCTTCTCCGCCGCCTCGACGCTGGTGGCGGTGCCGACGGCGGTGCAGATCTTTGCCTGGATCGGCACGCTGTGGAAGGGCCGCCCGAGCTTGCATCTACCGATGCTGTGGCTCTTGGCCTTCTTCGCCACCTTCGTGATCGGCGGGCTGACGGGCGTGATGGTGGCGATCGTGCCCTTCGACTGGCAGGCGCATGACACCTACTTCATCGTCGCCCACCTGCACTACGTCCTCGTCGGCGGCTTCGTCTTTCCGATGATCGCCGCGCTCTACTACTGGATGCCGCATTTCACCGGGCGGCGGACCTATTTCAAGCTCGGCCACGCCGCCTTCTGGCTGGTGGTGCCGGGGTTTCACGGCACCTTCCTGGCCCTGCACTGGGCCGGTCTTCTGGGGATGCGGCGGCGGATCGACAGCTATGAGAGCGGACAGGGCTGGGAGGTGATCAACATCATCGCCTCGATCAGCGGCTTCGTCATGGCGATCGGCTTCGCGCTGGTGCTGATCGACGTGGTGGTCAACGCGGTGGTGGCGGTGCGCGGCTCGCGCGATCCATGGGGCGCGGGCACGCTCGACTGGGCCATGCCGACGCCTGCGGCGCCCTACAACTTCGCGAGCCTCGCGCATGTAACCTCGCGCGATCCGCTCTACGACGACCCCGAGCTGCCGGTGCGGCTGGCGCGCGGCGAGGGCTATCTCGGCGATCCCGGGCGCGGGCGGCGCGAGACGCTTGTCGTCGAGATCGCCACCGGCGCGCCGCGCTACATCGTGGTCTTTCCCGGCAACACGGCGCTGCCGATGCTGATGTCGGCGATCACGGGGCTGTTCTTTCTCGGCATGCTGATCAAGGCCTACTGGCTCGTGCCGATCTCGGCCCTGGGCGTGACCTCTTGCGCGCTGCTCTGGGTCTGGGGGCTGGGGCGCCCCGCGCCGGAGGGGGCGCTGCCGGTCGGCCGGGGCCTGTCGCTCCACAGCGCGGCCGAGGCGGCCGACCCGCCCGGCTGGTGGGGCTCGGTCTTTCTGCTGCTGGCCAACGGCACCTTCTTCGGCTCGCTGCTGTTCGGCTATGCCTTCTTGTTCTCCATCGCCCCGAACTGGCCGCCGCCGGCCTATCTCGAACCGGGGGCTTGGCCGCTGGCGCTCGTGCTTGCGGGGGCCGGGCTGGCCTTTCTCGGCGCACGCCTCGGCGCGCTCATGGGCCATGGCGCGGTGCTCCTCGGCCTCCTCCTCATCGCGGGCGCGGCGCTGCCCGTGCTGTCCGAGAGCCCCGGCCCCACACTTCATGCCTATGACGCGACGGTCTGGGTCTTCATCGGATACGGGCTGCTGCATTGTTTCGTCAGCCTGCTGATGTGGTCGCTGGTGCTGATGCGCCGCCTGTCGGGCCATTCCGCCCGCACCACGCGCGGCGCGATGCGCATCGCCCGCCTGTGGAGCGACTATACCCTGCTGGTCGCCCTGCTGACCGCCGCGGCGATCGGCCTGCCGGGGGTGCTGACATGAACGCCATCCTGCGGATTTCGCTGCCGCTGACGCTCTGGCTGGCCGGTTTCAGCGCCGTCTACGGGCTGCATGGCCTGTTGTGTTCGAGCAGATGGGCGGCCCTCGCCGCCGCGCTACCGGGCCGGGCGCTGCTGATCGGCGCCGCCCTCCTCGTCCTGGCTCTTCAGGCGCTGCTGATCGGCCTTTTGGGATCGCCGCGCTGGCCCGCCCCGGAGCCCGCCATTCACCGCGTCAGCCTGACGCTCGCGATCACGGCCTTCGCAAGCTCGGCCTGGACGCTCCTGCCCGTCCTGACCACCTCGCATTGCCTGTAGGCGCGGGCCGGGCCGAACGGCACCGGCGCGGGAGGCAGCGCCGCTCAGGCCGGGAGCACCACCTGCGCCCCCTCGACCTCGCGCAGCTTCAGCCCGGTGTCGAACAGCGCGCTGAGCACCGCGTCGCGCATCACCTCGCGGCGCGGACCCGCCGCCGCGAGGCGGCCTTGCTTCATCGCCACGACGCGGTC
>NZ_JAMYXC010000108.1 GCF_024159025.1 Limimaricola litoreus
TGGCAGGCGGAAGGTGCGCTCAAGCGTGCCATAGCCGATCCGCGCCGCGTGGCCGAGGGGGCGCTCGGCGCCGGACCTGCCGGTGCGAGCGGCAGCCTCGCGCTCAAGGCGCTCACGGGGCGCTGGTAACCCGCGCTCGGCGCAGCCGCAGCCAGAGCAGCGAACCGCCCGCCAACGCCAGTGCCGGGAACATCGCGGCATTGACCGAGAACCAGCCCTGCGCGGGCAGACCCCCCGAGCAGTTCATCAGCCCGCCCGACGACAGCGAGGCCAGCGTCACGAAGCCGAACACCATCGTGTCGTTGAGCCCTTGCACCACGCCGCGCTCCTCGGGGCGGTGCTCGGCGGTCAGCATCGTCGTGGCGCCGATGAAGCCGAAGTTCCAGCCGAGGCCCAAGAGGATCAGCGTGGCGTAGAACAGCGGCAGCGTCGTGCCGGCAAGGCCCGTCAGGCCCGCCAGACCCAGAAGCGCCAGCCCCGCGCCGACCACCTTCGGCGCGCCGAAGCGCGCGATCAGGTGGCCGGTGAAGAAGGAGGGCACGAACATCGCCAACACATGCGCCGAGACGATGTCATTGGCATGATCGCGCCCATGCCCCATGCCGACCACCGCGAGCGGGGTCGATGTCATCACGAGGTTCATCAGCCCGTAAGCCACCATGCCGCACAGGATCGCGACGAGAATGCCCGGCTCGCGCAGAAGCGCGCGACGTGAGCGGGCGGCGCGGGGCGCGACCTGCGGATAGCTGCGCGTGCCCGCAGGCAGGTCGAGCCCGAGAAACAGGAATAGACCGCCGAGATTGAGCGCCATCACCGCGAGGTAGCTGCCGAGGAACGGCACGGCAAAGGCGTCGAGCACCGCCTTGTTGAGCTGCGGGCCGATGATCGCGGCGCCGAGGCCCCCCGCCATGACCCATGAGATCGCCTTTGGCCGGAACGCCTCCGAGGCGCTGTCGGCGGCGGCGAAGCGGTAGAACCCCTGCGCCGACATGTAGATGCCGGTGACGAAGGAGCCGATCAGCACTAGTGCGAAGGACCCCATGAGAAGGCCCAGCGCCGCCAGCGCCGCCCCCAGCGCACCCGCCAGACCGCCGATCACGAAGCCCAGACGCCGCCCGCGCCGCTGCATCAGCGGCGACAGCCACGGCGCCGTGGTCATGGAGCCGAAGACGATGAGCGAGATCGGCAGCGTGGCGAGGCAGGCATTGGGCGACAGCTCTGCCCCGACCAACCCGCCGATCACGAAGAGGATCGGCATTTGCGCGCCAAGGATCGCCTGTGCCGCGACAAGGAAGGCGGTGTTGCGCTTTGCGCGGTGATCGTCGGAGATAGGTGCTGATGTCATGCTTTACCGGTAGCGCCCCATGGCATCCCTGTCACGCCCGATCGATCAGATGCGCAAAGGAGCCGCAGGCCCGGCCTTGTCGAAGGCCCATCGGTGCCAGCTCCGCGCCCTCGGCATCGCGCGCCTCGAACAGTGGATCGCCATGGGCCGCTACCGTGGTGGCGTAATGAAACTCATGCGCCGTCCACGCCCCCGCGAATGGCCCCTGTGTTGCTTTCACATGCCGATAGCCCAGATGCAGCTTCCGCGTCGCGAAGGAGGTAGACAGGTGCAGCAGCCCGGCCATGCGATGCGGCGTGCCTTCGGCATCGGTCAGCCATTCGCCCATGACCATGTAACCGCCGCATTCTCCATATACATCAGATACTTTCGAGGCATTTCGCAGGCTCTGCATGAAGGTGTCGGCGGCCGCCAGCTGCCCCGCATGAAGCTCAGGGTAGCCGCCCGGCAATAGAACGAGGTCCGCTTTTGGGACCGCCTCATTCTCCAAGGGCGAGAATGGCAGGATCTCGGCGCCCCGGCCGCGCCAGTCGGCCAACAGGTGCGGATAGGCGAAGGCGAAGGCGCGATCTTGTGCCAAGGCGATGCGCTGTGCCGGGGGCGGCAGACGGGGGCCTTCCTGGGGCGGCATGGCCGTGGCGCTGGAGGCCAGCTCGGCCAGTGCGTCGAGGTCGAGATGCGCCTCGACCAGATCGCCGGCGCGGTCGAGGAAGGCGTCGAGATCGGGACGCTCATGCGCCTGTACCAGCCCCAGGTGGCGGGAGGGATGCGACAGCTGCGCGTCACGCGGCACGGCGCCGAGCACCTTCATGCCGATGCCCGCCAGCGCGCGGCGCAGCATCGCCTCGTGCCGGGGCGAGCCGACGCGGTTCAGGATCACCCCATCGATGCGCAGGGCGGGATCGAAGCCTGCAAAGCCCGCGACCAAGGGCGCCACGGACTGTGCCATGCGCGCGGCATCCACCACCAGCACCACAGGCAGGCCGAGCGTCCGCGCCAGATCGGCGCTGGCACCGCGTCCCTCGGGCGGCGCGCCGTCGAAGAGGCCCATCGCGCCCTCGACCACAATCGTGCCGCTCCCCCCCGCCAGAGCGGCGATCCGGGCGGGGCCCATGGCCCAGGCATCAAGGTTGAAACAGGGCGCGCCACAGGCGGCCTTGTGAAAGCGCGGGTCGATGTAGTCGGGCCCCGATTTCGCGCCCCGGACGGAAAGGCCGCGCCGCGCCCATGCGCGCAACAATCCGAGCGTCACCGTCGTCTTGCCCGAGCCCGAACTCGGCGCCGCGATCAGCAGGCCGGGCATCAGCCCTGCTCGGCGGGCCGTCCGCGCCCCAGGGGATCGAGATCGCGCGGCGCCTCACCCGCAAGCTGGCTCTGCCAGTCGAGCACCTGCCGCATCAGGGCCGCGCGGCCAATACAGATGATGGCGGGCGGCTCGAGGCGGCTCTCGGCGATGTCCTCGGCCATCCGGTCGAGCCGGGTCTCCAACACCTGCTGCGCGGGCGTGGTGGCGCTGGCCACGATCGCGACCGGTTCATCGGCGGCGCGCCCCGCGGCCAGCAGCGCATCGGCGATGGCGTGGGCGTGCTTCATGCCCATGTAGATCACGATCACCTGGCTGCCGCGCGAGATCGCGGCCCAGTCGAGCGAGGCGGGCGTCTCGCCCGATTGGTCGTGGCCGGTGACGAAGGTCACCGATTGATTCACGTCGCGATGCGTCACGGGAATGCCCGCATAGGCCAGCCCGCCGATCCCGGCGCTGATGCCCGGGATGATGCGCACCCGTACGCCATGCTGGATCAGCGTCTGCGCCTCTTCGCCGCCGCGCCCGAAGACGAAGGGATCGCCGCCCTTGAGCCGGAGCACCCGCCGCCCGGCGCGGGCGAGATCCACGAGCCTGAGCGAGATGTCGCGCTGCTTGGCCGAGGGCTTGCCGCCGCGCTTGCCGGCATAGATCTTCTCCGCCTCGGGCGCCCAGTCGAGGATGCGCTCGTCGACCAGCGCGTCATAGACGATCACGTCGGCCTGCCGCAGCGCGTTGAGCGCGTGCAGGGTCAGAAGGCCCGGATCGCCGGGCCCCGCGCCGCAAAGCCAGACCCAGCCGGGTTCGAGAGCGGGCCAGTGATGGGCGGGGAGAGAGATCGAGTCGGTCATGGCATCGTTATTGCCGCGCGCCGGGCGCGAGGAAACCCCGGATGCGCTTTCCACCCGCGCGGCACGCGCCTAATGTCGCGCCATGAGCAACGCAGCCCCCCTTCGCCGTGGATGGACCACCGGCGCCTGCGCCGCCGCCGCGACGCGGGCGGCGCTTTTGCGGCTGTGGGGGGGCGACTGGCCGAGCGAAGTCTCGATCACCCTGCCGCGCGGCGAGACGCCGGTTTTCGCCGTGGCGCATCGCGCCGAAGGGCCGGGTTGGGCCGAGGCGGGGATCGTCAAGGATGCGGGCGACGACCCGGATGTGACGCATGGCGCGCTGATCGTGGCGCGGGTGCGGGCGGGCGCGGGGGGCGTGAGTTTCCGAGCGGGCGAGGGTGTGGGCATGGTGACCAAGCCCGGCTTGCCGATCCCGGCGGGCGAGCCTGCGATCAACCCGGTGCCGCGCGCGATGATGGAGGAGGTGGTGGCCGAGATCGCCGCCGATCTCGCCCGTGCGCCGGATGTGGAGATCACGATCCGCGTGCCCGGCGGCGCGGCGCTGGCGGAAAAGACGTGGAATCCGAGACTTGGGATAACGGGGGGGCTTTCGATCCTCGGCACCACCGGCATCGTGCGCCCCTTTTCCTGCGCCGCCTGGATCGCCTCGATCCATCGCGGTGTCGACGTGGCGCGGGCGGCAGGGCTCGGACATGTGGCAGGCTGCACCGGGGCGACGTCCGAGAAGGTGGTCCAGGCGCTGCACGATCTGCCCGATCACGCCATGCTCGACATGGGCGATTTCGCAGGCGGCATGTTGAAATACATCATTAAGCACCCCGTGCCGCGCGTCACCATCGGCGGCGGCATCGGCAAGATCACCAAGCTGGCGCAGGGTGCGGTGGATCTGCATTCGGCGCGTTCCCAGGTCGATTTCGCCGCCCTGGCCGATCTCGCGGGCGTGCCCGCCATCGCGCAGGCCAACACGGCGCTTGAGGCCTCCCGCATGGCCCCCGATCTGGGGCAGCGCGTGGCCGAGGCCGCACTGGCGCGACTGTCCGATCGCTTCGGCACGGCGCAGGACGGCAGCCATGTCGCCTTCGACGTGGTGGTGATCGACCGGGCCGGCGCGATTTTGGGGCGCGCCTCGTGACGGTGCTCGTGCTCGCCGGCACGCGCGAGGGGCGCGAGATCGCCGCCGGTTTGGCAGCGCGCGCCATTCCGGTCCTCGCCTCGCTCGCCGGGCGCACGCGACGGCCGTTGGAGGCGGGCGTGCCGCTGCGCACGGGCGGTTTCGGCGGGGCGGACGGCTTTCGCGAGACGCTGGCGGAACAAGGCATCAAAGCGGTGATCGACGCCACGCATCCCTTCGCCGAGGCCATCACGCAGCGCACCGCGCGGATCTGCGCCGAGGACGGGCTGCCGTACGTCGTCCTGCGCCGCCCGGGCTGGCAACCCCGCCCCGGCGACGACTGGACCCGCATCGCGCGCGAGGCCGATCTCGCCGCCCATGTGCCGCGCGGCGCGACCGTGTTCCTGGCCACCGGGCCGCAGCGGATCGAGGCCTTCACCGGGCTCGAAGGCCGCCGCGTGCTGTGCCGCCGGATCGATCCGGCGCCGGGGCCGTTTCCCTATGAGAATGGCGACTGGGTCGTCTCGCGCCCGCCCTTCTCGGTGGATGACGAAACGGCGCTGTTCTCGCTTCTGGGCGTCGATGTGTTGGCGACCAAGGATTCGGGCGGCGAGGACGGGCGCGCCAAGCTCGCCGCGGCGCGCGCGCTGGGGCTGAAGGTTGTCCTGCTCGACCGCCCTCCGCTGCCCGAAGGCGCGCAAGTGGTCGAAACGGTGGAGGCTGCATTGAACTGGGCGGAGAACTCATGAGCGAACGCATCATCACCCATGAGGATCACGTGGCCGAGGGGGCGGCGTGGCTGGCGGCGAACACCGATCATTTCGGGCGGCTTCTGGAGATCACCGGGCCGCTGCCGCTGCGCCGCACGTCCGATGGCTTTGGCCAGCTCTGCTCGGCCATCGTCAGCCAGCAGGTTTCCACCGCCTCGGCGCGTGCGATCCGCGGGCGGCTTGAGACAGCCGACCTGATGCGGGCCGAGACCATCGCGAGCGCGGATGACGAAGCCTTGCGTGCCTGCGGGCTGAGCCGACAGAAGATGCGCTACCTGCGCGCGCTCGCCGTCTCGGGCATCGATTTCGACAGCTTGCGCGACGCCCCCACGGATGAGGTCGTCTCCACCCTGACCGCCGTGACCGGCATCGGCGTCTGGACGGCCGAGATCTACGCGATGTTCGCGCTGGGCCGGGCGGATGTCTTCGCGCCCGGCGATCTGGCCCTGCAGGAAGGGGCGCGGCATCTGCTGGGGCTGGAGGAGCGGCCCAAGGAGCGCGCGATGCGCGAGATCGCGCTGCAATGGTCGCCCTGGCGCGCGGTTGCGGCGCGGGGGCTGTGGGAATACTACCACCACGTGAAGGGTAGGGAAGGAATCCTATGACGCGCGCATTGCAATCGGGCCGGGTGGAGCCGCAGAGCGGCGAATTGCGCTCGGCAGTGATCTTCCTGCATGGCTACGGCGCCAATGGCGCAGATCTGCTGGGCCTTGCCGAGCCGCTGGCCGAGCACATGCCCGACACGCTGTTTCTCGCCCCCGACGCGCCCGAGGCCTGCATCGGCGCGCCGATGGGCTTCCAGTGGTTTCCGATCCCCTGGATCGACGGGTCGAGCGAAGAAGAGAGCCGGCAGGGTCTCGGGCGCGCCGCCGACGATCTCAACGCCTTTCTCGACGGTGTCATGGTGGACGAGGATTTGCTGCCTGAGCAGGTTATGGTCGTGGGCTTTTCGCAAGGCACGATGATGGCGCTGCACGTGTTGCCGCGCCGCGAGGATGCGATCGCGGGGCTCGTGGCCTTTTCCGGCCGGCTTCTCGAGCCCGAGCTTCTGGCCGACGAGGTGCAGAACCGGCTGCCGATCCTCTTGGTGCATGGCGACATGGACGAGGTGGTGCCGCCGCAATCGCTCCCCGAGGCGGCGCAGGCGCTGCAGGAGGCGGGCTGGACCGATCTTTATGCCCATGTGATGAAAGGCACCGCGCATGGCATCGCGCCCGACGGGCTCGAAGTGGCGCTGGCCTTCATGCGCGAGCGTCTCGGCATCACCCGCTGAGCGAACCGCCCGCCGCAACCGTCATCCGCGTGTCATCCGCCACTGTCATCTTCGCAGTGGCGGGGACACGACCTTGGCACTTGCCAGCCTCTCGCCGCCAGATATAGTCGATGTACGGCAGGAGCGGGGCTCCCGCTCTGGTCGTCCGAATAGGGCTGCGAGAGCGAGGACGGACTCACGATGCAAGGCGACTTCAGAACCGAATTCGTACGCGATCCGGTGGGGCTCAGGCAGCATCCCGCGCTGGTGCTCAACGCCGATTATCGTCCCTTGTCCTATTACCCGCTGTCGCTCTGGCCCTGGCAGGAGGCGGTGAAGGCGGTGTTTCTCGACCGGGTCGATATCGTCGCCGAATACGAGGCGGAGGTGCATTCGCCCTCCACGGTGATCCGAATACCCTCCGTGGTGGTTCTCAGAGATTATGTAAGACCCCAGAAGCGCGTGGCTTTCACGCGCTTCAATCTTTTTCTGAGGGATGGTTTCCGCTGTCAGTACTGCGGCTCGAAGGGCGATCTCACCTTCGATCACGTGATCCCGCGCGCGCGTGGTGGCGTCACCAGCTGGGAGAACGTCGTCGCGGCCTGCGCGCCGTGCAACCTGCGCAAGGGCTCCAAGAGCCTGCGCCGTTCGGGCCTGAGCCTGCGCCGCGCGCCGCGCCGCCCCGGCGCCGAGGAGTTGCGCGACCGAGGCCGCGGCTTCCCGCCCAACCACCTGCATGACAGCTGGGTCGATTTCCTGTATTGGGACGCTGAACTCGAAGCCTGATCGCGCATTGGTTGCGCGGCCTCCGGGATCGGGTTGCGGCTCGGCTGGCGATGCCTAGACTGCGGCGAAACACGTCGTTATGAGAGCGGCGTTAGCGCTAACTGGCGGCCCCGCGGGGCCGCCCAGACGGAGACAGCCATGGTATCGCGCGTCATTCCGGTCGACACCTTCGACCTCGTCATCTTCGGCGGTACCGGCGATCTTGCGCGTCGCAAGATCCTGCCGGGCCTGTTCCGCCGCTTCCGTTCGGGCCAGATGCCCGCCGAGGCCCGCATCATCGGGGCCGCGCGCTCGGAGATGGACGATGCGGGCTACCGGCAGATGATCCGCGAGGCGATCGCCGAGTTCGGCTCCGAGGAAAAGGAGGATGCCGGCGGCATCGACGCCTTCCTCGAACGTCTGCACTACGTCGCCATCGACGCCATGGGCGAGGGCGGCTGGAAGCAGCTGCGCGACCTGATGCGCGACGGCGTCGTGCGCGCCTTCTATTTCTCGGTCGCGCCCTCGCTCTTCGGCGCGCTGGCCGAGCGGCTGCACGAGCATCGCATTGCCGACGGCGAAAGCCGGATCGTCGTTGAAAAGCCCTTCGGCCGCGATCTCGCCTCCGCCAAGGCGCTCAACGCGACGCTGGCCGAGCATTTCGACGAGAGCCAGATCTACCGGATCGACCATTATCTCGGCAAGGAAACGGTCCAGAACCTGATGGCCACACGCTTCGGCAACGTGCTGTTCGAGCCGCTGTGGAATTCGCATTACATCGACCACATCCAGATCACCGTGGCCGAGACCGTCGGCGTCGCCGGGCGCGGCAGCTACTATGACAAGTCGGGCGCGATGCGCGACATGGTGCAGAACCACCTGATGCAGCTTTTGTGCCTCATCGCGATGGAGCCGCCCTCGACCTATGACGCCGACACGGTGCGCGACGAGAAGCTCAAGGTGATCCGCGCGTTGCAGCCGGTAGAGCCCCACCAGGTCGTGCGCGGGCAATACGATGCCTCGCAGGACGGGCCGAGCTACCGCGAGGATGCGGAGAATCCGCGCAGCTTCACCGAGAGCTTTCTCGCGCTCAAATGCCATATCGCCAATTGGCGCTGGGCCAAGGTGCCGTTCTACATCCGCACCGGCAAGCGCATGAAGGCGCGCTCCTCGGAAATCGCGGTGGTGTTCAAGGACCTCGGCCACTCGATCTTCGAGGGCGACACCGCCCGGCACCGCAACATCCTGTCGATCCAGCTGCAGCCGAACGAGGGGATGGACCTGCAGGTGACGATAAAGGAGCCGGGGCCGGGGGGCATGCGGCTCGTCGACGTGCCGCTCGACATGACCTTCGCCGATGCGCTCGGCCCCGATCAGGAGGCGCCCGACGCCTATGAGCGGCTGATCATGGACGTGATCCGCGGCGACCAGACGCTGTTCATGCGCGGCGACGAGGTCGAGGCGGCCTGGGCCTGGACCGATCCGATCATCGAAGGCTGGGAGGCGCGCAACGACGTGCCCAAGCTCTACGAGGCCGGAACCGCGGGGCCGGAGGATGCGATGATGCTGATGCACCGCGACGGACGGCGCTGGCGCGAGATCAAGGGCTGAGATCGCGCCCGTCCCCCGCGGCGCGACCGGAACACGAAACCGAAAGGAACCGACGGCATGGAATTCGTCGAATACGCCGACTCCGAGATGATGATGATCGATCTCGCCGATCGGCTGGCGAGCGAGCTGCGCGCGGCGATCGCCGCGGATGGCCGCGCCAGCCTCGCGGTGCCCGGCGGCACCACGCCGGGGCCGGTCTTCGACACGCTCTCGGCCATCTCGCTCGACTGGGACAAGGTGCATGTGATGCTCACCGACGAGCGCTGGGTGCCCGAGAGCTCCGAGCGGTCCAACACCGGCCTGCTCAAGCGGCGGCTGTTCACCGGCGAGGCGGCAGCTGCGCACTACCTGCCGCTCTACGCCGAGGCCGAGCGCCCCGAGGAGAAGCTCGACGAACTGCAGCAGCAGCTCGCGCCGCATCTGCCGCTCTCGGTGGTGCTCCTGGGCATGGGCGCGGACATGCACACCGCCTCGATCTTTCCGGGCGCAGACCGCCTCGACGCGGCGCTCAACGGCGAGGAGACGCTGGTGGCCATGCGCGCGCCGGGCGCGCCCGAGCCGCGCATCACCCTGTCGGCCAAGGTGCTGCAGGATTCGATGCGCCGTCATATCGTCATCATCGGCGCCGAAAAGCGCGCCGCATTGGAAAAGGCCCAAAGCCTGAGCCCCGAGGAGGCGCCGGTGGCGGCGGTTCTCAAGGGAGCGACGGTGCATTGGGCGGAGAGCTGAGACATGTGGGATGATCTGAAGACCCGGGCCGACGCCGTGGCCGAGCGCCGGATCGAGACGCTGTTCGAAGATGTGGGACGCGCGCGCGATTTCTCGGTCAGCGCGCTGGGCATGCTGTTCGACTACGCCAAGACCAACATCGACGCGCCGACGCGCGACGCGCTGATCGCGCTGCTCGACAAGGCCGATGTCGCAGGCCGCCGGGAGGCGATGTTCACCGGCGCGCCGATCAACGAGACCGAGGGCCGCGCCGTGCTGCACACCGCGCTGCGCAATCTCGATGGCGCGGCGGTGACGGTCGAGGGGCAGGACGTGATGCCCGAGGTGCTCGACACGCTGAAACGCATGGAAGACTTCGCCCGCGCCGTGCGCTCGGGCGCGATCACCGGGCAGGGCGGCGCGATCACCGACGTGATCAACATCGGCATCGGCGGCTCCGACCTGGGCCCCGCCATGGCCGCGACGGCGCTCGCCCCCTATCACGACGGGCCGCGCTGCCATTTCGTCTCCAACGTCGATCCGGCTGACATCGCCGATGTGCTGGCCGCCTGCGACCCGGAGACGACGCTGGTGATCGTCGCCTCCAAGACCTTCACCACCATCGAGACGATGACCAACGCCCGCACCGCCAAGGACTGGATGGGGCAGGCGGTCTCGGACACCGGCGCGCAGTTCGCGGCCCTCTCGACCGCCGCAGACAAGACCGCCGATTTCGGCATCGCGCCCGAGCGGGTCTTCGGATTCGAGGATTGGGTCGGCGGGCGCTACTCGATGTGGGGGCCGATCGGCCTGTCGCTGATGATCGCCATCGGGCCGGAGGCGTTCCGCGCCTTCCTGCGCGGCGGCGAGGCGATGGACCGGCATTTCCGCGCGGCACCCTGGCAGCAGAACATGCCCGTCATGCTGGCGCTGGTGGGCATGTGGCATAACCAGGTGCTCGGCCACGCCACCCGCGCCGTGCTGCCCTATGACAATCGGCTTGCAAGGCTGCCCGCCTATCTCCAGCAGCTGGAGATGGAGAGCAACGGCAAGGGCGTGTCGATGGATGGCGAGGATCTCGGCGTCCACAGCGGCCCCGTGGTCTGGGGCGAGCCGGGCACCAACGGCCAGCACGCCTTCTACCAGCTGATCCACCAGGGCACGCGGGTCGTGCCATGCGAGTTCCTCGTCGCGGCCGAAGGCCACGAGGAGGGGCTGGAGCACCAGCACCGGCTGCTCATCGCCAACTGCCTCGCGCAGTCCGAGGCGCTGATGAAGGGCCGCGATCTCGACGAGGCGCGTGCCAAGGTCGCGGGCAAGTTCGAGGGCGACGAGCTGGAGCGCCAGGCCAAGCACCGGGTGTTTCCGGGCAACCGCCCCTCGACCACGCTGGCCTACCCGAAGCTCGACCCCGAGACGCTGGGCAAGATCATCGCGCTCTACGAGCACCGGGTCTTCGTCGAGGGCGCGGTTCTGGGCATCAACTCCTACGACCAGTGGGGCGTGGAGCTGGGCAAGGAGCTGGCCACGGCGCTGCAGCCGATCGTCGACGGGAAGGAGAGCACCGATGGCAAGGACGGCTCCACCGCGCAACTCGTGGGCTTCCTGCGCGCCAACGGCAGCTGACGGGGCGACCCGCCCGTCTTCGGTGAGAAAGGGGGGCGGTCGTCATGCGCGCCGCCCCTTTTCATCTTTCTCCAAATACGCAAATTCTCCCATCTGCGGCCCGCGCGCCCGGCGGCGGGCCCCGGCGACATGCGTATTTGCGGAAAGATGAAGGGGGTGGCGCGCTGGGAAGACGCCGCTCAGACCGCCGCGGTGACGATGATCTCGACGCGGTATTCCGGCGCGGCGAGCTTCGATTCACCGGTGTAGCGGGCGGGGGCGTGGCCCTCGGGCACCCATGCGTCCCAGGCTGCGTTCATCGCCTCGAAATCAGCCATGTCGGCGAGCCAGATCTGCGCCGTCAGCAGCCGGGTCTTGTCGGTCCCCGCCAGCGCCAGCAGGCGGTCGATCTCGGCCAGGGTCTCGCGGGTCTGCGCGCCCGCGTCATGTGCCGGGCCCTCGATCTGGCCTGCAAGATAGGCGATGCCGTTGTGAACGACGACCTGGCTCATGCGGGCGTCGGTCTCGTGGCGAATGATGTCTGTCATGGAGGGCTCCCTGTGGTGATGACCGGCGGGAGAGGTTGGAGCGGGTAACGGGAATCGAACCCGTAACTGAAGCTTGGGAAGCTTTCGTGATACCTTTTCACCATACCCGCGCGCTCTGGCCCCGAGGTAGCTATCCCGCCCGCTCTCGTCAAGCGGGTTTCGCGCCTCGGGGCCCGGAGTCAGGATCTGGCGCGCCTGCGCCGCCGCCCGCCGCCCTCGCCGCCACTGCCCGCGTTGAAGCTCGGCTCCGGCAGGGGCTGCGTGGCGCGCAAGCCTTCGAAGCCGGCCGTGGCGTGGGGGATGGCGTTGGCGGCGACGAAATGCTCCTGAAAGCGCGGCTCGATCGCGGTCTCGACCTTGGTGATCTCGCGCACCAGCGTCTCGACCTCGCGCCGCGCGGCGATCGAGCATAGCGCGATCCGCGCACCGGTCCCGGCCGCGTTGCCCGCGCTGGTGACCTTTTCGACCGGCACGTCGGGGATCATGCCGAGCACCAGCGCGTGCCTGGGGCTGATATGTGCGCCGAAGGCCCCCGCCAGCACCACCCGGTCGACCGCCTCGACCTCGCGCTCGTCCATCAGGAGCCGGGCACCGGCGTAAAGCGCGGACTTGGCAAGCTGGATCGCGCGGATGTCGCCTTGGGTGACGGTGATGCGCGGCCCGCCGGCCTCCGAGCCGTCGTGGATCAGGAAGGCATGGGTGCGGCCTTCGGCGATCATCCGTTCCGTGCCGGTCTGCTCGGCCGAGCCGATCAGCCCGCGCGCGTCCAGAAGCCCGGCGATGCGCATCTCGGCCACCGCCTCGATGATGCCCGAGCCGCAGATCCCGGTGACGCCCCCCGCGCCGACCTCCTCCCAGAATCCCGTTTCGTCGGACCATTTTTCGCAGCCGATGACGCGAAAGCGCGGCGCCTTGGTCTCGGGGTCGATGCGGATCGCCTCGATCGCGCCGGGGGCGGCGCGCTGGCCGGAGGAGATCTGCGCGCCCTCGAAGGCCGGGCCGGTGGGCGAAGAGCAGGCCAGCACCCGCGCCCGGTCCCCGAGCAGGATCTCGGCATTGGTGCCGACGTCGACAACGAGCACCAGATCGTCGGACTGGTCGGGCCGCTCGGAGAGCGCCACGGCGGCGGCATCCGCGCCCACATGCCCCGCGATGCAGGGCAGCACGTAGACCTGCGCGCCCGAATTGACCGCGCCGAGATCGAGATCGCGGGCGGGCAGGGTCATGGCATCCGAGGTGGCCAGCGCGAAAGGCGACTGGCCCAGCTCCACCGGGTCGATGCCGAGCAGCAGGTGGTGCATCACCGGGTTGCAGACGAAGACCGCCTCGACGATGTCTCGCGCGTCGATCTCGGCTTCGGCGGCCAGTTCGCGGGCGAGCCCGTCGATCGCCGCGCGCACGGCGGCGGTCATCTCCGCCGCGCCGCCCTCGTTCATCATCGCGTAGCTGACCCGGCTCATCAGGTCTTCGCCAAAGCGGATCTGCGGGTTCATGACGCCCGCCGAGGCCGCGACATGGCCGTCTTCGAGCGAGGTCAGATGCGCGGCGATGGTGGTCGAACCGAGGTCGATCGCCAGCCCCCAGAGCGGCTCGGCCCGAAAACCGGGCCAGAGATCGACGATGCTCTGCGCACCATCTTCGGTTCCGCGATGCAGCGCCACCGTCACCTCCCAGCTGCCCTTGCGCAGCGCCTGCTGCAGCTTGGCCAGCACCGGCGGCGCGACGTCGATGGTCTCGATCCGCCACTGGTGACGCAGCGCTTCCGTGAGGCGTTCGAGGTCGCCGCGCGGCTCGTGCATGTCGGGCTCGGTGACGGTGACGAAATATTTGCGCGTCGCCGGGTCCATGGCGATGGGCCGCGCATCGGCGGCCTTGCGCACCACCTGCCGGTGCACCTGGCTTTCGGGCGGCACGTCGAGCACGACGTCCGAGTTGATCTGCGCCTGGCACCCGAGGCGGCGGCCGGGCTTGAGCCCGCGGATGCGGTCGTAGCGCTCCTCGACGGCGTTGACCTCGCTCAGCGCATCCTCGGCCACGGTGACGCCATGCTTGGAGAACTGCCCCTTACCGGGGCTGATTTGGCATTTCGAACAGATGCCGCGCCCGCCGCAGACGCTGTCGAGATCGACGCCGAGGCGGCGCGCGGCGGTCAGCACGGTGGTGCCGGCGGGCACCCGGCCGCGCTTGCCCGAGGGGGTGAAGATGACGAGCGGATCCTGGGTCATGGCGGGCCTTTCGCGCGGCGGGGTCTTGGGCGGACCATAGGCGATTGCGCCGCGAGGGAAAGGGCATGGAGGCGGCGGGGCGGCGTATGGATGCGACACGCCGCTTTCGCCCTTTCCCCTCGGGAAGAACGGTGCGATAGGGACGTGCCAAACGAAGCATCCCAAAGGAGTGGTCCCGATGGAGATTCGCGAGGCTCTGACCTTCGATGACGTTCTTCTGGTTCCCGCAGCATCGAGCGTCCTGCCGTCCACGGCCGACACCCGCACGAAAGTGACGCGCGACATTGCCATGAACATCCCGCTCCTGTCGAGCGCGATGGACACGGTGACCGAGGCGCGCATGGCGATCTGCATGGCGCAGGCCGGCGGCATCGGCGTGGTCCACCGCAATCTGAGCGTGGCCGAGCAGGCCGAGCAGATCCGTCAGGTGAAGCGCTTCGTTTCGGGCACCGTCTACAACCCGATCACGCTCACGCCCGACCAGACGCTCGCCGATGCGCGCAAGCTGATGGAACAGTATTCGGTCACCGGCTTCCCGGTGGTGGGCGCCGATGGCCGCGTGGTTGGCATCGTCACCAACCGCGACATGCGGTTTGCCGCAGACGACCGCACCCCGGTTCATGCGATGATGACCTCCGAGGATCTCGCGCTGCTGCGCGAGCCCGCCGATCTCGACGAGGCGCGCAGCCTGATGAAGGCGCGCCGGATCGAGAAGCTTCTGGTCACCGACGAGGAAGGCCGTCTGACCGGCCTTTTGACGCTCAAGGACAGCGAGCAGGCCGTGCTCAACCCCTCGGCCTGCAAGGACCGGCTGGGCCGCCTGCGCGCCGCTGCCGCCTCCACCGTGGGCGACGCGGGCTATGAGCGCTCCATGGCGCTGGTCGAGGCGGGCGTCGACATCGTCGTGATCGACACGGCGCATGGCCATTCCGAAGGCGTGGCCGAGGCGGTGCGCCGTCTCAAGCGCGAGGCGGGCGAGGTGCAGATCATGGCCGGCAACGTCGCCACCGCCGAGGCGACCCGCGCGCTGATCGACGCGGGCGCGGATGCGGTCAAGGTCGGCATCGGGCCGGGCTCGATCTGCACCACGCGGATGGTGGCGGGCGTCGGCGTGCCGCAGCTCACCGCGATCATGGATTGCGCACAGGCGGCGGGCGACGTGCCGGTGATCGCCGATGGCGGCATCAAGTTCTCGGGCGATTTCGCCAAGGCGATCGCGGCGGGGGCCTCCTGCGCCATGGTCGGCTCGATGATCGCGGGCACCGACGAGAGCCCGGGCGAGGTGATCCTCTATCAGGGCCGGACCTTCAAATCCTACCGCGGCATGGGCTCTCTCGGCGCCATGGCGCGCGGCTCGGCGGATCGCTATTTCCAGAAGGACGCGGCCTCGGACAAGCTCGTGCCCGAGGGCATCGAGGGGCAGGTGCCCTACAAGGGCACGGCCAACGCGGTGGTGCACCAGCTTGTGGGCGGCCTGCGCGCCGCCATGGGCTACACCGGTCACGCAACGGTGGCGGCGATGCGCGGCAACTGCAACTTCGTGAAGATCACCGGCGCGGGGCTCAAGGAGAGCCACGTGCACGATGTGCAGATCACCCGCGAAAGCCCTAACTACCGGATCGGATAAGACCTTATTTTACTGGCCAATAGTAGGGACGGGGCCGGTTTGGGTTCCGTCTCGATCTGGAGAACGATGGCGGAACAGGACAGAACTTAACCAGAACTGGACACGATTTACTGAAGCAAACTGATGCAGTTTGAGATAGTTTCCGCGCCAAACTGATGCAGGCTTCGGCCGGCCCTTTGCACTTCCAAGTGCAGGTGAACGATACGAGGGCTCGGAGCGCAATGTCGGCTCTGAGCGGCTCTGTTGATGGCGTGGATGCCCCCTCCCGACGGCATCGCAATGTGTCACTGTGATGTGTGTGAAGCCATCACGGAAGGAGAGAGCATCCATGTCCGAAGCTGCCCTCATCGGTATCGATCTGGCAAAGCGTGTCTTCCAATTGCACGGGGCACACGACGACGGGTCGGTCGTTTTCCGCAAGAAGCTTTCGCGACCTCAATTGATGGCCTTCGTGTCACAGCAGCCAAAGTGCGTCATCGCCATGGAAGCTTGCGCGACGGCGCATAGCTGGGGTCGCGCGTTCGAGAAGCTGGGGCATGAAGTCCGCCTGATCCCGCCGATCTACGTGAAGCCGTTCGTCAAGCGCCAAAAGAACGACGCGGCGGATGCCGAAGCGATCGTAGAGGCGGCCGCGCGCCCCACCATGCGCTTTGTCGCGTTGAAATCGGAAGCGCAGCAGGCACGAGCGATGCTGTTCCGCACCCGGCAGATGTTCGTCGGCCAGCGAACCCAATTGATCAACGCTCTACGCGGACATCTTGCCGAGCATGGCTTGGTTGCTGCGAGAGGGTCTGCACATCTCAAGCGCCTTGCCGATGCGATCGAGGATGATGACACGGCGCTGCTCCAGGACATTCGCGAACTCGGCCGGATGTATCTGGAACAGATCGAGGGCCTGAATGCTCGGGTCGCGGATCTCGACCAAAAGATGAGGGGCGCGGCCAAAGAAGACGGCTTGGCGCGACGCGCCCAAACCATGCCGGGCGTCGGCCCGGTGACAGCTCTTGCCCTCGAAACCTTCGCTCCCGATCTGGCGACGTTTCGGCGGGGGCGCGATTTTGCCGCCTGGCTCGGCCTTGTGCCGAAGCAGCATTCGACCGGTGGCAAGGCGAGGCTGGGCAAGATATCGAAGATGGGCCAGCGCGACATCCGCACGCTTCTGGTCTCCGGCGCAATGGCGGTTCTCCAAGCGGTCGAACGATTTGATACCCCGAACAGTGGCTGGTTGAAGCGCCTGCTGACGCGCAAGCCACGCATGGTCGCCGCGATCGCGCTCGCCAACAAGATGGCGCGTGGCCTCTGGGCCATGATGACAAAGCAAGAGGATTACCGGAACCCGGCGGCGATGATGGCGTGAGCGCTCGACGCTTGCCACGTCGTCCCGGCACGTCGGGAGTGTGAGGAGGTCACTGAACAGTAAGGGCA
>NZ_JAMYXC010000306.1 GCF_024159025.1 Limimaricola litoreus
CAGATCGACAAGGTGGCTGTCGCCTGGCGCGAGGGTGAGGTGCTGCGGGCGGATGCCGACGATCACCTCCGCGCCGGGCGCGGGCAGGGCCACGCCGCTGGGCAGGGTCTGCGCCCCGAGGCCGGGGGCCAGAACGCCGCCCTCGGCCACCGAGCCGCCGACGAAGTTCATCGCAGGAGAGCCGATGAAGCCCGCGACGAAGCGGTTGTCGGGATCGCGGTAGAGATCCATCGGCGCGCCGACCTGCTCGATGTTGCCGCCCCTCAGCACCACGATCTTGTCGGCCAGCGTCATCGCCTCGACCTGATCGTGGGTGACGTAGATCATCGTCGCGCCGATCTCCTTGTGCAGCCGCGCGATCTCCACCCGCATGTCGACCCGAAGCTCGGCGTCGAGGTTCGACAGCGGCTCGTCGAAGAGAAACACCTCCGGCCCGCGCACGATGGCGCGGCCGATGGCGACGCGCTGGCGCTGCCCGCCCGAGAGCGCCTTGGGCTTGCGCGCGAGATAGTCGTCGAGCTTGAGGATGCGGCTCGCCTCGCGGACCTTCTCCTTGATCTCGGATTTGGCGTGGCCTGTCATCTTCAGCCCGAAGCCCATGTTCTCCTCGACCGACATATGCGGGTAGAGCGCGTAGGTCTGGAACACCATGGCGACGCCGCGATCGGCCGGATCGGCGCGGGTGACGTCGGTCTCGCCGATGCGGATCTCGCCCGAGCTGGTCTCCTCGAGCCCCGCGATCATCCGCAAGAGCGTGGACTTGCCGCAGCCCGATGGGCCGACGAAGACCACGAATTCGCCGTCGGCGATGTCGAGATCGACCCCGTGGATCACCTCGACCTCGCCATAGCGCTTCACCAGCTTGCGCAGGGTGACGTCAGACATTGCTCTCTCCCTTGTCGCGGGCCTGTCCCTGATCGGGAAAGCGCCACGCCTCCGTGTCCTTCGAGATGCACGCCGCCGTCTCGCGCAGCAGCGGCACCATCTTTTCCAAGTCGTCCAGTGTCTTGCGGGCGGTCACCGAGGTGACCGACAGCGCGCCGATCACCCGGCCGCGCGCCGAGAGGATCGGCATCGCCACGCAGATGATGCCCGGCTCGTGCTCCTCGCGATCGAAGGCGTAGCCGCGGTCGCGGATCTCGGCCAGCTCGGCGCGCAGGCTCTCCGCATCGGTGAGCGTGTGCGGGGTGAAGCGGTAGAAGCTTTGCAGCGCCACCGCCCGGTCGAGCGCCTCCCCCTCCAGAAAGGCCAGCATCGCCTTGCCGACGCCGGTGCAATGGGCGGGGCCGACCTTGCCGGCCTGGCTGAACATCTCGACCGGGCGCGAGGGCACGCGCTTGTCGACATAAAGCACCTGTCCGGCGTCGAGCTGCGCGAGATGCACCGTCTCGCAGGCGCGGGCGGCGAGCCGGGCCAGATGCGGGCGCGCGACCGGAGCGAGCGAGGATTGCTCCCACGCCGCATGGGCCAGACGCATCAGCCGCAGCCCCGGCGCATAGGTCTGCCGCTCGGGGTCGAGCGCCAGCAGCCCCTGATTCGTCAGCGTCTGCAGCAGGCGGTAGAGCGTGGCCTTGGGAAAGGGCGAGCGTTCGCGCAGTTCGTTGAAGCGCACCGGGCGTTCGAAGCCCGCCACGAGGTCGAGCACCGCCACGGCCTTGCCGATGGTGCCGTCGCCCACCTGGGTCTCGCTCCGCTGCGCCGTCATTTCGCGTCCTCCCCCGTCGTTTCGCCCGCCGATGCGCGCTTGGGCTGTTGACAAGCATAGGGCAGACCGGCGTATGATTTCAATATGCAAAACTTAGTCTCAAATAATGAGACCGGATTTGCGGAGAGAAATGGGGAGGAGACCATGGTTACTCACTACCGGGCCGCGCTTGCCGCGCTGGCCATGTCGACGACGCTGGCCAGCGGCGCATTCGCCGAAAGCCACGAGATGGCGCTGTCGGGCGAGCTGAAGATCTTTTCGGACATGTCGAACCCGGCGCCGCGCGCGGTGATGGAGGGGATGATCGAGCGCTTCGGCGAGATGCATCCCGATCTCGACATCGAGCTGACGGTGATCGACCGCGAAGCCTACAAGACGCAGATCCGCAACTTCCTCACCGCCAACCCGCCGGATGTGGCGAACTGGTACGCGGGCAACCGCATGGCGCCCTATGTCGATGCCGGTCTGTTCGAGGATGTCTCGGACCTGTGGGAGGGCGAGATGAGCGAGAGCCTCGCCTCGACCAAGGGCGCGATGACGCTCGACGGCAAGCAGTGGGGCGTGCCCTATACCTACTACCAGTGGGGCGTCTATTACCGCAAAGACCTCTACGAGGAGCACGGGCTGGAGGAGCCGCAGGACTGGGAGACGTTCAAGTCGAACTGCCAGACGCTTCTGGACAACGACATCAAGTGCTTCACCATCGGCACCAAGTTCCTGTGGACCGCCGCCGGCTGGTTCGACTACCTCAACATGCGCACCAACGGCTATGACTTCCACATGGCCCTGACCGCGGGCGAGGTGGAGTGGACCGACGAGCGGGTGAAGCAGACCTTCGCCAACTGGGCCGAGCTCATCGAGATGGGCGCCTTCATCGACAACCACACCGCCTACAGCTGGCAGGAGGCGCTGCCCTTCATGGTCAACGGCGAGGCGGCGGCCTACCTCATGGGCAACTTCGCCGTCGCACCGCTGCGCGAGGCGGGGCTCACCGACGAGCAGATCGACTACTACCAGTTCCCGGCGATCAACGGGGACGTGGAGCTGGCCGAGGACGCGCCGACCGACACCTTCCACATCCCGTCGGGTGCGGAAAACAAGGAGGCCGCGCGCGCCTTCCTCAAGTTCGTGACCTCGGCCGAGAACCAGACCACGATCAACGCGGGCGACGCGCTGGGGCAGCTTC
The DNA here is from genome assembly GCF_024159025.1 of Limimaricola litoreus. Classification (GTDB taxonomy): domain Bacteria; phylum Pseudomonadota; class Alphaproteobacteria; order Rhodobacterales; family Rhodobacteraceae; genus Limimaricola; species Limimaricola litoreus. The sequence continues at coordinate 2,892 of NZ_JAMYXC010000306.1, forward strand.
CGGTCAACGCCAATTCCTCGGTGGATGACGACAAGTTCCTCAAAGAGGGCTTCGAGACGCTGTCGTCCAACAGCCCCGGCGGCGTGGCGCAGTTCTTCGACCGCGACGCACCTGCCGAGATGGCCAAGGTGGCGATGGAGGGCTTCCAGGAGTTCATGGTCAAGCCCGACAATATCGACCGCATCCTTGATCGGCTCGAGCGCGCGCGCCAGCGGATCTACTGATCGCGCGACGCGCCTGCCGGGGGCGGTTCTTCCGCCCCCGGCGCTTTCTTATCCCGAGGCCCCGTCCCCGTTCGAAAGGTGCTGCCATGGCCCCGCTTCCGCCCTCCACCGCGCCCCGGCCAGCCCCCGGGCCCGCGCCGCGCTCGTGGTGGCGCCGCAATCAGATCGCCATAACGCCGTGGCTCTTTCTCGCGCCGGGCATCCTGTTCTTCGCGGTCTACGTGCTGATCCCGGTGTTCCAGAGCTTCAACGTCTCGCTTTACGAATGGGACGGGCTGGGGGCGGCCGAATACGTGGGGCTGCGCAATTACGAGGAGATGTACTGGGACGACGCCTTCTACACCTCGCTGAGGAACAACGTCATCTGGCTGGTGCTCTATCTGCTGGCGATCCCGGCGGGGCTCGCCATCGCGCTGTTCCTCAATCAGACCGTCACCGGCATCCGCATCTACAAATCGCTGTTCTTCTTTCCTTTCGTGATCAGCCAGGTCGTCGTCGGGCTGGTGTTCAGCTGGTTCTACGACCCGTCCTTCGGCCTTCTCAACGTCATGCTGGGCTGGTTCGGCGCCGGGCCCGTCAACGTGCTGGGCGACGAGCGCTACGTCACCTACGGCATCATCGCCGCCGGGCTCTGGCCGCAGACCGCCTATTGCATGATCCTCTATCTCACCGGGCTCAACGCCGTGGACCCCGAGCAGATCGAGGCGGGGCGTCTCGACAATGCCAAGGGCTTCCGGATGCTGTGGCACATCATCCTGCCGCAGCTCAAACCGGCGACCTTCATCGCCTTCGTGGTGACGATCATCGGCGCGCTGCGCTCCTTCGACCTCATTTCGATCATGACGGCGGGCGGCCCCTTCGGGCAAAGCCGGGTGCTCAGCTTCTACATGTTCGAGGTGGCCTTGTCAGAATACGGCTTCCGCATGGGTTACGGTGCGGCCATCGCGGTGGTGCTGTTCCTGATCATGCTGGTCTTCATCACCTACTTCCTGTGGTCGATGTACCGCGAGGAGCGCGGCCGATGACCCGGGGCGAGTTCGACGCGATCTGCGCCGCACGGCCCGGCGCGGTGCGCTCGGGCCCCGGCGAGCTCGATTCCTGGAAGGTCGGCGGCAAGATGTTCGCCTGCTGGGGCGACGGCGAAAAGCGCGAGAGCAACACCGAAACCGTGGTCGTCGCCACGCCCGACCGCGAGACCGCCGAGATGCTGGTCGCGGCGGGGGCCGCGCATCGGCCGCCTTATTTTCGCGGCGCCTGGGTGGGGCTGACCCTCGACGGGCTCGACCCGGAGGAGGCCCGCCACCGCATCGCCACGAGCTACGCCCGGATACGCGCGGGGCTGACCAAGACGGCACAGGCCGAACTGCCCCCCCTGGAGGAGGACTGAGATGTTTCCCGCACCCATCGAGCGCGCCTCGCGCCCCGCGCAATTCGCCTACCAGGCGCTCATTCCCGCCGCTCTCGTGCTGTGGCTCCTGCCGCTGATCGCCGTCGCCGTCTTTTCGATCCGGCCCGACGCCGATTTCGCCAATGCCAATTACTGGGGCTGGCCGTCGTCCTTCGAGGGGATCACCAACTACTCCAAGGTCTTCTTCGAAAGCGACATGCCGCGCTATCTGCTGAACTCGGTGCTGATCACCGTGCCGACGGTGATCGGGGCGGTGGCGCTGTCGTGCATGACGGGCTTTGCGCTCGGCATCTACAAGTTCCGCGCCAACCTGTGGATCTTCTTTCTCTTCGTGGCGGGCAATTTCGTGCCCTTCCAGATCCTGATGGTGCCGGTGCGCGATCTTACGCTCGACCTTGGCCTCTACAACACCAAGACCGGGCTGGTGCTGTTTCACATCGCCTTCCAGACCGGGTTCTGCACGCTGTTCATGCGCAACTTCATCCGCGCGCTGCCCTATGAGCTGATCGAGGCGGCCCGGGTCGAGGGCGTGGCGGAGTGGCGGATCTTCTGGTTCGTCGTGCTGCCGCTGATGAAGCCCGCGATCGCGGCGCTCGCTGTCCTCATCTTCACCTTCATCTGGAACGACTATTTCTGGGCCGTGGTGCTGACCCAGGGGGCCGAAAGCCAGCCGGTGACGGCGGGGATCACCTCCTTCAACGCGCAATACCGCGCGGCCTATCACCTGATGAGCGCGGGCAGCATCGTCGCCGCCTTGCCGCCGGTGGCGATGTTCTTCCTGATGCAGCGCCACTTCATCGCGGGCCTGACGCTGGGAGCCGTGAAATGACCGACTGCTGGCGTCTCGACAGCTTCAACCAGACCCTCGTTCTGGCCGGATCGGGCGGGCGGCTGCCTTGCGTCACCTACTGGGGCGCGCCGCTGCCCAAGGGGTGCGACCTTTCCGCCATCGCGGCGGCCGAGGCGCGCGATGTCACCGGCGGGATGCTCGATGCGAACCCGAGCTTGTCGATCTGCCCCGAGGCGGAGCGTGGTTTTCCCGGCCAGCCGGGCCTGTCGCTGCGCGATGCCTCTGGCCGGGTGCTGCGCCCGAGGCTGCGGCTTCTGGACGTGGAGGCCGAGGAGAGCACGCTCACCGTGCGGGCCGGGGACGCACAGATCGGGCTGCGCTACGCCGCGCATTTCGCCATCGATCCGCAGACCCATGTGCTGACGCTATGGGCCGAGATAGAGAGCGAGGCGCCGGTGATCCTCGACTGGCTCGCAGCACCGGTGCTGCCCGGCCCGCAGCTGTCGGACGAGATGATCGACGTCTCGGGCCGCTGGATCGGCGAGTTCCAGTTGCAGCGCATGCCGTGGTCGGCGGGCATCCGGATGCGCGAGGCACGCACCGGCCGTTCGGGGCACGAGCATTTCCCGGGGCTGATCCTGCCGGGGCGCGGCGCCACCAACACCGCCGGCGCGGCCTGGGCGCTGCAATATGGCTGGTCGGGCGGGCACCGGATGCTGGCCGAGGAGCTGCCCGACGGGCGGCGGCAGGTGCAGTTCGGTCATGCGAGCGGCACCGAGCTGGAACCGGTCACCCATGCCGCTACGGCGCCGCTCTTGGTCACCTTCTCGCGCGCGGGGCTCAACGGCTGCGCCACCGCGTTCCAGCGCCATATTCGCGACCGGGTGGTGACATGGCCCGCGCCCGAGCGCCCGCGCCCGGTGCATTACAACTGCTGGGAGGCGGTCTATTTCGATCACGACGTGGCCGAGCTGAAACAGATCGCCACGCGCGCGAGTGCCCTGGGCGCGGAGCGCTTCGTGCTCGACGATGGCTGGTTCGGGCGGCGCGACGACGACACCTCCTCCTTGGGCGACTGGTGGGTCGACGCGCGCAAGTATCCCGAGGGGCTGACCCCGCTGATCGATCACGTGCATGACCTCGGCATGAGCTTCGGCATCTGGTTCGAGCCCGAGATGATCAACGCCGAGAGCGAGACTTTCCGCGCCCATCCCGACTGGACGCTCGGGCCGATGGACCAGATCGAGGGGCGCCAGCAGCGCGTGCTCGACTTGGCCAACCCGGAGGTGCGCGATTACCTCTTCGACCACATCGGCGCGATGCTCGACGATCACGCGATCGACTACATCAAGTGGGATCACAACCGGCTTCTGCCCCATCCCGACGCGGCGCAGACGCGGGGCGTCTACGCGCTTCTGGACCGGCTGCGCGCGGCCTTTCCGGAGGTCGAGATCGAAAGCTGCGCCTCTGGCGGCGGGCGGATCGATGCGGGCATTCTCGCGCGCACGCAGCGGGTCTGGCTGTCTGACAGCAACGACGCGGTGGAGCGGCTGCGCATCCAGCACGACGCGGCGCTGTTCCTTCCGGCGGCGATCACCGGCAGCCATGTCGGCCCGCGCCAGTGCCACACCTCGGGGCGGGTGCTGTCGATGCCGATGCGCGCCTGGGTCGCGGCGCAGCGGCACATGGGCTTCGAGATGGACCCGCGCGAGCTTTCGGAAGAGGAGGCGCAGGTGCTCACCCGCGTCACCGCCTGGTGGAAGGCCAACCGCGACTGGACCATGCGGGCCGAGATCCACCGGCTCGACAGCATTGATACGAGCGTCATCGCCGAGATGCAGATCGCCGAGGCGAGCGACCGCTTCGTCGTCTTTGCGGGGCGCGCGGGCACCTCCGCACAGATCCTGCCGCGCCCCCTCGCGCTCACCGGGCTGGAGCCGGATGCGCTCTACCGGCTGGAGCTGGCCAACGGGCAGGACATCGGCCCCGCCTCGCGCGGCGACGTCGCGCTTGCGCGCGGCGCGGTCGAGCTTCCGGGGGCCTATCTGATGAGCCAGGGCCTCCAGCTTCCCGCCGCCTTTCCCGATACCATCTGGGTGATCGAGGGCAGGCGCGCATGACCCCCGACAGGCAGGCAGACATGACCGACCTCACCCGCACACTGGGCTGTTGCTACTATCCCGAACACTGGCCCCGGAGCCTCTGGGCCGAGGATGCGCGCCGCATGGCCGAGACCGGGCTGACATGGGTGCGGATCGGTGAATTCGCATGGGAGCGGCTGGAGCCCGCGCCGGGTGATCTGCGCTTCGACTGGCTCGACGAGGCGATCTGGACGCTGGGCGAGGCAGGGCTCAGGGTCGTGCTCGGCACGCCCACCGCCACGCCGCCGCGCTGGATGCTGGAGCGGCACCCCGACATGCTGGCGGTGGACGCCGAGGGGCGGACGCGCAAGTTCGGCTCGCGCAGACACTACTGCTTCTCCCACGAGGGCTACGCCGCCGAGAGCGACCGGATCGTGACGCTTCTGGCCGAGAGATACGGACGCAATGAACATGTCGCGGCGTGGCAGACCGACAATGAATACGGCTGCCACGACACCACGATCTCCTATTCCGACGCGGCGCGGCTGGCCTTCCGGCGCTGGCTTGAGGAGCGGCACGGCGACATCGACGCGCTCAACGCCGCCTGGGGCAATGTTTTCTGGTCGATGGCCTACCGCGATTTCGACGAGATCGACCTGCCCAACCTCACCGTGACCGAGCCCAACCCGGCGCATGCGCTGGCCTTCCGGCGGTTCTCCTCCGCTCAGGTCGTGGCCTTCAACCGCCGACAGGTCGGGATCATCCGCGCGCGCTCTTCCGCGCCGATCACCCACAACTACATGGGCCGGATCACCGATTTCGATCACTTCGCGGTTGGTGCGGATCTCGATTTCGCGTCGTGGGACAGCTACCCTCTGGGCTTTCTCGAAGACCGCGCCGGCGCCAGCGCGCAGGTGCAGCGCGATTTCGCGCGGCAGGGCGAGCCGGATTTCCAGGCCTTTCACCACGACCTCTACCGCGCCGTGGGCCGGGGGAGGATGTGGGTGATGGAGCAGCAGCCGGGGCCGGTGAACTGGGCCCCGCACAACCCCGCGCCGCGTCCGGGCATGGTCCGGCTGTGGAGCTGGGAGGCCTTTGCCCATGGCGCGGATTGCGTGAGCTACTTCCGCTGGCGGCAGGCGCCCTTTGCCCAGGAGCAGCTGCATTCGGGGCTGTTGCGCCCCGACAGCCAGCCTGCACCGGGGCTGGAGGAGGCGGCACAGGTCGCGCGCGAGATCGCGCAGGCCCCCGATGTCTCGCCCGCGCGGGCCGAGGTGGCGATCGTCTTCGATTACGACGCCGACGCCGCATGGGCGGTGCAGCCGCATGGGGCGGGGCTGAGCTACTTCGGCCTCGTGCTCGATCTATACAAGGCGATGCGGGGCTTGGGCCTGTCGATCGACATCCTTCCCGCCACGACCCGCGACTTTACGGGCTATAGGCTCATCGCCGCGCCGGGGCTGATGCACATGGCCGAGGATCTGAAATCCGCGCTGGCGGGCCTCGATGCCGAGGTGCTGATCGGGCCACGATCCGGCGCGCGGGATGGCGAATTCTCGATCCCCGTGCCGCTGCCCCCCGCTTTTCCGGGCCTTGACGTGACGGTGGCGCATATTGAGAGCCTGCGCCCCGATTGTCCGGTGGCGCTGGAGCAGGGCGGAGGCTTTTCGGGCTACCGCGAGGTGCTGGAAGGGGCGGCGCGGGTGATCGAGCGCGACGCGCAGGGCGCGCCCGCGATGATGCGCGAGGGACGGGTGAGCTATCTGGGCGGCTGGCCCGACCGGCAGGCCGCGCGGCGCATTCTCGCGGCGCTTTGCGCGCGCGCGGGGCTCAACACGGTCGAGCTGCCCGAGGGCATCCGCCGCCGCGATACGGCGCGCGAGCGGTTCTGGTTCAACCACACCACGCAGGCGGTGCAGGTCGAGGGGCTCGAGCTGCCGCCCATCTCGGTCACGCGGCTGGAGCGCGACGCGAGCGGCTGAACGGCCATGAGGGGCGCGGCGGAGGAGGACGCCGCGCCCCGTGGCGGGAGGGATCACCCCCCGCCGGGCAAAGGCCTTGCGGCCTGTTGCCGGTTCAGCGGCGGCCGCGGTCGGCCGGGGAGAGCGCGCCGTCGCCGTCGCGGTCCATCCGCTCGACGATGTTGCCGGTGCGGGCGTTCATTTCCTCGGCCGTGATCGCGCCGTCGCCATCCGCGTCGAGACGCTGGAAGGCATCGACCATGCGGTCGCGGGTCTGCTCGGCGTGGAGCGCCTCGTATTCCTCGATCGACAGCGCACCGTCGCCGTCGGCGTCGTGCTCGGCCAGCTGGGCGGCGCGGAACTCGTCGATCTCGGCCTGGGTGAGGGTCCCGTCGCCATTCGCGTCGGCCTGCTCCAGGAATTGCTGCATCATCATGCCGCCGCGCGGCCCGCCGTGGTGGCCGCGCCCGCCCTTGCCGCCGCGCTCGCGGTCATGGCCGCCGCGTTCGCCACGCTCGCCGCGCTCCATGACCCCCCGGCCCTCTTCGGGCGCGTTCTCGGACTGGGCGGCGGGCGCCTCGGCGGTGGGGGCGGTGTTGTCCTGCGCGGTGGCGATGGCGGCGCCGGCGCCGAGCAGGGCGGTAACGAGAAAGGCGGTGGGCAGAAGCTTGGTGGTTTTCATCGTGTCAGTCCTTTGTGCTTTGTCTCAAAGGCGGCCTCTCGGGCCGTCCTGTCGATCACTTGGGGAGGAATGACAGCCCCCCAAGGGCCACGCCACAAAGGCATTGTCGCCAGCTGTCACAGCCTGCGAGCCGCGATACATCTCGCGACAAAGAGGGTCGGTTTTCGCCCCTTCAACCGGCCAATTGGCAGATCCGGCGCACCGCGGCGGCATAGCCTTCGACGCCCAGACCCGCGATCACCGCGTCGGCGCGATGCGAGACGTAAGAGTGGTGGCGAAAGGATTCGCGCTTGTGGACCTGGCTCAGATGCACCTCGATCACCGGCGGATCATAGGCGTTGAGCGCGTCGAGGATCGCGATCGAGCTGTGGGTCAGCGCGGCGGGGTTGATGACGATGCCGCAGCTCGCCTCGCGCGCCTCGTGGATCCAGTCGATCAGCACGCCTTCGTGGTTCGACTGCTCCAGCCGGATCTCGAAGCCGGGGGCGGCCGCCGCCGCGCAGATCCGCGCCACGTCGTCCAGCGTCTCGTGGCCGTAGATCTCGGGCTGGCGCTTGCCCAGCAGGTTCAGGTTCGGGCCGTTGAGCACGTAGATCGTCTTCATGGGGTCTCCCGTCATGCGCGGCACGGCGCGTTGCACAAGATCGCGCGGGACTGCGCGAGAGCGTTTATAGCGGCAATCGGCGCGCCGGACAGGGTGGCGGCGGCGCAAAGGGCCGGGCTGGTGCCGCGGCGACGCCCTGCTTCCGGGGGCCTAGACCGATGGCAGGCCTGAACGGGTGGCTCCCCCGCCCCGGTCATCGGTGAAGGTGCGACCGGGTGAAAGGGGCGCCGTTTCATGGCATGGCGTGTCCTCGGCCAACACCGGCGGGACGTCCGGTGCCGGGATGAGACCGCGCTGCGCCGCCCCGCTTGGGGAATGACTGTCGTTTCATCGCTGTATGCCCCTTTCTTCATCCCCGAAGCCGCGATAGTCACCGCCTTCGAATGGGCTCGTGTTCCCGCTTCGGGCCGCGCCATGATCCGGGGCGCCCGATATCCGGGCAACCCGACCGCAATGCCCGCCGTCCGGCCACCCGAGAGGGCCCGTCCGGGCGACAAGGAGGAAGGCCGCCGATGCCGCGACACTTTTCCCGACCGATGCATGTCATGGCCCTGAGTCTGGGGCTGCTTCTCGGCCTCGTCCTCGGCCTGCCGCCGCAGGCCATGGCCCAGATCCTGCCCGCCCAGTCGGCGGCTGCCGAAGAGGTCGCGGCGGAGGCTGGGGCGGAGGTCGGGGCGGGGCCGCTCGCCGGCTTGCTCGAGGTGCTGCGCGACGACACCGCGCGCGACGCGCTCATCGCGGAGCTGGAACGCGTGACCGGCGATGCGGAGCCGCCCGGCGGGCTGGAGGCGGCCCCCGAAGCGGTGGCCGAGATCGAGCCGCGCGTGGCGATCGGAACCCGCATCGCCCAGATCACCCAGGACATCGCCGAGGGGCTGGCCGCGCAGACCGATCAGGTCCTCCGCAGCTTTTCGAGCGATGGCAATCTTCTGGGCGGTCTGGCGCGGCTCGACCTGCCGGTGCTGTGGGAGACCTTCCAGAGCCTGATCCTGGTGATCGTCATCACGGTGGCGGTCTGGATGGTGCTGCGGGCGCTGGTGAAGCCGGTCTTCCAGCGGCTGGGGGAGCGCGCCGCGCATGCCAATTTCCTGCGCACGCTCTTCCTCTTCGTGGGCTCGACCCTGCTCGACGCGGCGGTGGTCGTGGCCGCATGGGCGCTGGGGTACGCGATATCGCTGATGGCGCTGGGGGAATATGCCGAGGTCGGGCTCCGTCAGGCGCTCTACCTCAACGCCTTTTTGCTGGTCGAGCTGGTCAAGGTGGCGATCCGGGCCATTGTCTCGCCGGCCACGGGCGGTCTGCGGCTGGTCAACCTGTCCAACAGCGCCGCGCTGCGGCTGAACCGCCATGTGAACATATTGGTGAGCGTGCTGGGCTACGGACAGCTTCTGGTGCTGCCGCTGGTCAACCGCAACGTCTCCTTCGCCGCGGGCCTCGGCGTCTCGGCGCTGCTTTCGGTCTTCATTCTGATCTATCTGGTGGTGCTGGTGTTCCGCCATCGCGACGATGTCGCCAACTGGATCGCCCGCCGCCTGATGGCCGATCGGGTCGAAGACGAGCAGGACGCCCCCGAGGAGCTGCCGGGCGCGCCCGTGGCGGCGACCGGCACGACCCATGCGGCCGCGCCCGCAGCGCCGGCGCGCCAGCGGCTCGGCGGCCCGCTGGGCACGCTGACCCGGACATGGCACTGGTTCGCGCTGGCCTATCTGGCCTTCATGTTCGTGATGGTGATCTCGCGCCCGGCCGATGTGGTGGCGGGCTATCTGATCGCCTCCGGCAAGGTGCTGGCCGCGGCGCTGATCGGATCGCTGATCATCGGCATGATCGGCCGCGCGCTGCGTCATGGCATCGTGCTGCCCGCCGAGATGCGGAGCAAGCTGCCGCTGCTTGAGCCGCGCCTGAACGCGATCGTGCCCAAGGTGCTGATCGCGCTGCGGCTGGTGATCACGCTGGCGGTGGTGATCTACACGCTCGACGTGATCGGGCTTTTCGATCTGAGCGGCTGGTTCGCCTCGCCGGTCGGTCTCGAGGCGACGGGGCGCGCCGTCTCGGTGGCGCTGATCCTGCTGGTGGCGGCGATGATCTGGCTCGCGGTGAACAGCTGGATCGACTACCGGCTCAACCCCGAGGTCGGCAAGATCCCGACCTCGCGCGAGACCACCTTGCTGACGCTGCTGCGCAACGCCTTCGCCATCGCGCTGCTGATCTTCACGCTGATGTTCGCCCTGGCCGAGATCGGGCTCGACATCGGGCCGCTGCTGGCCTCGGCCGGTGTGCTGGGCCTCGCCATCGGGTTCGGCGCGCAAAAGCTGGTGCAGGACATCATCACCGGCGTCTTCATCCAGTTCGAGAACGCGATGAACGTGGGCGACGTGGTGACCGTGGGCGGCACGACCGGCGTGGTCGAGAAGCTGACCGTGCGCTCGGTGTCCTTGCGCGACGTGCAGGGCACCTTCCACATCGTCCCCTTCTCCAGCGTCGACATGGTGTCGAACTTCATGCGCGATTTCTCGTATTTCGTCTGCGACATGGGGATCGCCTACCGCGAGGATGTCGAGGAGGCGAAGCAGGCGATGTTCGACGCCTTCGAAGAGCTCAAGGCCGACCCCGAGCAGCGCGGCAACATCATCGGCGAGCTGGAATGGTTCGGCGTCAACAGCTTCGGCGACAGCGCCGTGGTGGTGCGGGCGCGGATCAAGACCCTGCCGGGCACGCAATGGGGGCTGGGCCGGGCCTATAACGGCATCCTCAAGCGCATCTTCGACGCGCGCGGGATCGAGATCCCCTTCCCGCACCAGACGATCTTCTTCGGCGAGGCCAAGGATGGCCGGACCCAGGCGCTGCGGCTCAAGCAGGTCGAAGACGCAAAGACCGATGGTTCCGGCGAAGGGCAGAGCGAGGGCTGAGGCCGGGCAGGGCTCTCCCAGCGAGGGGCGCGGGGACAGGCCACCGCCATCGGCGGCCCGTCCCGTGCCGTCCCTGGCCGGGTGAGGCTCCCCCTCTGAACCGTCGCGACCTCCATCGCTGTGCAGATGCACACCGGCGCCCCTCCGCGATGGCAAGGAAACGCCCCGGGGACGGGGATCAGGGGTGTTGCCACGCCATTTGCTCGAAGCCTTCGCGGTAGGCGAAACGGGCCAGGTGATCGTCGATGACCTTTCGAGCGCGCGCAAGCGCGGGGCCGTTCTCGACCGAAAGGGCGACGATCAGCTCCTCTTCCGTCGCCTTCAGGCTGACCGGGCCGAACGGCATGGCCGCCCGGCCGCTGTGGCTGTCGTAGCTCACCTCGACCTTGTGCGCGAAATGCTTGCACAGCTGCTGCAGGTAGCGGCTGGCGTTCGGGGTCCGGTAGCGCCCCTCGTCGAAAATTCCGTCTTGCATCCCGATAATCCTGAGTTCATTTGTCGGGATTATACCTGACTGAAACAGTGCGCCTTGTCCAGCATCGACTCGGAAAGGCCGCACCCCACCCGGAGACGCCGCATGAAGATTCTCGCCACCAGCCTTGTCGCCATTGCCATGCCCGGCCTTGCGATGGCCGCCGACTTGAAGGTCGAAACCGCAAGCGGCGAGGCCGCCGTGCCCGCCAGGCCCGAGAGCGTCGTGGCGCTCGACCTTGCCGCGATCGACGCGCTGGATGCGCTCGGCGTCGATCTGGCCGGGGTGCCCGAGATCACGCCGCCGGCCTATCTGGCCGAGGCGATGGAGGGTGTCGAACGGGTCGGCACGCTGTTCGAGCCCGATTACGAGGCGCTGGCGGTCATGGCGCCCGATCTGATCGTCGCCGGTGGCCGCTCGCAAAGCGTGGTCGAGCCGCTTTCGGCCGTGGCGCCCACCATCGACATGACGATCTCGGGCGAAGAGCTGATCGAGCAGGCCCGGGCCCGCGTCGCCACCTATGGCGAGATCTTCGACCGCGCGGAGGCGGCGGCCGAGCTGACCGGCGCGCTCGACGACAGGATCGCCGCGGTGCGCGACACCGTCGCCGACAAGGGCGATGCGCTGATCCTGATGACCAATGGCGGCAAGGTCTCGGCCTATGGCGCCGAGTCGCGCTTCGGCTGGCTGCACGCCGCGCTGGACCTGCCCGAGGCCCATCCCGAGCTCGACGCCGAAACCCATGGCGAGGCGGTCTCCTTCGAGTTCATCGCCGAGGTCGATCCGGACTGGATCCTCGTCATCGACCGCGGCGCCGCCATCGGCCAGGACGGCGAAGCGGCGCAGGCGACGCTCGACAACCCGCTGGTCGCCGGGACCAAGGCGGCGCAGAACGACCGGATCCTCTATCTCGACAGCGCGCCGCTTTATCTCGCCGGTGGCGGCATCGGCTCGCTGATGGGCACGCTGGACCAGATCGAAGCGGGCTTCGCCGAGTAAGCCATGCGTCTTCCACTTGCCCTGTTCTTCATCCTGCTGCTGGGCGCGAGCCTCGGCATCGGTGTCGCGGATCTGTCGTCCGGCGACACTGATGCGGGCCTGCTGCTGGCGATCAGCCGCTGGCCCCGCACCGCCGCCGCGCTGCTGGCGGGGGCAGGGCTGGCGCTGGCGGGCGTGGTGGTGCAGCTCACCGTGCAGAACCGGCTGGTCGAGCCCGGCCTCACCGGCACGCCGGAGGCCGCGATGATCGGCCTTCTGGGCATCACCCTCCTCGCGCCGGGCGCGCCGATCATCGTCAAGATGGCCGCGGCCGCCGTCGCCGCGCTGGCCGGGACGCTGGGCTTTCTGGTGCTGGCGCGGCATGTGCCGCGCCGCGACCCGGTGCTCTTGCCGCTGGTCGGCCTCGTCTATGGCGGCATCCTCGGCGCGGCCGCGCTCTGGGGGGCCTGGGTCACGGATCTGATGCAGTATCTCGGCACATGGACCTCGGGCGAGTTCTCGGGCGTGCTGCGCGGGCGCTACGAGCTGTTGTGGCTCGTCGCGGCGCTCGGGGTGCTGCTGTGGCTCGCCGCCGACCGCATCACCATCCTCGGGCTGGGCGAGGCGCAGGCCCGCTCGCTCGGGCTCGATTACCGCCAGACCCTCGTGCTGGGGCTGGGCATCGTCTCGGTCACCGTGGCGGTGGTGGTGGTGACGGTGGGCGCCTTGCCCTTCGTCGGGCTGGTGGTGCCCAACATCGTCTCGCGGATGCGCGGCGACAACCTGCGCGCCAATCTCGGGACGATCGCGCTGTCGGGCGGGGCGGCGGTGCTCGCCGCCGACGTGGTCGGCCGCCTCGTGCGCTTTCCCTACGAGATCCCGGCCGGGACGGTCTTTGCCGTGGCCGGGGCCGGGGTCTTCCTGTATCTGCTGCATGCCCCGCGCCGGGAGGGCCCCGCCCATGGCTGAGCGTCGCCTGATCCTGACGGCGGGGGTGCTGGCCCTGGGCTGCGCCTGCTTCCTGCTGTGGAACCTGCGCGCGCCGATGGGCTTCATCCTGTCGCTGCGCGCGACCAAGCTTGCCGCGCTGCTGATCGTCGGGGCGGCCACGGGGGCGGCGACGGTGCTGTTCCAGACCGTGGCCGGAAACCGGCTGATCACGCCCGGCATCGTCGGCTTCGACGCGCTGTTCGTCTTTCTCCAGACCATGCTGGTGCTGGCGCTCGGAGGGGCGGGCTATGCCACGCTGCCGACGCTGCCGGCCTTCCTGATCGAGACCGCCTGTCTCGCCGGGGCGGGGATGGCGCTGTTCGGCCTGCTGCTCAGGCGCGGCGCGGGCGACCTGATCCGTCTCGTGCTCAGCGGGCTGATCCTGGGCGTGATGCTGCGCGGCCTGTCGGGCTTTGCGCAGCGGCTGTTGGAACCTTCCGAATTCGCCGTGGTGCAGCAGGCGAGCTTTGCCAGCTTCGGCGCGGTGGATGCCACGCAGCTGGCCATCGCCGCGCCGCTCCTCGGCCTCGCGCTCGCGCTTGCCTGGCGGCTTTCGCCGAGGCTCGACCTCGCGCTTCTGGGCCGCGACAAGGCGATCACGCTCGGGCTCGATTTCGACCGCTTCGTGATGGTCGTGCTGGGGCTGATCGCGGTGATGGTGGCGGTCTCGACCGCCCTCGTCGGCCCGGTCACCTTTCTGGGCCTGCTCGCCGCGGCGCTGGCGCAGGCGCTGCTGCGCCATCCCCACCACGCCGCGCTCGTTCCCGCCGCCGCCGCGCTCGGGGCGCTGATCCTCGTGGCGGGGCAGTTCCTGTTCGAGCGGCTCTTGGGCTTTCAGTCCACGCTGGCCGTGATCGTCGAATTCCTGGGCGGGCTGGTGTTCCTCGTCCTCGTGTTGAGAAGGTCCGCGACATGATCGAGATCGAGAGGCTTCACGTCCTGCGCGACGGCACGCCGGTGCTGCATGACATTTCGCTGGCGCTGCCCGCGGGCGGCATCACCGCGCTGATCGGCCCGAACGGTGCGGGCAAGTCGACGCTGCTGCTCACGCTGGCCATCGGCTTGACCCAGCCCTCTTCCCAAGCGGTGTCGGTGATGTATTTCTCGACCGAGCCGATGGTGACGGTGCCGTG
>NZ_JAMYXC010000197.1 GCF_024159025.1 Limimaricola litoreus
GACCACGCATGGGCCGGATGTCGGCCTGCCCTCGGGCCAGATGGGCAATTCCGAGGTCGGCCACACCAATATCGGCAGGCCGGAAACGCGCCCGGCGGATGCGCCCGCCGCCGATCGGGGCGAGGGCTGAGCCATGCGCATCGTTTCGCTTTTCACCCGGCACGCAACGGCCGCCAACCTGCTGATGAGCCTGATCCTGGCCTTCGGGGTCTATGCGACCACGCAGCTGCGCGCGCAGTTCATGCCCGATGTCATCTCCGAGGAGGTCTCCGTCTCCATCGCGTGGGAGGACGCCTCTGCCGAGGATGTCGCCGACGACATCGTCAACGTGGTCAGCCCGAACCTGCTCGGCGTCGAGGGGGTCTCCAGCCTTTCGGCCATCGCACGGTCCGGGCAGGCGCGCTTCACGCTCGAATTCGAACCGGGCTGGGACATCTCGCGCGCCATGGAGGACGTGGACGCCGCCATGCCCTCGGCCTCCGCCCTGCCGGAGGCCGCCGAAGACGCCGAGATCGCGCGGGGCGTCTGGCGCGAACGCGTGTTCGACGTGGTGCTTTCGGGCGATGTCGAGGCCGACCGCATCGAGGCGCTGGGCGAGGAGCTCAAGCAGGAGTTCCTCAGGGCAGGGATCACCCGGGTCAGCCTGCGCGGCGTGACGTCCCCCGAGATCACCCTCGAGATCGATGCAGCACATCTGGCCGAATACGGGATGAGCCTGTCGGATGTGGGGGCGGTGATCGAGGCCAATGCGCGCGAGAGCGCCGTCGGAGAGGCCGGGGCCTCGGGCACGCCGGTGCGCATCGGTCAGGACAAGCTTTCCGCGGAGGGGCTTGCCGGCATGGAGCTGCGCACGGACCGCGGGGTGATCTCGCTCGACGAAATCGCGCAGGTGCAGACGAGCAAAGCGGGTTCGGGCCGGGCCTATTTCCTCGAAGGCCGTCCGGCGGTGTCGATCAGCGTCGAGCGCGGGCCCACGGGGGATGCGCTCGCCATCCAGCGCGAGGTAATCGAGATCGGCGAGGCCTTCGTCGCCAAGGCGCCGGAAGAGCTGCAAATCGACCTCATGCGCAACATGGCCGAGGGCATCGGCGACCAGCTTTCGATCCTGATCGACAATGCGTTCTTCGGTCTCGGCCTCGTCCTTGTCCTTCTCTTCGTCTTTCTGTCGCCTTCCGCCGCCGTCTGGGTCTCCGCCGGTATCCCGGTGGCCATGGCCGCGGGCCTCGGGCTGATGTGGGTCACCGGCCAGTCGCTGAACATGATCTCCATGTTCGCGCTGTTGATCTGCCTTGGCATCATCGTGGATGACGCGATCGTCGTGGCGGAACATGCCGAGTATCGGCACCGCACCAAGGGAGAGCGCCGCGACCGGGCCGCCGAGCGCGCCGCGCGCGGCATGCTCGTCCCGGTTCTCGCCTCCACGGTGACGACAGTGGTGGCCTTCATGTCGCTGCAGTCGATCGATGGCCGCTTCGGGGAGTTCATCGCGACGATCCCGCTCGTGGTGGCGGCCGTTCTCGCCGCATCCTTGGCCGAGTGCTTTCTGATCCTGCCGCATCACCTTGGCCATGGGTTGGCCAAGCTCGACACGAGCTTTCTGAGCTGGCCCTCGCGGGTGGTGAACCGTGCCTTCGACCGGATGCGGGTCGCCGTCTTCGCGCCGGTGGTGCGGGCGCTGATCGCGGCGCGCTACGCCGTGCTACTGCTTGCCGTCGGCGCGACGCTGCAGGGCATCATGATGGTGGTCGATCGCGACGTGAGCTGGCGCTTTTTCGTGGCGCCGCAAAGCACCACCATCTCGGCCAACATCGCCATGACGGATGAGGCCACGCGCGGCGACACCATGGAGATGCTCGACGAGATGCTGCGCGCCGCAAACGAGGTGCGCGCCGATTTCGAGGCCGAGCACGGCGCCGATCCGGTGACGGCGGTGCTGACCGAGATCGGCGGCAGCGCCGGGCGCGGCCTTGCCACCGCCGAAGACAAGGATGCCGACCTGCTCGGCGCCCTGACCATCGAGCTGATCGGGGCCGACGACCGCCCCTATGATGCGGATGCCTTCGTGCAGGCCTTCGAGCAGGCACTGCGCAAGCCCGAGACGCTCGAGACCTTCAGCTTCCGCGCCGGGCGTTTCGGGCCGGGCGGCGACAGCCTCGATGTGGCGCTTTACGGCTACGATCCCATGGCGCTCGATCAGGCGGCGGAGGCGCTCAAGGAGCAGCTTGCCCTGATCCCGGACATCACCGGGCTGGAGGACGACCTGACCCTCGCGGCGACGGGCCAATCCCTGCGCCTGACGGGGCTGGGCCGCGCCATGGGCTTTGACGAGACGGATGTCGCGACCGAGCTGCGCAACCGGCTGAACGGGGTCGAAGCGGTCTCGTTCCAGGAGGGCAGCCAGGAGGCGGTGATCCGCGTCGAGCTGCCCGAGGACGCGCTGAGCGCGGCCTATCTCGAAGAGATCCTGATCCAGTCGTCCGAAGGGCAATGGGCCGAGCTGGGCGAGATCGTCGAGGTCGTGGCCGACCCTTCGATCACCTCGATCCGCAGCGAGGCCGGGCAGTCGGTGGTGCATGTGACGGGCGAGATCTCGGCCACGGACCCGCTGCGGGCCGAGGCGGTGATGACGCAGATCCGGGAGGTCGAGCTGCCGGCCATCGCCGCGAGCCACGGGGTGAGCTTCGAGATGGGCGGGTTGGCCGAACAGGAAAGCGAGTTCCTGGGCGATGCGCTGGTCGGCTACGGGATCTGCCTGTTGCTGATCTACATGACGCTGGCGCTGGTCTTGGGCAACT
Source organism: Limimaricola litoreus (assembly GCF_024159025.1). Classification (GTDB taxonomy): domain Bacteria; phylum Pseudomonadota; class Alphaproteobacteria; order Rhodobacterales; family Rhodobacteraceae; genus Limimaricola; species Limimaricola litoreus. The sequence goes on from NZ_JAMYXC010000197.1 coordinate 2,796, forward strand.
GGTTCTGGCCGCTGTCGATCATGGGGGTGATCCCGGTAGGGCTCACCGGCGTGATCTGGGGCCACTACTGGTGGGATCTGCCGATGTCGATCTTCTCGATCGTGGGCTTCGTCGGCATGAGCGGCATCATCGTGAACGACTCCATCGTTCTGGTCACCGCGATCTCGGACAGGATGAAGACCATGCCGCACAGGGAGGCGATCGTCGACGCGGTGTCCGAGCGGCTGCGCCCGGTGCTGCTGACGACGCTGACGACGGTGCTCGGCCTCGCGCCGCTGTTGTTCGAAGCCAGCACGCAGGCGGCCTTCCTGAAACCGATGGTGGTCACCCTGTGCTTCGGGCTGATCTTCGGCTTCTTCATCGTGCTGTTCGTCGTGCCCTCCCTGATCGCTGTGCAAGGCGACATCGGCTCCGCCATTGGCCGCCTTCGGGGCGCTGGGCGCGGGCTGGCACCGGCGGGCGCAGACGCGCAGTCGGAGGCAAGCTGAGCGCCTCCGCGCCCACCCGATCAGGTGACGCGGCGCAAAAAGCGGCGCAGCCGTTCGTCACGCGGCGCTTCGAGCAGTTGGCCCGGCGGGCCCTGCTCGACGATGCGGCCGCCTTCCATGAAGATCACGCGATCGGCGATCTCGCGGGCGAACTGCATCTCGTGGGTGACGATCAGCATCGTCTGGCGCTGCTCGGCGACACGGCGCATGAGGTCGAGCACCTCGCCGACCCATTCGGGGTCGAGCGCCGAGGTCGGCTCGTCGAAGAGCATCAACTCGGCTCCGATGGCCATCGCCCGGCCGATCCCGACGCGCTGCTGCTGGCCGCCAGACAGAGCCGCGGGATAGCTGTCGGCCTTTTCGGCGAGGCCGGTCTCGGCCAGCACCTCGAGTGCGCGGCGCTCCGCCTCGTCGCGCGGGCGGCCCTGCACCGTGACCAGCGCCTCCATGATGTTCTCCTTCGCCGTCTTGTTGGCGAAGAGCGCATAGTTCTGAAAGACGAAGGCCGTGGCCCGGCGCAGCGACAGGATCTCGCGCTTCGTCGCCCGGGCGACATCGACCGAAGTCTCGCCCACCTCGATCGTCCCGGCCTCGGGCCGATCGAGGAAGTTGAGGCAGCGCAGCAGCGTCGATTTGCCGGTGCCCGAGGGGCCGATCACCACGACCCGCTCGCCCTCCGCGATGTCGAGATCGATGCCGTCGAGCACCGCCGTGCTGCCGAAACGCTTGGTCAGTCCACGCACCGAAATCATCGCGCATACGCCCTGTTGAGATGGGTTTCGAGCTGCTTCTGCCCCTGGCTCAGCACCTCCACGATGATCCAGTAGAGCACCGCCACCACGAGGAAGGCCTCGAAGTAGAGAAAGCTGCCCGAGGCCTCTTTTTGCGTCGCGCCCATCATCTCGGTCACACCGAGGGTGAAGGCCAGCGAGGTGCCCTTGATCATGTCGATGAAGTAATTGACCAGCGTCGGCGCCGCGATCCGGCCCGCCTGCGGCAGCACGATCCGCCGCATCATCTGGCCCTGCGTCATGCCGATCGACTGCGCCGCCTCCCATTGGCTGCGGTCGACGCCGGTGATCGCGGCGCGGATCGCCTCGGCCATATAGGCCGAGAAATGCAGCGTCAGCCCCATGATCGCGGCCGTGACGCCGTTGATCTGCGTCAGGAACGACAGCACCTGCGGCAGGCCGTAGTAGAACAGGAACAGCTGCACGAGCAGCGGCGTGCCGCGAAAGAAGCTGATGAAGAGCACCACGAGCCAGTCGAGCCCCGGCACGCGGATCACCCGCTCCACCGCAAGGAGCGAGGCCAGCACCAGCGCGCAGAGCATCGCCACCGCCGCCATGAAGAGCGTCAGCGGCACGTAGCCCAAGATGACGGGCACCAGCCCCAGCATGTAGTCGAGGTCGAGCGCCCGCATGGTTCAGCTCACTCGGTTTCGGCAGCGACGGAGGTGATGTCGCTGTCGAACCACTTCTGCGAGATCTCGGTCAGCGTGCCGTCCTCCTTCAGCGCGCTCAACGCCGCATCGACGCGGTCGCGCTTAGCCCGGTCCTCATCGGTATCGCGGAAGGGCAGGGCGTTGCGGATCTCGGAGAAGGGCTGCCCGGCAAGCTGCAGCGGCAGCGGGCTTTCCTTGATCACCTGCGCCGAGGAAACGCGGTCCATCACGAAGGCATCGACGCGCCCCAGCGCGGTGTCCTGCTCGATGTTCGTCTCGTAGGTGCGGATGTCGATCTCCTCGGCAAAGGGCAGCTCGCGCAAAAGCTGCTCGAAGTTCGAGCCGAGATTGACTGCGACGGTCCGTCCGCGCAGGGATTCGACGCCCTCGATCTCGTTATTGCCCTCCTGCGTCACCACCTGCGCGCCGTCGATGACGTAGGGCTGGGTGAAGACGAAGGCCGCCTCGCGTTCGGGGGTGATGGTGATCTGGTTGGCGATCGTGTCGATCCGCCCGGCCTCGAGCGCGCCGATCAGGCCCGAAAAGCTCATGGTCTGGAACTCGATGTCGAGCCCGGCCTCTTCGCCCACGGCATTCATCACATCGACCTCGAAGCCCTGCAGCTCGTCCTGGCGCACGAAGGTGAAGGGAAAATACCCGCCCGACATGCCGACGACCAGCGTGTCGTTTTCCTGCGCCACGGCGGCGGTCGACAGCCCGGCCGTCGCGATCGCGGCGGTGATGATTGTTTTCAGCATGATGCAGCTCCTTGGTCCTGGACACCCGACGTGCCGTCTGAACGGCCCGGGTTCAACGTGCCAATGCAGATAAGAGCGAATGTTCGGCGGGCGAGGACAGGAGCGGAAAATCGTCTGCCGCGGCGCGGATTGCAAGGACCAGCATTCCGCCCCGTCGCAGTCGCGTAGCTTTCCACGGCGCCGCCCGCGCATGTACGCGAATCCCGGCAAGACATCGGCGGCCTGCCTGGCCAGGAATGGATAGAGTAATGAGAGGACCTGGGTCGAACTCGGCACCACGGATCGGCAACCGCATTACCGCGCTGAGAGAAGACAGCCGACGACGAGCGCGCAGCTTCGTCCTCGCCTGATGAGTGAGGAAGGGGGGGGCGATGATCCGGGGCGAATGTTGATCCACGCAAGGCAGTACCGCGGGCTTTCCTTCAGCCGCGCTAAAACATGTCCGCGGGATCTTTAACGACGCCGTTCCTGTAAGGGGGTTAGTGGCGGAGAGACAGGGATTCGAAGAATGCAGAGAATATCCATGTAACACTCTGCTATATAATAAAAAAATTTAGTATGGCGTTCGGCTGTGTTCCAAGATGTGTCCCATATTGTGTCCCGGAGTTTGGGGTGCTACGAGAACGTAGGTTTCGGGGTGAAATAGTCATGGCGGCAGCTAAAGGCCGAGGGATTCAACAGCGCGGAAACACTTGGCACCTTCGTATGCGGGTGCCAGCCAGATATCGCTCGGTTGAGAAGAGAAAGGTCATCAAGCAGAGCCTTCACACCGACAGCGAAAGTGAGGCGGAAACATCGGCACGGGTGCTTCGAGCTGAGATCCTTGCAGATCTTGACCGGCGCTTGGGCGGCGAAGAGGTGAGGATCAATCCCTCTTTCAAAAATGTCGCTGCGCTGGCGAAGGCGCGTGGCACCACCTACCGAACTGCCTCTGAATTGGCGGAGGGGCCATTTGCTGACCTGATGGCGCGCATCAGTCACCTAATGCAAGAAGATCCAAACGCAACTCAGTCCGAAGTGATTTCTGCTGAACTGGGAGGCGTCGATAGACCGCAGGTGATGATTTCTAATCTCGTGGAGGAATATGAGGAAGCGAGTCGCGCCCGCCTTTCTGGTAAAGATGAAGATCAGAAGCGGCGCTGGCGTAATCCCTACATTCTGGCCGTTAAGGAGCTTCTTTCAGTAATTACAGATAAGCCAGCTTACGATATTACGAGGCAAGACGCGCTCGCGCTTGAAGCAGTTTATCTGGATCGGGTCGCCAAGGGCGAAATTCTGGCGGATACGGCCAATAAGACCCTTGGTTTCCTGAGGACTTTGCTGAGGGCTCACTGCAAAAGACATCAATTGAAAGATAACTTGGCTTTCGCGGAGTTGACTATCCATGGGGGGCGAGAGTCAAAGAAGAAGCGCGAATTCTCAGAAGATTGGATACGCAGGAATCTCCTGTGTGCCAATCCTCTGCCCGGAACAAATGAGGAAATTAGAGATGTTTTGATCGTTATGGCTGAAACAGGGGCGGGTCCCTCTGAGATAACAGGAGTTCTGCCTCACCACCTACGACTATACGAAGAAATTCCGCATATCCAACTTAGGGAAAAGGGTCGGAAGCTGAAAAATCCCTTCCGCGAACGGGATCTTGTGCTGGTAGGTCCCGCACTGGAGGCAGCCAGAAGGCATCCAGAAGGTTTCATTAGGTATCGAAATAAACCTGGTTTTTCGGATGCTGCGAATTCCTATCTCCGAGAAAATGGCTTGCTACCGACGGAAGACCATACGGTCTATTCCCTCCGGCACGCTTTTCAGGGGCGTATGCGACGCGCAGGAGGGATCGACCAATTTTTCCAAGCCAGGATGATGGGGCATAGCCCGAAGAACATACTCAAGCGTGAAATCTATGGTGACGATCTGACGCTTGAACAGAAGCTCGCACTTATGAACGTCATCCGCCTCGACGCTACCCTGGAAGAAAGACAACGGGCAAAGCAAATCCTTCTTGAAGCCGTGGCCTAAGCAGCAAGTTGACGCTCTGCAATGAGGCGAGCGCGGGCTAAAATGCTCTCCCGGGTCAAGAGTTTTTCCGCTTCTCGTTCAATTGCCGCAAAGATTGGCAGGTAGTGCTCCCCGTGTAGCGCTACCACGAGCGCTGCGTAGTCTCGAGCTGACCTGATCTGCTCTGGCGTGTAAGTCATCGACTCTTCTAACCTCTCGTTGCGAGGTCAGGAGTTCGGATCGGAAAAGTTATCCACAGGCTCCTGTTGGGAAAAAAATTCGGCAAGGGGAGTGGCACTGACGGTGGCGCGAGCGGTTCAGAAGTTTCCCTGCGCCGCTCCAGCCAAGATTATCTTGTCCAGCGTCAGGTCAGAGACCAATGGGCGCAGGCACTGGTTTTACTTCTTGAGCTGCTCCAGCCGCTTCAGCTGGCTCCGGCTCATGCCAGCGTATTGTCGCCGCCATCTGTAGTAGCTCTGCTGCGTGATCCCGACTTAGTGCACCGCATCGGCAACCGGCATACCTTGGCCGTGCAGCACCTCGAGAGGCAAGCCGGGCTCTGCAACGTTGTGAGGCTGGCCAGTATCCTGACCTTTTGTTTCAGCGGCGACCTGGCCTCTGATGGAAAAGCGGAACGGCGTCCTCGGAAAAGATTATGGGGCGTCTCGATGGTCGAGCGTCCATGGGAGCCAAATCATGTCGCAGCCCGGTCAGATCTGCTGGGAGCCGTGCTTCGGAAGCGTGGTGCTTTGGACTGAGCAACTCGTATGGTGGCTGGAGGTGGCGGGCGAAGTCACCTTCATGCAGTTCGTATAAGTTATTGATTTGTTAAGTAAACCAGCAGGCAGAGATTCTGCCACAGCACCCTTTGAAATTCGCAGGTGGTAACATTCATAATGCTTTAGCTGCTGATGGACCGCCATTCGGGGATGACGGTAAACCATTGATCCAGGTAGATCCTGCCATGCTGATCCTCGTCGCTATCGGTCTTGCGCCAGGAAACGAGGGCAAAAACCTCGGCGTAGAACTTCTCTCCAACCACACCCGGCGAGAAGCCTCGTTGCATCTTGCCGATCCGATGCAGCCCATTCTCGATAGGCGCAAAGACATGCCAAGGGTTTCTATCCCGCTGGCTCTGCGTTCTCTTGATCCAGATGCGATCGCCAGGCTTCAGCCCCGTGATAACGGCCTTAGTTTTTTGCCGATCCCTCTCGTCGGAATAGCATCCCGGCCCATCCCAGGCTGGGAAAGACAGAAAGACTTCCCGGACAGAGCAGGGGATCAGTGGTGCCTTGGCTCGAGCTTCCAGTGAAGGATGGTGCGGCTCGAGTTCGAGCGGCGCGAGATGCTCCGACCTCTCCGTCGAGATCAACCGCCTTGTCGGCGCCATGAAGCCCCCTGTTGTCAGGCTCAGGCTGTATCGGGCCCGGGTGGCGGCGACATAGAAAAGGCGTCGATCTGCGCCGGTGATCGACAGGCCGTGAAGCCAGTCGCAATCGCAGACGACGACATTGTCGAATTCGAGGCCCTTGGAGCTGTGCGCGGTGAGCACCATCACGCCGTTCTGCTCGGGCCGCCAGCCATGCGCCCATTCTATGAACTCCTCGAGCGCCAGGCGCGGCGAGACCTCCACCGGCTGATCTTCGGCGGCCTCGCTTCTCTCGGGGTCTTCTTCGGCCGCATCCAACTGGTCACGCAGGTAGTCCCTCAGCCATTGTGCCACAGCACGCGCCCAGAGGCTTCCGTAATGCCCCTCCAGCCACCCGGCGACCCGCTCGATGTCCTCCGGCAGCAGCACTCGGCCGACGCGCTCCTTCTTCTCCAGCCACTCCCTGACCCGGACAGCTTCTTTCACGCGCGCCATGGGCACGAGCCCCTGGAGGTCGCGTGAGACCTCGATCCCGGCGCCCACCAGCGCGCGCTCGACCACCGGGATGTGCGAGCGTCGGCGCACCAGCACGGCGGTAGATGCCCAGCGCCATTTCTCCTTGCCTACCGTTGCGCGCAGACGGAGCAGCTCGGCCGTCGCGAGGGCCGCGTGGCTTTCGATGGTTCGATCGGCATTCTTGAGGATCGTTACTCGACCAAGGTCGGGATCGCGCGGTCGGTGATAGCGGCCTTGCAGTGGATCATGGACCCGGTCTGGATCGATTTCGATTTCCCGGGTCTTCAGGCGATCGGAGCAATGGGAGATGATCTCAGCGGCACAGCGCAAGATGGCTCCGCTCGAGCGGTAGTTCCATGTCAGCTCGGGCATCTTCTTGGGCGTGTTGAACAGCCGATCGAAGGCGCGGATATGCTGCCCGCTGGCGCCGCCGAAGTCATAGATGTTCTGGTCATCGTCTCCGACTGCAATGAAGCGGACATCGACAAGATCGGCCGCACTGCGTGCTTCACTCGCGGCCTTCTTCTGGCTCTGCTGCGAGATCTCCTTGATTAACGCGAAGGAGTCCTCGGTCACGTCTTGGAACTCGTCGACGAAGACCCACCGGAAGCGCCGCAGGATGAGGTCCGAGAGATTGCCGCCGTCATCGCGTTGCTGGGTCAGCCGCGCGCTGGCGTGCGACAGAATGCGATCGAAGGCGCTGGCCTTGCGCCCGCTGTCGGCCTCGGTGTCGGTAAGCCCGACTTCCTCGCCCACCGCCTCATCCGAGAGCTCGGCGAAGGACTGGCCGAGCACCTGCAAGGCAAAGGAGTGATAGGTGTAGACCGAGACGACCGCGCCGCGTCGGCCAAGTGCAGATTTCGCACGCAGGCGCGAGCGGATTTCTTCCGCGGCACGCCGGTTGTAGCACAAAGCCAGGATCTGGTCTGGCGGCACGCGCTCGACGCCGACGAGCCAGACGATGCGCTCCACCAGCACCCGTGTCTTGCCGGCGCCCGGGCCGGCCAAGACCAGCAGATCTTTCAGGCTTGTGTCGTCATGCACGATCTTCGACTGCTCGGGGTCGAGCCTGCTGCGCAGCTCGATCTGCCGCTGGACCGGGGCAGGGCGGTTTTCACGAACCACCTTCAACTCTTCGCCCTCGAAGAATGTTGCGAGGCTCTCCTTGGACGGCGTCGCGAAGTAGGACTTGAGAAGCTCAGGCGCCTCATCCGGCACATCGAGCACCCGCCGGGCAAAACCGTCCATGAGGTGCAGCTGGCGGATCTCCTCCTCCTGGAAGGCCTCAACCCCGGTGCGGAACATCTCCTGAGTGTAGGAGCGGACGGTCAGGTTGGTATCGCGCCGTGCGATCTCGACGCGGACGGCCTCACTCTTGGTGTAGAGCCCGGCCGAGATGTCGAGCGCCTTGATCCGTGTCAGCAGGCGCAGATGACGCCGCACGAGACGCTCTGATGCGCCCGCTGCGAGTCTGGAGCCGTCCGGAGCGCGCCAGGTCCCTTCGACATCCATGTCGAAACTTTCGACCTCTTCAGCGAGGTGATCCGTTTCGATACGCAGGTGGCGCTCGTCGTCCGCAAGCTTTTCGAGCACCCCAAGCACGCGGGATGTCTGCGCACGGTGTTGTTCGAGCCGGGCCCGGAGGTCGTCCGGCTCGAGCTCGGGCGCGTAGATCGTGAGCTGCTTCGTCAGATTGGCTGGTGCCACCTTGAGGTTGATGAGTTTGAGCCAGCGCAGCTCCTCGAGAAGCTGAAGAGCCTCCTTGGCAGTAAGGCGCACGCCTTCTTCAAGCTCGTTCTGAACTTTCTGAAGAAGCGCCGCGAGCGTGATTTGGAATGGCCGCGGCGCGGGCTTGTCGGGTTGCTCGCCTTCCTCGACCTCCTGGGTGTCGTCGAAGGTGTCCTCCTCCGCCGTGGCCCGGGCCTCGAACAGGGCGATGATGACTTCGACCACTGCGTTGCTCTTCTCCGCCCAGGTCGAGACGAGGCGCGGCGCAATCCGCGCACCGCCGAGCTTGATGTCGATGGTCGTATCGGCATGCAGAAGATCGCGATGCTTTCGCAGGGCGGTTACGGCTTTGCGCACGATCTTCAGTCGGCCGGTCTTTCGTAGGCCACATATATCCGCAAGCTCTTCGAGATCGTCGGGGAGCTGGGGCTCGTCGCCTCTGGCGGCCTGCGAGAAGAGATACTGGACGATCCGGGTCTGGATACGGGTGAGACCCTTGGGATCGCGCTGGAGCGCGTCGAGAACCTGCCTTTTGACCCGGAGACGGGAAAATCCGGATTGCACCCCCACCTTGCGAATGAGGCCATGGGCCTCGAGTTCATCGACGATGCGGTCGACCCGTGATCTCTGTAACTCCTCGGCGCGCTCGTAGGTCGAGTCCTTCAGAAACCCCAACACATCTTCAGCGACCACTTGGTAGGGCAGTGAGATCGGAGGGAAGCGGTTGGTCTTGCGCTGCACGCGGCGCTGGATGTCGAGCACATAGGCCAGGACAGCATCGATGTCCTCCTTGTGGAGATGCCCCTGGGCGCAAAGACCAATGCGGCGGTCATGCTCATCCGGGTCGTGCAGGAGAATGCAGGTGGCTGGCTTTTTGTCGCGCCCTGCGCGCCCTGCTTCCTGGGCATAGGCTTCGAGAGAGGCAGAGGGTCCGGTATGGAGCACCAGACGCACCCGCGGGCAGTCGACCCCCATGCCAAAGGCGATGGTCGAGACAATGACCCGTAAGCGTCCCTCAGCGAAGTCGCGCTCGACGCGCGCCTTGTCCTCCGGGGTGCGATCGGCGTGGTAGAACTCCACGCTGTGGCCGAGAGCGTCGAGGCTGGACGCGATCTGCTGAGTGTCTTTGCGGCTGTAGGCATAGATGATTGCCTGGCCGCCTTCGGGTAAAAGCTCCGGGTCGCGGAGCATGTCGCTCAGCTGCTCATGCGTCTCGCCATCACGGGGCAGCACGCGGTAGGTGAGGTTCGGGCGCTCGGCCCCGCCGTCGATCACCGCGAGCGACCGGTCCATGCCGGTCTTGAGGGCTTTCTGTATGTCTTTCTGGGTCTCTGACCGAGCGGTGGCGGTCAGGCACAGAATGGCGGCCTTCTCGCTACCGCGCGCGCCGCACTCGGCGATCCACTTGGGCGCACGCCGATAGTCGCCGCGAAAGCCATTGCCCCATGCTGAAATGCAATGTGCCTCGTCGAAGACCCACATGCCGATGCGCCGGCTCTCGAGCACAGAGCGTGTCGATTTGGAGCCAAGGCTTTCCGGTGCGAGGTAGAGCAGGGCGATCCGCCCCTCGCGGATATCCGAGAGGATTTCGTTGCGGGTTACGACATCGAGATCGCTATGCAGCCGTGCGACGCCGGGCAGACCTTCCTCTTCTGCCTTGGCGGCTTGGTCCTCCATCAGCGCCTTGAGGGGTGAGACCACCACGGTGAGATCGCCGGTGCGCTCGTGGTGCTCGAGGGCGGGCACCTGGAAGCAGCGTGACTTGCCGGTGCCGGTGGGAAGAATACCCAGAGCCGAGCGCCGGACCAGGGCTGCGTCCATCACGCGCTGCTGGTAGGCGATGCCCTTCTTGTCGAAGGGCGGCTGAAAGCGCGGAGTCTCGCCTTCGGCAGGCGGAAACCACCGGTTCATGCTGTGAAGCGATGTCTCGTAGTCCCGGCAGCGGCGGCAGCCCGATTGGCTGCATCGCCGCCTGCCCAGCTCATCCAGGGCCTCCTGGAAGCCGAGCCCTCCCTTCAAAAGCCACTCGGCCGGTGCCGGCCGCTGGTCGCGGTGCCGAACCCAGCTCAGGACCCAAGCCAACGGCCAACCGTTCTTCGAGTCGAAGGCATGGAGGAGCTGGCCGTGCAGCCCGCGCATGCAGACCTCGCCCTGGAACATCCGGTGGATCGTGTCGATGATCGGCTTGGCTTCCTCCAGATCATTACCTGAAGGGGTAGAGACGCGCCCTAAGGCGGCATCGAAGAAGGCCGCGTAGCCTTTGTGGTTTGCGCCGAGACCGCACAGCCAGCGCAGGACCTCTACCCATTCGCGCTCCATCGTCTCGAAAGCCAAGGCCTCGGAGCGGAGGAGGGCAATGGTTTCGAGCGTGTCCTGAACGGGATCTGCCAAGCCTGTTTGGGCCAGATAGGGCTTGTTCAGCGCATGCGACTTGAGGCTGGGGAAGGCGAGGGGGCTAAGCCAGATCGTATCGACGAGCTGAAGGTCGTCGAATGACCTGCCTGTCAGAGCTTCAAGCTCAGGGAGATCATGGATGGCTGCATTGTGCCCGATCGCGAAGCGATGACGGCGCAGTTCGGCCTCAATTTTTGTGGCTGAGAGCCCGCGCTTGCTCGCTGCATCCTCTGCCGCTGCGGTGGCAGGAAATGCGGCGGCATCACGAAGGCGCGCGAGGCCCCTGGCGTCATCGATGATTTCGAGGTCAAACCCGACCGCGGCGGAAAGCAGATCGTCAACGGTTCGAATTGGCGGCGCCAAAGTGCTGGCGCTGCCCAAGCCATTGGCATCTCGAAATCCTTCACCGAAAAAACGCTTGAGCAAATGAGACCTCCGCCCGGGAGCAGACAGAAATACCGAGCCGGGTTCAATTGAAAAATAGTGAAAAAATGCGGATCGGCGCCCTATGCGATGCGATGTTCCCCCTTTGCCCCAACTGACAATGAATGCGGCGCGATATTCTTAGAAGAGTATCGCCAAATACGGCAAGGCAAGCAGGACTTCGGGTGGTCACCGCCCGGACCTAAGTCCCAACGGACCAAGAAGAACCGCCGGTCATATAGGAGCTATTTTTACATGAAGCATTGGCGTTTCTCTAAGGGGTGCGACACACGAGGTGCGAGCCTCGTTGAATACTGCCTGCTGGCAGGCTTGGTTGCGATCGTGTCTATCGCCAGCGTCACGCAGATGGGGGAAAGGTCTCGACGACCTTCGAAAGCTCGACGGTCGCGCTTGCTGCGGCAGAGGCTGATGCCGGAGAAGGAAGCGCCTCTACTGGTGAGGCTCCAGGTGGAGGCTCTGAGCCTTCTGGCGATACGGGTGGGAACCCGTCAGGCGGCGATGAGGCGGGCGGGAGCGATCCGGCGCCGACCGAGCCCGAGGGGACGATCTATAATACCGAATGGGTCAAGGAAGTCGTCCAGAACAACCGGTGGACGGGCCACCCACCCTTGCCGGTCCTCCCGGCGTGCCAGACCATCTCGGGGTCGAACCAGGCCAGCAGCGAGTCGCGCATGCGCAGCGCCGCGTTGTAGTCGGACCAGTTCGTCGTGCGATAGCGGGTCGGGGAAGGCTTCGGCATGCCCTCGATCTAATCCTCAGGACCCTCAACAAGATGTGCAACATGGTCGGTCAGCGTGCGACCCGAAGCGGACCTTGAGCGTTGGGGTTGGATGCTGCGTTTGCAGCGCCCATTGCTGCCGTTCGCTGCACCGGCTTGATTTCAGGCGCGCCCGTGGCCTAACGCTCGAACGATTCCGCGCGTCAACTAAGTAAGAGCCGCACAATTTTTGGTCATAAGCTTTTCATTACAGGCAATTCCAAATAGCGCTGAAGCGCTCGGATATCTGCGAGATCTGGCATCTTGTGAATCATTCGGTGGCAATTGGCGCACAAGACCGCCAGATCAGATACATCTAAGTGGCGCATCTCGAAGTTCTCGGCGTATGGCACTTTATGATGAACTTCAAAAACCGCCGAACGAACGCTATCTTGATGCGATATTTGGCAACATTCGCACTTGGCGCCGTATTGATTGAGGGCGAGTTTTCGAGCCTTCGAGCCTCGCTCGACCGCTTTAGCCCATTTTCGACGTTTCTTCTCGCTTTCGATAACATCTTCGAAACCTCGTAGCCATTTTTCGAACCAAGCAACCCAGTTACTACTCTCATCCCCGTATAACACCGGAAACTGACCCTTGGGTCTGGGTTGTATCTCATCAACCCTTTTCTCAACGGGGACCAAAAATGCGTCTCTCGGATCGACCCTGATCCTGCAATAGATGTCCGAATTTCCGGCTTTGAGCTTATCTGGATGTCTGACGGGTATGGAGAAAACAGTCGCGTTTCTATAGTAACCGCACACAAATCCGCTACTGATAAAAATCACAGTCACATTTGAGATTTCTTCATCGCCTTTAGAGCCACCCAATCGACTCAGGTCACCGCCACCCTCCTTAGGAAGGTAACCGTAAATGAAGCCATCCGAAGCAACCGAAAAATTATGCATTTCATGCGGGACTTCACCACTTTTCCCATACCCCATGACCGGTTCCGCAGACAGGGCTTCCCCTTCAAATCGGCCGAAACTCTCAACGCGGGCTAACAAATAACTCATCTTTCCTCCTGTTTCTTCCCCTTGGCAATATATGAAGCAACTTCACGTGGCGCTGTTTCAAGCCTTTTAGTTCGACCCATAGCTGTTGCTCATGAAGCTCTCGTTCAATGGCCGCTTTCAGCTGCAAAACTAATATGCCAGATAACATAACAATGTAAAAAATCAAAAGCCCGTAGCGCCTGCAAAAGTGGAAGTCGGTGCAGGCAAGGCAACGCCGTATTAAAAGCTAAACTCTGAATAATTCGATCCAGTCTTTTTGAATTCTCTTCGCTATAGATTTTCGATCCCGCACTCCAAAACGATCAAATCGACCAGCCATCTGTTCAGACCAGTCAGGCAAGTCTTCAACATCTTTCAACGCTTCGATTCCGCAACAAAAAACTATTGTAGCAAGCCAAACAGTAACCTCATGATCGTATTCAGAATTGTAGTCACCCTCGATACGCTCTACCGTTTTTTCTCTTGGTGCAGAGAGATACGTTCGAAGCTCCGACGTCTGAGTATCACCAGAAACCAACTTCATATGGAGCCCAGGGTCGACGACGGAGGTGACAAGAAGCGCGCAGAGTATATCAATATATCCGTCCATATAATTTTTCTCATGAACGGCATTGGGCAATAAAGCGACCTTGGAGAGGACCTTTCCAACATCCCTAAGGGATACATCCCGACTTTTGGCCACGCATTTTAAGATACTTACACAACGGTCTGAAACGCGCTGTGGAAGCTTCATATCGGATATAAGATTTGACGCGTATTTGGCTACAACATCAACTTCACCGCGCTCACCGACCATGCGAGGAAGCGAAAACGAGACGTTTATGAATTTCCGGAGATACCTTTCGGCATCAATCTCAGCGCCATATCTTGCTTTTACGCTGTTCTCTAATGCTTTTCCGTTAATACTGAGTATGAAATGGACTTTTGGGACTGAAAAAAAGTGCTTGATGACTTCCAGCACAGTCAGTGCATAGTCTGGTCGGCACCGGTCTAATTCGTCAACGACAATGACGATCGGTGCTTCCGATTTTCGGGTTAAATCTGACAGCAGGCTTCGAAAATCGCCCATTGCTTCTTTTCGATCTTTTTCAATATCCCAAAGGACTTGTGCCGCATCTTTGGCTTCGCCACTGGCCGCATCCGCGATCACATCTCCTATTTCATCTAAATATTGTTTGGCACCAAACGTGGCCACCGAAAGAGCGATCCCCAATGCTGGTTTTGCAAGTTTTGCAGTGGCTGATTTCCATTTTTTTACTGTCGCAGCTTGCGCATCTGGTAAGCGGTCACTTACCGCAGTAATGATGGAAACGAGGGGGTCGGTTAGATAATCGTTTTCAAATGCATCGAAATATACAGTTGTGGCTCTGCCGTTGTTTTCTGCAATGTGAGCTGCAACCCACCTCTTGAGAAAAAAGGTCTTCCCAGATCCCCACTTATCGTCGAGTGCCAAGACAATCGGGTCTTCTATCCTCTCAACAAGTTCGGAAAGCTGCTTTGAAGTGGCCCTTCGCTCGAGGACATCATCGTCGAATCCTGTTTCATACAAAACAACGTCATTATCCTGGGGAAATAGTTTCATTCGCAGTCTTCTCTAAGCATCTGTTTCTTCGAGCAATACCGGAGAAAATGAACTGCGTCGACCCGTGTGCGGCTATCTGCAACGGCAATCTCCTGAGCATAGCTGACTTTGGTGCGGATCGCAGCGAAAGACGGCTTTCCGCCCTGTAGGCCAGGCGTAACGATCGGCCCTCTCCGGACATTCGCCAAGCGCATCATCGCTGCGTCGCAGTTCCTGCGAACCTGTCCCTGGTGGACACGCGCCGCGACGTCTCTTATTCCGAGGTCCGCAGCGCAGACATAGCGGACACCGCCAATGTCACGCTTCGAGTATAGCCAATCGCTGTAGATGGACGTCTGCGGGCACGGGTAGGACGTGTCTTGGGAAACCTTTACCTGTCTGCCCCAGGCAAAACATCGGAACCCCGTTCTGCGCAACCGCACGCAGAACGTCGTCAATGGCAGGCTGATACCGTTTCAGCATATTGCCGTGAGCAATGACCACGCATTCAGCATCGTCCGCCATCTCCGTTATCGCTTCGAGATTACGCGGGGTTCTCGCGGCCCCCAGGTTGCCGGGGATGTCTCGTGGACGAGTGGCGCGGTAGTCGAGTATGTTGCCCTTGAGGTAACGCGTGTATCCCCATTGCCGCGAAAACAAGAACTCTCGGTGGCAGGAAGGGTCATTGAAGTCAATGTTCGCCGTGGAAGGGTTCATGCCGATCCATAGGATCGTCCGGCTCTCCTGGCCTTCGGCGGTCCAATCCCGCATCAACTTCTGCCTAAACCTTTGATCCTCTGAAAACTCCGCGTCACTCACCACCCCGTCGGGAAGGCGGATCATTCGTCGCCCGCCGGGATCGTGCTGGTTTAGAGCTGGTCGCAGCATGCGTATTTGTCTCCTTCTGTGACAATAGAATGCGAAAGACGCCTGCCGTTCAATTAGCTGGCCAGAAAATCTTCCAGCCTAAGGTCCTTGCGGTGCAGCTCGAACCAAACGTGCTTCACGGCTGCCGACACCTTCTATATCTCTGTATCGTGGCAGGGGGGCAACCTCACGTTCTTGCCGATCATGTGCATCGATTGCGCTATTGAGGCCAGCATGACCTTGGTCAGCACCTGACCTGACGGCCGTTGACGCGCCAACGCAGCATGGCTGCTCAGGGCCCAAACGGACCGAGGTTTGCTACGTCGAAGCTGCAATTGGGATAATGCGCTACGCGTTGCCTCCCGGCCCAGAGCTGCCGTTGAAGCGATACCGGGTATGCGGCGGCGCGGCCCGTCGAAGTCGAACCGGACTTTCGCTGCGCATGCGTCCTGCGGGTGCCGTCGGAGGTCAGGTGTGCGGGAAGAACGGACTCGAGCTACCGAGGCTCGATAACTGGAAGAACGCTCTTCACAGCGTTTGCTATGCCGCTTGAGCTATTTGCCGCAAGAACTCTGATAACCCACGATTCAAAGTTTTCCCTTCTGGTCCCTTTCAAAGCTGACGCCAAGGTTGCAGCGATTCCTCTTTTATTGTCGTAATAGCGCAGAAGTGCCGCCAAATCTTTCTGCTCTAAAGCAGCCTTAATCTCTCGTGTTCGAGTTTCTACGATTCCAGAAATATCCAGATTTGCAGTGCGAGTATTGTAATCTCGAATCAGTTCTTCGCTCGATGTTGAGCCTGAGAGATCGATCTGCTTCAGCATTCGATCGATACGCCTTTGGCAATGACGGGCGACCACCTTATCAATCTTTTCATCGCTATCGAGTAAGCCGAATATTCCGTTGGCGACATCATTGAGCTTTTTCTGTAAGTCAGCCCCAGTGAAGCCATCAGATCCGGCAATCGCGGAGCAAACAACTGGAAGTGCGATAAGATTCTCGATCTCCGATACAGGAATGATCTTGATACCCAAGCCTTCGAAATAAGCTACATCCTCATCGCTGTAGTCATCCCCGTCCACGATACCGGAACATGTCACCCGGGTCAGACTCGCATTGGCCCGCATTGAAACCACTGAATGGATTACTTCGGAGCAAGAAGACTTCGGAACAACTGTCCATTCTGGATAGCATGCGCGGTATATTGCGTAGTCAAGGCTATCATGCGTGCCCTCAACGAAGAGGATGGGGCGTCTGCTGCCCAGAATGAGCGTGACCAGTTCCTCTGGAAACCCGGTGTTCTCTGGAATCTCTTCAATTACCCAATGGGGCTGGGGTGAAAAATCTCGAATCACATATTTTTTTGCGGATCGTGCTGCCGCAAAATCAAGGTCGTGAGTAATATAAATAAATCCGCAATCCCTTCGAGTGGCTTCTATTTCGTCCCACAGCTTGGCCATTATTGAGCGATGAACGTGAAGCTCTGGTTCATCGACGATCAAGACCGTTCCCTCCGCTGCAACCAGTGCTTGCCCTATCATGTAGAAAATCGCCCTCTCCCCATCACTCATCTCTGATGCAGGGTAGGTTTCGCCAACGCCACCGGCTGAAACTCTGATGTTATCCCCGGAGATGTGAAGTTGACGATGAGGAAGAAGCCGGTTCCAGATTTCAAGAAGCTTGTCGAACTTGGTGATCTCAAAGTTGTCTTCGCTGTGATCTGCGCCCGGCTTATGCCGATGATAGGCTTTCAACGAGGTGTTGGATTGATCGGCAAAAAGCGCTTGAATGAGATAATCGAAATCATTTAGGAGATGGGTCGCATGTTTATTGCCCCATCTATTGCCATTTCTGTGGTTCAGGCCAGCATTTCGGGACGCGTCCCCAGGGTATCCGTATCGCAACCCGGAAAGCGCTTGCCTCTCGCTAATTTTTTGAACCTCGGGATTCATGCTAAGCGCACGATGGGCAGATACACGGTGAGCCGATTCGCCCAGGCTATTTTCGATATGAACTGTGAGACGCGTTTTTCCGCCACCGTTCGCGCCGACGAATATGACAGTCTCGCCTGGGTCGAACTCTACTGCGAGAGCTTCACCCGGGGTGGGAATAGTAAAATTGAAGGTCATAGTGCTCTGCGATTTGCTATTTTCTGGCGATGCTACCGAGGGATTGGAGCCTTCACAACTGGCGCTGTTGCCTTTTTATACCGGCGCACCGCTGTTTGACGATGCCAGTGCCGCGACGAGCCAATTTAGCGACAACCGGCAGCAAGCGATTGTCTTTTGCTGGTCGTCCGCGAACATGCAGATCGTGCGGTGATTCACTTCTGCCGTGCGCGTCTCAGGGTCCGCATACAGCTCGAAGCCGCGTTGCGGCGGTGCAGCGCCAAGCCCGAGTTCGGCGCGGTCTGAATGTCTGGTTCCTACCTGACAGCTTGGAGGGCTCACTCCTGCGGCGAAGGTCGGCTCTCCGCCCTCGGTGTCTGAGTTTACCCATAGATATTTGTGGCCAATAACAGACGAGCATTGATCCGTTGCGCGCCTGGAGCCGCTGCGAGCCACGGAGTAGCCTCAGCGAGAGCCGGTCCGAGCTTCCCGTCCCTTTTGTGTAATGCCATGGCGAGTTCAGTGAGTTGGTAGAGGCCGCCCAGCGATGGCGGGGGAAGCGGGCCTTCTTCCAGGACGGCTATCGGCATTCCCAACCGAACGGCGACCTCCTCGAGGGTGACAAGATTTGGCCTCACCTCACGCAGTCTCACGCAGCCAGGAAGGACCTCGGTGACCTTGCGCGCTGTGCTCGAGATCACCGTTTCGGCGTCGGTCCCACTGCGCGTGAAACCGAGGCCCAACAGACCCGCTTTTCCGAGACCGACGATTGCGTCGTCACACTCCGCCGCAACCAACGCTTCGAGAACGGTGTCCGTGTCGGCCCCATCATCCCCGAAAGAAAAGATCAATTCGAACTCTAACTCGGTTTCCCGGGCAGCCCGCGTTGACGTCTCCAAATCGTGCTCTGCGGCCGGGTGAATCCGCACCCTTTCGGGCTGACCATGATCATTGTCCACTCGCGCATTTTGTATTCGAGTGACGCCGAAGACAACTTCACCTCCTTTGGGCGGCGACCCTGATCTGTAAGCGTCGAACTCGAACTGGCCTTCGTGGCTCGGCCATGGGGTAGCGAAATAGCCGCCCATACCCTTCTCCGCTGAGACGAGCCGAGCGCCGCGCGGGGTGTTCTCCACCCAGAGCCCATGCCGGGCGGAAACGAGGCTGAGCTCATCCAGAAAGCGGCGCAGGCGGTCCGAACTAATTGGGTCCTGTGTCTTTTCGGGCGATAGGCTTGATACCGCAGCACGCTCACGGCGAGGCACCCACCCCTCGAAACCGAACAGCGCCTGGGTCCGCCAAATCGCCCGGATAAGGGTCCGTTGCCACCAGGGCCTCGCGCGGAATATCTGAAGGTCTGGCCGCGCTGCCCGCAGGCGCTCTCTGAAGCGCTCGGTGTCAGTGCGCCTTTTCTCTAAGATGCCTGTGGAGCGCTGTCCGAATGACACAGGGGCCTTATTCCCTTGCAGGCGGTCCACCTCCGCACGCAGCTGGTTCACCTCCTCGACCAAATCATCACGCGTCATTCGATCAATAATTGCACGCACCATTTTCATCATCCTTTTCTGAGCCTGCACCGAGCCCTGCGACCGTTGTCGCGGACCATGTCCCGCCTTCATTTGCTGCTCGCCTCACCATCCCGCTCCGGAGGATTGCTGATGCGAATTGGAGCTTCCAATGATCGCATCGGGCGAAACCGTCGCCGTCGCCCGGGGGTGCCGATCGTTTGGCCCCCTGAAACCATAGTGTCCTGGCGAAGCTTGCGCGCCAGTTCTCGGCGATCGTTGAGCCGGCACCCGCCCGCGTCGTGCTGGCGATAAGTGATCGTCAAGCACCGCCGGCAGGAGAGACCGGCGGTGTCGATGTGCATTGCAGAATTACGATGCACACCTCTCGGCAGGGCCGGTGGATGATCCGGGTCCGCCTTATTTGAAGGCCCTGCAAGTGTCCTACGATTGATCCTGAACCGCCCCAGAACCGGGCTTCGGGCGACCGGGGCGGACCCGATGCATTGTCTTCCCTACGTTTGTTCGAAAAGGGTGTTTGCAATGCGGTATGCTTCCGCCGCATCGAGAGCGGCCTCGATGGCGGTTGCGAGATCGCCGACAGCGTCGAGCACAGTGATGAACACCGCGGCACGCTCCGAGCGAACCGGGACTGTATAGCCGCAGTCCGGGTCATGCTCATGGCCGCGCCATACGTAGGAGGTCTCACCGTCGGCCTGCTCGTTGAGAAGAGCAATGAATGCTTCGAGGTCCCGCAAGAACCCCTCTGTCATGAGAGAACGCGTGCCGATGCGCCGACTGATCTCGGAGGCAAAGCTGCGATGGCGCGGCTCGAGCAACGGGATGATCTTGCCGTCGAGGCATTTGCGCACGACACGGGCATAACCGAGCGCCTCGGCAACGAGATTGCTGACCTTGTCCATCACGCCACCTCCTTGATCAACGTTGCGGCATGAGCCCGCATCGCCTCGAGACCCCGCCCGAGGGCCTCGGCGCAGAGGCGCGCATCATCGGCACAAGGATCATCGGGATGCACAACCAGGAAGAACTGCGCTTCAGGCGCACAGAGATCATCGACGTATTCGAGCGTCAGAAGACAGTGCAGATCGCTCAGATCGGCCTCCAGATCTTCGGGTTCGGCGCCGAAAGTGATTGCGTCGATGAAAGAGGCGGCGCGCTCTTCCCAGCGGTCTCCGCCGAGCAGCTGGACCGCGGAGACAAGCTTGTCCGCATCGGCGCGAAGCCAGTCGAGGAACTCCTGCCGGAGTTTGGCGGCCTGGAGCGCGGCCCGCATAGTGGTGTCGTAGTTCATGGTGGTCTCCTTCGAGAACCCGGGATTGTCCCCGGTCAAGTCCGGACCGCACTCCCGGTCCGGTGTCGTTCTTTCTGTCCTCCTGTTGTTCTTGAGTAGGCTTGACCGCCTTGATCGCGCCCTCCACGAGGGGCGCCGACCAAGACGGTCCAAGGCCTCTCGCTGGATCTTCTGGCCTCGTCAGCAGCGCCCTGTGCCCAACAGCTGTGACGACCGGTCGAAAGCCAACCGCAGCCGTGCCATCATGACCCGGCTGGCAATGTCGCCTCATGTGATAGCTCCGGAACGCCAGTCGAGATCCTCCCATCACTCCCTTTTTGAAGGTCTTGGGACCGTCCGCATGCGCTTTCCGCGGAATTCTTAACAGACCGCCGAGATCTTGGTGGCTGGCCTCTGCCCCGCTTTGTGGACCCCATTGGCGTCGTATTCGCGCTGAGCTCTGACGCCCTGCTCGAGGTCGCTGCACCCAGCCGGCGTGAGGCGACGACTTGAGACGCCTTCTGCGTATAAACGGCTGTGACTGCATCGCCACGATGGTTGAGAATGGTGCCGGCCAAGGCCGCCTCCTCCGGTGCCGTAGCGACGATGAAATTCCCTACGGAATGCCGGATCGCATGCGGTGTGACCCGAACGTTGAAAACCGGGTCGGTGAGGTCCCCGAGGCATTTCGAAAGCTGGGCCCCCTTGATCGGGCCACCGCGTTCGCCGACGAAGAGTCGGGTTTCTCCGGGAGCCGCGACGACTGCGCGATGCAGCCGGACGTAGCGACCGATCGCGTCGACCAACGTCGCGCTGAAAGCACGTCGATCAACATCGCCTTCCTTCGTGGCTTGAGCATCGAGGTAGAGCCCGGCGAGATCTTCTAACAAGCTGCTTCGCAATTCGATTCCTGCACAGCTCGTGATCCGAACCGGCGCCTCGGCGAGCAGGATCATGGTCAACGCAGTGCGTGCTTTCGTATGTGCCGCGACCAGCTTTCTTCGATTGCGAGCTGCTGAATGCAAGGCGTCGGCCTTGTCGAGCAGCTGCTGGCCGGCGGCTCGCAGTTCGGCGGCGTCGACGGAGCGCGAAGCGTTCCGCGACCCATGATGGTGGGAGAGCTTCTTGAACCGATCTCGCGTGGTCTTGAGCCAGGTCCAGGATCTTTCTGGCCAGATGGCCGACGCCAGGCCCGATAGAGCTGCAATGTCGACGGCAACTCCGCCCATGCGCCGGGTCCCGCTCTGCACGCGTCCTTGGTCCTCCCGTAGTTTGAGCCGCAGGCTCACTGGCGTGACGTCGACTGCGAGGTCGTGGGCGCGGCAGAAGTCGAAATGCAGTGCACCGGCTTGGAGGCGCCTTTGGATCGTGCTCGGCGCCCACGCCTGCACCAGAACGCCATCACCGAGGCCGAAGTCGTCGACGAGGAGGAGCGGCGCAGCGGCAGCGCACCAGTCATCTGGAAATCTTGCCAGATTGCGTGCGATCGTCTCACGCAGCTGATCGCGGACGTCCGCTCGCTCCACTTGACGGTTGTCTCCTTCATAAAGCGCAGCGGCGATGGTCGGGAAAACGATGGCCAGCGCCATCCGCACGTCATTGCGGACTTGCTGTGATAGCCCTTCCGTGCGTTCCAACCATGTCAGTCGAGAAACGTCCCGAGGGTCAGCTCCGAGATTGTCCGAGATCTTCAGCCAGCGCCCGAGGGCGCGCCCGATGCGCGTTCGCTGGGCCTCGGTCAACGGATGGCGCTCGAAGCTGTCCAGCAGATCCCCCGGCCAGGCTGCCGGGGGCAGCGTGAGCTTGTGCCTCGCCATTTCAAATTTCCTTTCCGGTCTGAGGATCGACGAATTTGAACGTCACGGTTGCGAGCACCTGTCGCGCCTGCCGCTCGAGCAGGTGAATGTAGCGACGTTGAGCGATGATCTTCGAAACCTCGGCGTAGTAGGACTGCGTCGTCCTCAAGCGCATATGGCCGAGGATTTCCTTGACGAGCGCCATCGCGGCAGGGTCCTGGTCGAGAATGATCTTTCCCGCGAGGTGGCGCATCACATGCAGGCAGAGGTCCAGCCCGCAATGCTTCTTCATGTGCTTCTTGAAGCTGGTGTTGAGCTTTGACTTGGTGATGTAGCCTCGGCCGGGAACGTAGCCGCCATCCTCGACCTTGCGCCCGTCGGCGCCGGGGAAAAGATGTGGATTGTCGGCGGAAGCTTTCGCCTGCTTCCGGGCAACCGGCAGGAAGTGCTTGATGTAATATTGCAGCATCCGGACGGTCTCCGGGTCGATCCGGACATGGATTTCCTTCAGGGTCTTTCCCTCGTGCGCTGGAATGATCAGCGTGCCTTCGCCCTCGCCTTCGGGCAGGATCAGATGGCGATCGTCGCCTTCGTGACGGTAGCGCGAATGGTTGCTGCGCCGCACTGGCGCCACGTATTGCCCAATGCGCGCAATGAGCGCGTTGCGAGCGAGAGCAACGTGCGAGGCTTGCGGCTTACGCCCCTTCCGGATCGGAGCGCATGCAAGAGTCCACAGCGTGGACGGAGCCTCGAACCAGCGCTTCAATCGGGTCGTATCTGCAAATTTCGCGAGCATGGTTGCATGCCGAGTGCCGATGCGACGATCGGCGTAGACCCGTTTGAAGCTGCCATCAGCGACCCGCTTCATCCCGATTACGCTCGGGTCGAGTTGCCGTTTCATTTCCTCGACCGCCTCCAGCCGGTCGGGAGCGATGGATATGGCGCGCCCGACCGCACAGAGCGCCTCTACCAGCGTGTGCTCGTAGCGACCTTTCACCTTGGGGTCGTAGACGAGCCCTTGCGCCTCGTCCCGCTTTCGACGTGCGCTCCGGGCGGCCGCCACCAAGGCCGACACGACCGGTTTGCAAAACAGATCATCGAGGTTCTTCGGCTTCGGCTGAACCCGCGGGTCCTTTTCCGCTGCGTGCCAGGCGCGCTTGACCGCATCACGCCAGTTCTTGCGAGTGCCCGGCTCCAAGACCTGTGTGGCTCCCATCTCGGCATCTGAGCTGGCGTCTGCAAAGGCGATACCGAGTTCAGCGTATTCCGGATCGTCGTCCGGGACGAGGGCACCCCAGTCGCCGGGGTTGCGCGCAGAAATGGCCGTCTCGAGGAAAGCGTCCAAGGGCGCCCGAATTCCTGTGGGGACCGTCTTCCATGTCACGTTCTGCTGCCGGTGCACGGGCGCTCCCGGCAGCGGAAGATGCGGCCCATCGAGACCAGTCTCGACCGCGTTGTTCCATCGCCGAAAAGCGGCGCGCAGCTTCTCGACATAGGCGGGCGCATGTGTCGCCAGTTCCATGGCGACGAAGGCTTCGACAAGTGTTTTATTGATCTCGACTGGGGTGATTTCCTGCCCCGCGCAGAACCTTGCGAGGCGTCGCAGGATCGCGGCGGCGCTCCTTTCATGGTCCTTCAGCTGGTGATCGAGAATGGCGAGGGCCTGCTGCCACTGCGACGGCAGGGTCGAGGAGCATGTCTCGCGCATTCCAGTCGTCAGAGGATCGACGAACCTCACCACCTTGCGGATGAGCGTCCGCTTGTTCTCCAGAGACTTCATGCTTTCGACGCCGAATGTCTCCGGTATGGCGGCCCGCAGCAGCGGTTCAATCGCGGTGACGGTTGCC
This sequence comes from Limimaricola litoreus, assembly GCF_024159025.1. Lineage (GTDB taxonomy): Bacteria > Pseudomonadota > Alphaproteobacteria > Rhodobacterales > Rhodobacteraceae > Limimaricola > Limimaricola litoreus. The sequence continues at coordinate 26,676 of NZ_JAMYXC010000197.1, forward strand.
GGAAAGTCGTCAAGGCTGCCGTATTCCGACGCCGCCAGTGCCTCGAGCGCTGCACCGGCCCGCCTTGCCTCGTCGGCACCGAGGCGGAGACTGGCGGCGGTCGCCGCATCCGACAGAGTTGGGATACGGGTGCGGAGGCGGAGAGCGAGCCACCGCGTCGGCACATGGTCCCAGCAACGGAGTGCACGTCGCATGTCGCTTCCCACCTGCATCCAGCGCTGGCCAATGGTGGCCTTCAATTCGGCGCCAGGCACTGCGACCAGCTGCCGGAGATACTCCACAGGCAGTTCACCGTTTTTGCCCGAGGCTCCGCAAAGAGTCGCAAGGCTGCCCAAGGTCGCCCGGCGCGTGGACCCCTTCATGTTGGTCAGCCAGAGGCAACGGCGAAGATCCGCGGTATCGCCGGCCTCGGTCGCGAGGTCGGCGCGTTCGAAAGTTTCATGTTTCATAAATTGATCCGTTCTTCTTGCTTGATCCTGTGATCCGGTTTCGAGATCCCGGCGCGTTCCGAAACACGCCGGCGGGATCTCGAAACCGGATGACAGGGGCGGTCACCGCGCGCCTTGGTTGGACATCGTGCGACACAGGCCGACATCCGCCGCCTAAGGGGGAGATGGGGTGGTCTGCACGCCCACGCCGTGCAGACCACCCTTACTCCCCGACCTCGCTAATACATTGATTTTCTTCTTCTTTTATTTTTGCTTGGGCAAGGCGGCAGTAAGTGCGCCAGTTCTCCATCATCGCATCGGCGATGCCTTGGAACTCCCAGATATGGAAAGCGGTCAGCATCCACCGTCCGGAGGCCTTGGACCCCCGAAGTCGCCCGGCTTCGAGATAGCGGAGCACTTGCCGTTCAGAGCGCTCCAGAACCACTCCGGCTTCGGCTACGGTGAAGGTTTCATCGGGTGCAGTGATCATGCCGGCTTCCCGCCTTCGGCATTTCGCTTGATCTCGATCGGCGACCAGCGAAGCGAGCGCCCAATACGGACAGATGCCAGCTTCCCTGTTGCCGTCTTTGCTCGGACGTCATCGGGCGAACAGCCGAGCTCTGCGGCAACCTCGTGCAGGGTCAGAAGAGCCTGTGGTTTCGCGAAATCGAAACACCGTTGCAGGTCGACGGGCATCCCATCGAACGGCACCGCCAGCGCAGAACCGATGCGGACCGCACTGAGGTCGCCCTTGTCGATCAGCCGATTGATAGTTCTCGTCGAGACCGCCAACAGGCGCGCGACCTCGCCGAGCGCAAGCGGGCATATGTAATTGTTTTTCATAGTTTTTCCCGTGTTTTGGTTGCTTCATGTCAGACTTAGGGAAAAACAGATCGCCCCCAAAATACGTGGCGAAAAGGTGCAGCTTTCAGCCCGGCGGACATACAGACACTCCCCCTTCAGGGGGTGTCTGTATGTCCGCCGGGCGCGATGCATGACCGACTAAACTTTTTCTTGTTTCGGTTTTTCGACGTCCACCGGCCGGACCTATTTCCGGACTGTCCGCGAGACGGACAATCTCACAATCAGCCATGAAGGACGGCAAAAATGCAGAACATCCATCCTATCCCCGCAGCCCCTCTCGATTTCGATGACCTCTACCGGGACGCCAGGGTCCACACCCCGAACCTCAACTGGAATTACGCCGCGAAGGGGTGGCTGCGCCGCGGTGAGACTTCGGTGCTCTTCGGCCCGTCCAACTCGGGGAAGTCGGCGTTGGTGTGTCACCTTGGGAACTGCATCGTCACCCACCAACCCTTCTTCGGGGCCAGGGTGCGCCAAGGCATCGTTCTCCATGTCGGAGCCGAAGCTCCGGAATCGGTGCTGGATCGCATGCATGCTTTCGATTTGCGCGGTGCTACCGGGGCACTTCCGTATGTCGTGCGCATGAAGCCTGTTGACCTATCCATGCGGAACCAAGTCGACAACTTCGTCGCCGAGCTTGAGCAGCTGCGCCGCGATCGCAGCCAGCCGATCGTCCTGATCGTGTTCGACACGTTGGCGCGTTCCATCGGAACCACGGACGAGAATTGCGCCGGCGCGATGACGGGTATCGCCGATAGCGCTGGTCACATTGCACGCCAGATCGATGCCCATGTGATGCTTGTTCATCATACGGGGAAGGACGCCGAACGGGGCGGCCGCGGAAGCTCCGCGTTGCGGGGGGCCGTTGATACCGAGATTTCGCTCTGCCCGCACAAGGGGGCGATCGTGCGAGTGACCCACGAAAAGCAAAGGTCCATGCAAAAAGGCGAAGCGCACTACTTCGAGACTAAGGCTTTCATCCTGGGCCAGGATGAGGATGGCGACGACCGCACCACCGTCATGGCGGTCGAGAGCAGCAAGCCGTCGGAGAAAGATAGCGCGGACAACCGCAACGCTGCGTCGAAGTATGACACCGCGGTTCTGACCGCGCTCCACATCCGCCGCCTCATGGGCGCCCGCGGGGCTGTCCCATTCAATGCGCGTTACATCCTTGAAAGCGTTCCGCCAGAGATCTTCGGGTCGATGACGGACGAAAACCGCATGGCCACCATCCGTCGCGTGCTTTTCCGCCTTTCCGAACAGGAATCGCCTGCTGTCCAGAAGGCCGGCAAGGACTGGCAGCTGACGAGCAAGGACGGCCACGACGAGCCCCGTCGGTCCTAATTTCTTTCGTCTTGGAAGCGATCAACCAACCTTCTTCACACAAGCAACGCTCAGGCCGGGTTTGACAAACCCGGTTTGACAATTCGAAAGGCAAAATCGCCATGGAAAAGTCAAAGCATACCAAAAGCAGCAGTGGTGGTCGTCCACTCAGCTACGACCCAGACCTCGTCCACAATATCATTACGAAGGGTCTCGCTGAGGGCATGTCCCTCACCGATCTCAGCCTGGGCTACGTGAAGGAGAAGCTGCGGGAGGAACACGGCGTCACGGACACAATTCGGAAAGAAGCACTGGAGGCTCTGGTCAAAGCCGCTCATGCGGAGATCACCGAGGCAAAAAATCAGGCGCTTTTGGCGACCCTGCCCAACGAGATCTCTGCCGCCGTTTCGACTGCGATGGCGGCCACCGAGCGTGAGATCATGTTGGTGGTGGCTCGGCAGCACTCGACGTCGCAAGCCATGGCCGATCGGAAATGCGAGGAGCTCCGCACTGACAAGCGGAATGCGCAGTATCGCGTGATTGAGCTTGAGAGCGAACTCGCCGAGGAAAAGGCCGCGCGCAAGGAGATCGCGGAAGAACGGGAATTGCTGATCGAAGAATTGGCGAAAGTGCGGGAAGGCCTCCGGATTGCACGCACGGACATGGAACGCATCAGCTCCGAGCCCGCCGGTGTCGATCGCCTCCTCGCAGAATTGCGCAATCCGAAAATTCGCGATGACATCCGTGCAACCCTGTCCGAAATAATCATTCAACAAACGCCTTCGACTGGTAGCTAACTGCCTCACTAATGCATGAGAAAACGCTTGCTCTCCTGAGGTGGCTCGTTCTCACTCCCGGCATGTAAACGAAACGGCTACTGAGGCACTCTCGGTAGCCGTTGGTTTCTACATGCACATTGATCGGAACTGCATGAACTCGGAGAGGAGGTTAGAACCTCAAACCTTTCCCCCGAGGCGGGAGGCAATCAACTCACCGAAATCCGAACGGCGTATGCGTTTGGTTTTCGGGTTCCAGGTCGTAATCAGCCCGGTCGCGAGCAGATCGGGACCATGTGTGACCAAGTCGGCCCCCGTCTCTTCGCGGATTATGTCGTTGAGAGCCTCGTAATCTCCGGGGTCCTTGGTATCCTCAATGAGCGCGAGGGCCTTTCCGATGGCGCCGCGTGCGATCGCATCGGGAACCCGGATGTTGGCCGACCAGCTCTCAAACGTATCGGCGATCGTGCCGCGCGGCCGGGCAAGCTCCGCTACGAGCTTCACCGTATCTCCGGGGATGCCCCCGGTCGCCGAAAGGATCTTCGTGCGCAGATCAGGTGTATCGAGCTCGGTATGGTCGATATTGCTGAGATGGACGCGCAGCATCTCTGCGCCCCAGGGCGCAAGGAACTCTGTTTGCTGCTCCCGGCGATTGGCCAGGGCCCGCATTTCGGGATCGGATGCGTCGAGAAGGAGGATGGGCCGCACCTGGCCATCGAGAACGGCCGGCTGGCGCTCGAGCCATCCGAGTTCTTCGTTGGCCTGTGCCGCGGAGGTCGGCGTGTGCACGATGATGCGGGGGCGGTTGTCGCTCTTGCGCACTTTGTCGAGGATCGGACGAATGTCGCGGCGATCCTCGGTGACGAGGATCTCGGCGTCGTTCCTGCCAAGACCCGGGAGCTGGCTGACCGCCGCGATCCGTTTGAGGGCCATGCCAACCTTCTTCAGTCCGAGGACATCGAGCCCGCAGACGATCTGCGCGGGGGCGCCATCCGGATCGAGAAGGCGCTCGATCTGGAAGTCGGTGATGGGCGCATAGGGCAGTTCCAAGTCGGCCGCCGAGATCGACTTTCCGGGCGCGGCGTAGCGGCGCCGGTGGATCGTTCGGTCGTAGGAGACTGTGGGGTCCTTTTCCTGGATCTGAAGCAGCGCGGTTTCGATGTCCTCCCGGCTGCCCAGCATCGCGGCGACCTGCCGGGTGCGCAGACAGTAGGTGAAGAGGTTCGTGCCCGGGATGGGGACGCGCCCAAGAACACCCAAGTCGAAAAGCTCGTCGAGCAGGGCATCGAAGGCCGCCTGGGAGGGGCGTTCGGCGTTCTTGGGCCAGAAGGCCGAGGCGTGCTCGAGCAACTCCGCAGCCCGGAAGCCCGAAACCAGTGCCTGGTGTTCGAACCCTTCCGCGTTAAGCCAACCCAGCGTGTAGGCCACGAGGGCATAGCGCGAGTCGAGGTCCAGCGTGTAATGAAACTTCTCCCGAATGCGGCTTTCGATCTTGGAGAAGCCGCGATGGGCGAAGAGCTTCGAGGTGGGGATTGTCCACAGAGGCCCGTCATCCGGCAACCGGTAGGTTTTTCCGCTGCCGGCGCCGTGAAGCGTGCTCAGAAGCCCGCGGGCATATTCCTGGACGAGGCTGGGGTAATAATTGGCCCAGGCCAGGATTTCCTCGACCGCCTCGATGGATTCGAACTTGAAGCCTGCGGCGCGCATCGGGGCGATGATGAGGTCATGTGCCGCGCGCTTGTCGTCCTCACTCTGGTTGAGTGGGCCGATGCAGTTGCCCTGGCCGAGATGCGCCAGGGGCGAGTTCGGCTGGCGATGCATGCGCCGCACATTGTGCAGGCCTGCGAAGACGACCTTGAACGACCGTCCGGTGTCTTCCATCAGTGCCTTGAGCCGGCTCAGCTGCGGGTAGTCGGCCTTGGTTTCGGCATCCATGAAGTTGTCGGTTTCATCGAAGAGGCAGACGATCTGGCTGCCGGGGCGCGCGTGAAGCCAGGCACGGATATCCTGGGTGATGGCATCGGGATCGCGGCTTGCCTCGCGCACCACGCCCTCGGGCGAAAGCATCTGCTTGAGGTAATCCCAGATCTTGGAGGTATCGTCCGCCTTGCCGAGCATTTTCACATCGTGACGCACGACGATCCTGTTTTCTTCCGGAGAGTGGCGCGTATGGGCGATGTGGTTGAGCAGCGCCGACTTGCCCAGCTGCCTGCCTCCATAGACAAGACAGCCTTGCGAGCTCTTCTCCATGATCGAGCGGATCTCGGCCTCGCGACCGAAGAACATCTCGGGAGGAAGCTGGCCTGCATCGGTGATGTAGGGCTCTACACGCCCGTAAGGCAGGCCACATTCGAAAATGGTCCGGGCCCGCGTCTCGCGGCGCGTGGCGGCAAAGGCAACCAGAGCTTCGTCGATCAGGACAGCCGGAACCGCGGTGGCGCGCAGACGCTCGGCAAAGTCGCGCCGCTTGGTCATGTCGGCCACGCCGGAGAGAACGAGGATTGTGGGGATCTCCGCATCGAGAGCCTTGTGCACCGTCTCGGGAAGCGTGTCGGGACCGATGAGGAACACCGCATAGCCGCTGACGGCTTTGGAGCCGAAGATCGGCGGAAGAAACCAGCCCGAGGAGCTGAGATCACCGCTCTGGAGGTCGCCTAACATGTTCATGCGCCAGGACTTCGTGCGGCCGAGGCCGGTGATGCCATTGATGCGCACATTCTCGAAGCCGATCTCTTCGAAGAAAGCCCTGATCCTCGCGGCCGAGGGCTTCCCCTTGGGGATGGCTGCGCAAAGCTCGCGGTAAAGGCCGAGGAACTCGATCGCGGCGGGGCGCCGGCTTTCGTCGGTGAAAAGCAGCCCGTCTTCGGCGAGGGCCTTCTCGAAGCCGGCCATGTTGCGCGGCCAGTCGGGCCCGCTTGCAGCGGTGACGAAACCGGGGGTGAAGTCCGCGATCACCCCTTCGAGCTCGGCCTCGAAGGTGGCGGCGGACCGCCCGTCGCGCAGCTGCGCGATGCGATCCTCGGCGGCCTCGAGGGTCAGGTCTTCAACGGCGTCCAGAAGGGCATCTGCCTCTTCGCCATTCTGTTCGTTGCGGTATTTCGCGATCCTCGACTTCTGGTCGCGCCGAATATTCGCCTCGATCTCCTTGGCAACGGCATCGAGTTCGGCCGCATAGATCGGGATGTCGTCGAGGTCGTCGAGGCCCGTGCCGGCAGCGACGACCGACAGGCGCTCGAGCGCGCTTTCACACCAGCTCAGGCGCCGTGCGATTTCCTCCTGGTGGTCGTAGTCGACCTTGGCCAGAAGCTTCATGCGCCGCTGACGGGTCTCGAGCCCATCGATCCAGCCCTTGGTGAACTCCTTGATCTGCTCGGCGAGGCTTTCCTCGGCGGTGGTGATGTCGTGCCGCGTGGCCAGCCTGTGCGCGACCTCGAAGGCGCCTTGCGAGACAGCCTGGTCGAAGGCTTCCGCCGGCGTTGGAATCCCGGTGGTCTCGAAGATGCCGATCAGGGGCGCGAGTAGCGCCTCGGGATCGTTTGCGATCCGGCGCGCCTCATCGGGAAGAAGATCGCGCTCGCCCATGAGTGCATCTTCAATCGTGGCGTAGGCACCCGTGTCTGCCCCGTTCAAGGCCTCAATGGCTTCGGCGATTTGCTCCGAGAGCCATGTCGCCATCGCTTTTTGCAAGGGGGAAAGGCCGGTCAGGGAGACGAGGTTGTCGCGGGCTTTTTCGAGACGGGAGTGCAGGCTGGCGACGGTCGAGCGCAGGCGGTCTTCAGACCGCTGCGAGCCGGCATCATCCCTCTGAACAGCCACGAGCCAAGCGGACAGCATGCCCAGCGCCTCGTCGAAGTGCCGCTGGAGGTATTCGACGCCTTTCGAATGCAGACGCGCAGACGGCCGGCTGGTGGTGGCGGCATACTCGATCGCCAAGGCTTCGATATCGGCGCCCGTGCCCAGCCCGTCGATCGCTGCCTGGGCGAGGTGGCGGGCATCGCTGCTGTCGCCTCGGATGGCCGCCATTGCCTTGCCGATCAGCCCGGCATCAGAAACCGTATGATGCATGAAGGCAGTGGCGAAACCCCAGCGAGAGCTTTTCCGAGCAGTGGTGGAGATCCAGTTTTCGAGGCGCTCGGCAATACGCTGCCGCTGCGGGGCGAGCGGCGCCCCGGAGAGCCGGGCGAGCGTGTCGGGGCTGGGCGGGAAATCAAAGTCGAGATCCGCGATCGCAGCGCCGACTTCCTTGAGGTGTGGACCAAGCGAGCCACGGGCAAGATCGGGCAGGAGAGCCCGCAGGCTGAAGCTCTGCTGAAGGATGGCCGGCCTGAGAAGAGCGCCGAACAGCATGTTGGCGCCGTTGTCGCTTTTTACGGCGGTTGCCGCGCGATTGGCGATGGTCAGGAACCTCTGCGTGTCCGGGCCGTAATCTCCGTGAGGCGCGCGGGAGGCCGCCGCAGCGCGCAGAGCAGCCCCTTCAATCGGCCACCGGTGCCGGTGCGCTTCGAGGGCGTCGGCGGCATCTGCCGCGAGGCCGATCAGGCCCCGCTCGACAAGCTCGGGAAGAACCTTGGTGGGCAGCGGCGGCTCGATATAGGGGTCTTCTTCGGGATCGGGGGCCGTCGCCGCTTCAAGAGCGGCCATCTCGAGGTCATCCTCGAGATCGATTTCCTGTTCTTCAGATGTCTGGCTTGCCTCGGACGGGCTTTCCTGGGCCGGAGAATCGACCGGTTCTGCGTCTTGGACTTCCTCCGCCGGGTCATCGATGGCGACTTGGTCCTCCTGCTCACCCGCCGAGATGTCGCGAGGGGATTGCTCAATCTCCTGGGGCTGAGCCGGCTCCGACTCCTGGAGGGGTTCTTCATCCCGGTCCCGATCCGTCGAGGCATCTGCTTGCGCGGCTTGGTCCGCGGGGGCGTCTGCTTGTGAAGCCTCGTCATCCGACGGCGAGGCGTCGCCTGGCGCCGGGTCCGCGTCGACTTCGTCCTCCTCGACCGAGGGCAACTCGGCCAGCAAGATATCGAGCGTGGCCAGGTCGCGCGCAGTGATCGCATCGCGGATGGATTCTGCCTGGGTGTGCATCTCTGCGACCCGGGCGATCCGGGAGTTCACGATCTCTGCTTCATCGGCCAGGCTGCGGACCTGGTCGTAGCGCCGGGCCTTTGTGGCCTCCGCGATCTTGGCGTCGAGTTCCGCGCTGCGCGTCTCATCCTCGGCAAGTTCATCGATGGCGTGAACGAGATCATCGAGGAGGTTGAGGATGCGCGGCTGGCAGAACAGCTGCACGGTCTCCTCGTCGAGATCCTCGCGCGACATTTCCATGCCGATCTTGGTCAGAACGGCGGCGATCATGTCGATATCGGCCCGGTCGCGCAGTTCGGCCATCTCGGCCGCAAGCGAGGAGAGGTTCGCTATCGCGTGATAGCGGTCTGGTCCGGTCTCTTGGTCGAGTCCTGAGACCAAGGCTGTGAGAACCCGGCGCAGCGCGGCGAAATCATCCTCGTCGAGCGGGGTGTTGTGCGTCTTCGCGCTCTCGGCCTGGATGGTGATGAGGCGCTGGGCCAGAGACCAATCGCCATCTTCTTCGGATTCCTCCATGGCATGGTCGAGCAGGTCGCGACTGGACACGTTGCCCAGCGACATCTCGTAGACCATTGTGTAGATGCGATCGGGCATGTGCTCGATGAAGCGGTAGTAATGATCGATCGCATATTCGCAGAAGGCGCCGACCCAGAGATCCACCGGGACCGGCTCGGAGCTGACGAACTCGGGGAGGCGCTTCTGGAGTGCCTCGTTATTCTTGAAGCGAAGCTTGGAGAGCATGAGTTTGCTCAGGGTGCGCCCCAGGCGCTTGCGGTAGGATTTCTGGGAGCCGGGCTTGCCGCGGGTTATGCCTGAGCGGTTCTGGACGACCTCCACCTCGAGGGTGGGCATGACCCAGGGATTGGCTTCGAGCACATCGAGGAGAGCGTCGTAGAAGAACACCGGGTCCTTGGGGTCGAAATCCTCGTCGCGGTCGGCGAGATTCAGGCGTTCCGAGATGTAGCGGATGTCGCGCTGGGACAGATGGCCCGCCTCAGCAAGGAACTCGACAACGCCGGGAGCGAGCTCGCGCAGGGGAAAAGTGCGCAACTCGTCCGGGTCGATGTAATCTTCTGTCCAGTTCGCATATTTGACCTGGAGCGGATGAAGCCCGTCAGCATCGAGGCTGGCATTCCTGTAGGAGGACCCTTCCCCAACCACATGACGAATGATGGGGAAGGGGGCGGCGGTCTCTTCGTCGAGCATTGGTGTTCCTTCTCTCATCTTTTCCTCAGGCGGCCCATTTCGGATCGATCTTGGCTCCGGCATCGAGAAGCATGGTCTCGATCCAGGCGAGCGCCGGGCGCCGTTCGAAATCGGGCCAATAGCGCTGGTTAGAGTAGTCGTTCAGGCATCGCGTGCAGCTGGTGATGCAGTGCGGGTTTTGGCAGGCAAGGATGTTCCGCGCAGCCATCAGCAGATCGACCGCCTTGAAGCCCTCTTCCTGGGTGAGGCGCGTCGCATAGCCGGCACCGCCGGAGACGGAATCGTAGAGGACGACGACGGGGTAGCCAGAAAGTCGCTGCCCCAGGGCGCGCAGATCCCGCGGATCGGTTTCAAGCAGATCCGCCGCACCAAGGCGCAAGGCTTCTTGCAGGGTTCGGTTCAGTCCGATCGTGTCCTCGATCGCATTGCCATCGGGATCACGGGGAATGCCCTTGAAGAGGAACGCGCGCACATCGGTCTCGAAAACATGGGCAAGGTCGATCGGCCAGACAGATTGGGTCGGGTCGAAGTGACAGGTCTGACCGGTCCGGGGGTTTTCATGGGGCTCGAGGAAAGTCTCCTGCTGCCAGGCCCGTTCCGGGCCGGTCCCCCGGGCCGGAACGGCATGTTCGCAGCGTCGGCACCATGCGAAACCACCGCCTTGCTTGCCCCGGTTGACGGTGATGATCCGCCCGAGCTCGGGATCGGGCCGGTTCGATCCCGGAGCGTGGAAGGTGAGTATGCCGGGCAGGTCGGTTTCCTTGTAGGCCGAGAAGGGGGCTTCGGTCAGAAGCAGCGCTTCGTCGGTCACCGTGGGGCGAATGCGGCTCGCGCCGGGATCGCGACCCTGCCCGTCGACGGCAGAGGTGAGGAAGCCGTGTGGACGGATGAAGTTTCGGGTGCCGGCACTCTTGGGGAACTGGTAGCCGCACTGCTCACAGGTCGGAGAGGGCTGTTGCTGGGCCTGGGTGATCTGCGGCGACTTGCAGGCGTCGCAGACACGATACTTCGCGCGCTCGATGAAGGCATCGTCGCCGGTGAACTTGGAGCGCTTCGAAATCCCGTCGCTGGTCCAGACGCGGCCGCCGGCCACGACTTCCGATCCCGGTGCATATTCGGAGATACCGATGGCGCCGTCGCGGTCGAGTTCGAGAAGGGCACTGTCGGCGTTCTGCCCTCCCTGGTTGATCACTTCGAGCGACACCGAATGCACCGGGAAGCTGTAGGTCGGGATGACGGCGCGCCTTGAGAGCTGGTCGACCAAGAACTGCCCGACATAGAGCCGTTGTTGGGTCCTGAGGGCCATGGTCCGACGATCGATCTTCTGGAAGCCCTTGGAGTCCGTGGCTTCGAGCTGGGCGCGCTGGGTCTCGAGATCCTCGAGAGCCTCCTGCATGAGCCCCCAGCGTCCGAAGGCGGAGTCGGCGAAGGACTTGATCCGCTTGGTAAGTTCCCGCCGCAGGCCATCGGCATCGAGGGCGATGCCAGCCAGGGCCGGAGGCAGGCGCTCGCCGAGCCGTGCCGCGGCCTCCACTGCGAGATCCGCGCTGGCAAGCCAGTCGGAGAAGTCTTGCTCCCAGGCTTGGCGGACGGCGTCCGTCAATGTCTCGTCGAAGATATCCTTCAGCCGCGGGGCGCCGGGGCGATCATAGCCGGCAAGGCGGTGATCGAGGTAGCGTGCGAGCAGCATCGAGAGCTGGTGGCGCTGGAAGAAGCCGGCATTGTCCAGACTCAGATAGGGGACGATGGGCTTGGCGGCGAGGTAGTCGTTGAATTCCTCGTAAGCTGCCCGGTCGAAGCGCCCGGAGCGCGCGGTCGTAAGCACGATCGGGGCAACCTGGGCGCGGCGTCCGGCGCGCCCCGCGCGCTGTTGGTAGTTGGCGATGGAAGGGGGGACGTTCTTGCACAGGACCGCCTCCAGGTCCCCGAGATCGACACCCATCTCCATCGTGGTCGTGCAAGACAGCAGGTTGACCTCGCCGGCCTTGAAGTCTTCCTCGATGCTGGACCGAACCTCGCTTGCGATCGCCGCGGTATGCTCTCGCGCAATGCCCAACTGCGGTCGCTCATTGTAGCGCGCAACATAGTGGTTGCGCGTGGCAAGCTGGTCGCGCTCCTCGCGGGGTATCTCCTGCAAGCGGCCGACGCACCCCATCGAGGGGCAGACCCCGGCGGTATCGAACTGGGTCCGCCCGCCACAGCGGCTGCATTGGTAGAGATGAACTTCCCGTCCGGGCACGACCAGGAGATTCTGGTTGAACATCAGGCCACGGCCGACGCCGTGCTTTTCGGTCATGGTCGAGGTGGCCTCGAAGCCGCGCCAGAAGTTGACGAGAATGTCGTGGCACTGCGGGTCGTCGAACTCCTCTACGCCGCAGGCCTGCGCCATCTTGCGCAGAAGCGAGGTAAAGCGGTTCTGGTAGCCCGTGGCCGGGATGAGGGCGAGGCCGAGATCGGTATGCGGGTTCTTGTTGCGCACGATACAGCGATTGCGCTGGGAGGCGATGCGGGTCCAGATCGACTCGTCCTCGAGATCGATCATACCCGATCCTTTTTCACCGAGCGCCCGGTGCTCCCGGATCATCTTGAGCAGGTAGCGCGTGAAGGCCTCGGCGTGAGGCTTCATCGGCTCCGGCATTTTTGCCTGCACGGCACGGACCAGGCGATCGATATCCTTGTAATCGACGCCCACGAGGCCGAACCCTTCGAGGCTGAGGCGGCCCCGTCCGAACACCGACAGTTCGGCCGCGATCAGGGCCTTGAGGCGAAGCTGTCGGTTGGCTCCCGTCTCGAGGACCGGCACGACGCCGGGCTTGTAGAGGCGCAGGCCATCGGCCCTGAGCTCACGCTCGACGGCACCAACAAGGTTGTCGATGTCCATGGTGCCGCTGGTGTCGACGGCGCGCATGATGGCGGCGCGGACCGCCTGTTCGCGCGAGGTCCGCTCGAAGAACGGGGCAAAGAATGCCGCGTCCTGACGGTTGTCCGAGAAGACGAGAAGATTGCGCCCCGCCATGGGTGGGTTCTGTCCGCTCTCGTTCCGAGGCAGGGACTCGAGGAGGGTTTGGGCTGCGACGGCGGCCAGGGCCTCATCGCCGGGGCGCACCGTGGTGACCGGCTCGAGATATCGGGTCGAGAGGTGATTGCAGGCCACGCAGCGCTTGAGATACTTGCCGCCGCCATCGGGATCGTCGTGAAGATGGACATCTTCGAGTTCGACCGAACCGGCAGCTTCATCCTCCATGGGCCGCCCGGTCAGGGGGTCGAAGTAGAGAAGCTGAGGTGGGTGCCCGTCGTCATGGTCGATCTCGTGCTCGGCGGCCATTCCACCCCGAACGAGGCGAAGGAGGTGGCGCTCCGCGAAGACTTGGGTCGGTTCGAAGCCCAGAGGACCCTGCCAAGCCTCGACATAGGGCTCACCACAGTTGCGGCAGACGAAGAGCTCGAATGCCGGCCGGTCATCCGATGCTGTCTCGGACCCAATGACGACTTCCTGGACGTTTTCCTCGGTGCCGGCGCCAAGCGCGATACCCACGCGGTCGGGTGAGCGCGAGATCAGGTGATAGCGCGCCGGCAGCAGGGGGAAGACAGTGGCATCCTCGCTGACGGCAAGCACGCCGATCGCGATGAGACCTGTGAGGGCCGGGATCGCATCGGAGCCAGCATCGGGAAACACATCGCGCGCCAGGGACTCGATCGGGACCGCGTCGCCTTGGAGGCGATGCGCGATGACGCCGATCTCCTCGAACCCGCCAAGCAGCTCGATCAGCCCATCTCCAAGCGGCTTGTTGGCGGCAACTTTGAGTTCCTCGAAGCCCGATATCTCGGCCTCGAAGTTCCAATCCTCGGCCGCCATCGGGGTGCCGTTTTGCACCGCGGCCCGGGCCTGCGCAGCCAGCACGCCAGCCTCCTTCCATCTTTGCGGAGAGAGACCGCTCGGGCGCGGCGAAGCAGACAGTCTTGGATGGGCCTTCTTGCGGGATGTGATGACCGCATCGGCACCGGAGAACGGCTCACCGAACAGATGGGAGGCGAAGTCGGCGAGTTCGCCCTTCCGTCCTGGATCGAGCGAAGCCGATGTGCCGATGCAGCGGATCTTGCCATCTGGAATGCCGAGATGGGCCTTCAGGCGCCGCAGAAGAAAGGCCACCTCGATGGCCTGGGCGCCGGCATATGTATGGATCTCGTCGAGCACGATGGCCTGGAGGTCGGCATTGGCGAGGAGCGGCCGGTTGGTCGGCAGGAGCAGAATGTGCTCGAGCATGGCGTAGTTGGTGATGAGGATGTGCGGGGGAGCAGCGCGCATTTCCGAACGGGAAAGCAGCCAGTTTTCGGAGACATCCGCATCTTCGCCGAATGCTTCAACAAAACTCGGAGTGGACCGCAGCCGCGAGATTTCCTGCTCGCGCGTGGCGCGGGACTTCACCTGGCCGGTATAACGACCGAGCGTGATGCCCGGGTCGCCGAGATCGCGAAAGAGGAGGGAGGCGATCCTGTGCAGCTGGTCGTTCGCCAGCGCGTTCAGTGGGTAGACGAGGATCGCCCGCACGCCAGGCCGCTTGAGGTCTCCCTGGGCAAGGATGGAGTTGATGAGCGGATAGAGGAAGCTTTCGGTCTTGCCCGACCCGGTGCCGGTCGCCACGAGGAAGTTCTCGTCGCGCAAGAGGGCAGCTTCCTGGTGCGCGTGCAGCGGACGCCGCCAGACCGAGCTTGCGTTTTTCTCGAAGGCTTTCCAGCCGGGGTCGAGGACGCCATCGCCGCAAAGCTCGGCCATGGCGCGTCCCTTCTCGAAGTCGGGCAGCATCTCGACGTAAGGCCCCTTCACGAAGGTCAGATCGCCGATCCGATCTCGCAGCTCTTCCGCGAGACGCGGCGCGCGGATTTCATTGATCGGGGAAGAGGTCGAGACAAACCGCCCGAGGGTGGTGTTGAGATGGGCGCGGAAGCTGTTCGGATCGAGATCGGTCATGCTGTCTCCCTCTTGATGTCGGCGGCCTGGGTCCAGAGCGCGCGAAAATATGTGAAAATCTCGACCCCGGCCCGAAGCATGAGCGTGAGGCAGGCGCCAACCTCGGTCTTGGGAAGGCCGGTGCGGAAAGACAGATCGTCGAGATGGGCAGCGGCCCGTCCGAGCGCGCAGGCGCGCGCAAACCGCTCGATTGTGCAGGCGATCCGCGCCGGCCGCGCATCGGCTCCGCCGGCATCATAGTCGCGGAGGGCTTCGATGTCTTCGATCCAGGTGTCGCAAATGCAGGCGCAGGTCATCCCTTGCGGGTCGTCGGAGATCAGCAGGCCAAGCTCACTCTCCTTGAGGCGGAAGCGCAGCGCAGAAAGGGCGCTGGAAAGGGTTTGTGCCTTGAGGCCATCGGGGAGATCGTCATCGCTCCCAAGCCGGGCAAGCCATGTGCCGAGCGGGCTCTCGCCCTCTGGGTCTGGTATGTTTCGAGCCCTGCCAATATCGCGTATCCGGCCGAGCGCGGCGAGGCCGGACGCTTCCGGAAGGCCACCATAGGCATGGGGCGAGGCCTCGAAGATCCACGGCGCAGTGCCGACGAGATCGTGGCGCGGCGTTTCCCCGGACGCCAGCGTGGCCGCCAATGCCGGGCGCACGGCGCCAACGAGGCGGGGCACTCCGCTGATCTCCATGGCCTTTCGGTAGGCGTGCCCGATCGTCCGGGCGTTTTGCTCGGCAAGGGCAGCTGCAACGGGAGCGGCTGCCATCCTGGCAAGTGCCCCAAGGGCCCGCTGGTCCGGATCGAGAAGCGGGGAACCAAGGCCAAGAGCCAAGGGAATGCCGGCGCCATCCTCGATCGGGGTGAAGGCCTGCCGATCGGCGGTTCTTACCCGGAATGTGGCGCGCGCCGGCCAAGGATGAAGAGCGCGATCAACGCTCACCAAGATGCGGCCGGTCTCGATATCCTGTTCGGCCCTGACCCCCCGCAGAGGGGGTAGCGGGGCGAGATGCCTGCCGAAGGCATAATCCCCCTCCTCAATAGTCTCGCCGAGTCCTGCAATGCTGACACGGAGAGCATCGCAGCGCTCTTGCGGCAGGAAGGACAAGGATATGTTCGCGGCATCTTCGATGACCTCGATATCCTGCGGATCATCGCGCCGGATGATCCGGGCAAATATCTCCAGGCGCCCATCCTTGCGTCTCAGCGCGATCCGGTCGTCACGCCCCGAGCCACCTTCGAGAAGTTCAGCGGTGATTTCGACGCGGGAGCGAGCGAAGAAGGGGCGCCGGAGCTCCTTGCCGAGAACGAGAAGATCGGCATCCCGATCGCTGCTTTGCAAGATGAGCGTATCATGGCGTCCGGCATGGCCGAGAAAGATCCGTCCACCGCGCGGCACGACGACCTTGTCCTGGCTGGTCATGCGATGATGGTGGAGAACCTCGGCCCCAGTGCGCAGCTGAAACTGGTGTGGACCGCCGTCGATATCGAGCGCGAGGATAGGCGCTTCGACCTTGGCGGAAAGGTCGACGCAAAGACTGTCTTCCTGCGCGCGAAGCCCCTCGCTGCGAGAGGCATTGTAGTTTCCAGGGCGAGGAAGCTCGAGCAGTGGCCCTTCGGGGCGCGCAAAACCCGGCCAGAGCCAGGTGGCGACCGAAAGCTCTGCCCGCGCCTCGAAGTTGCCCGCGGCACCGGGGGCGAGAACCTCGAAGACAGCTTTGCCGGGTGCCGCGCGATGATCGAAACCAAAGGAGGAGAAGGGAATGCGCGCGGCGCCATTTTGAGGCAACTCGAGGGGGCAGTATTTCACCGCAGCTCCAAGCCGTGCCCGAACGATGCGGGTCCGGCCACCGATTTCAGAGTCGAGCTGGATGCGAAGACTCCCATCCCCGCCGATCAGCGCCCGGCTTCCCGAGCGTGCGATGGGTGTGCCATCGATCCAGATCGCGGTTTCCCGCGGCGTTGTGATGCGAAGATGTCCGCCGACGTCGAAGGACACGGACTCACCGGCCTCTATCCATGCCACGCGATAGGCCGGGTCGGCCGCGGGGAGGGCGGGTCCGAAGGAGGGGGATGAGAACTCCTGGCGTCCAAGCACCACGAGCCGGCTCGCGGCAACTTCGACTTGCCCGGAGCCAATCTCGGGTCGGGCAAGCAGTGCACCGCTGTCCGCGTCGAAGACGAGAATATGATCTTCGTCGGGACCAAGAGGGATATCGCGCGTGGTTGCTCCGCAGCTCCAGCTGAGCGTGGAGGGCCAGGGGGCGTTTAGGACATGAGCTGTGCCGCTCCGGATCTGGACCGGGAAGGGGCCGGACTTGATCTTTTGCGGGTGGGTGGAGCGCTCAGCTTCGAGCGCGAGGCGATCCCCCATCCAGATGATCTGCGGCGGGCCGGTAAGGTCGGCCTTCGAGCGCCTGAACATCCTGGCGGCGCGATCATAGGCGTCGAAGAGATCTACTTCGGTGTCGTTGAGGGGTTCTGCACCTTTGCGCCAAGCCTCGAAGCGGCGCGCGCAATGCGCCGAGCGGTCGAAATCGATGGTCGCATGCAGACGGGTGATGCCTTGGCACCGATCGATCACCGCCCGGCGCTGCCAGCTGCGCGCCGAAGGCGTATCCTCGATGGCGGGCGGGCCCAGATGCAGCGCAGTGGCCACGAAGGCCTTGGCAAGATCCCGGTGCCGGGATCGCGGCGGACCAAGCGGTGTGAAGAACAAGTCGGTCGGATCGTTGCCTGAGACCGGGAGGCCGATCCCCCGTGCAGCAATGCGATAGTCTCGCTTCAAGCTGTCGCGCTCAGCGGCACCCTCGAAGCTTTGGCGCACGAAGCGGGCGATGTGCAGGTATACATCATTCGTGGTGGCGCCATAATTTTGCGCAAGCGGCGTCAGAACGGCCCAGACGGCGAGCGTGGGGCACCGCCGGAACAGGATCGCGAGGCTCAATCGGCGCGCGATTTCTTTGGCTTGTTCGCGTTGCGCGGTCGTGATTGGCGCATCCACGATGAATGGCGTGGATCTCGCACCGGTCCAGGCAGTGCGGAACCCTTCTTCGATTTCGGCCAGCGCTTCCGGAGATACGCTTTGAGTGGCTACCATTAAAATCTCATTTTTTCTTACACAGGAAATAAATATTTCAACTTCCAAAAATTAAACATGGCCAAGGCATGAGGTTGAGATGGATCAGTCTAAGGCGCAATGCATTCTTGCCTTGGCCAGATTTTCCGATCTCCTGTCCGATATCAAGGCACAACCTTGAGCTTAGATGAGATCGACTCAAGAAAACATTTGTAGGTTTACCCGGGCGGCAAAGGTTGGCCCTCAAATCCTTATCGTGCTGCAAAGATGCCACGGGATTCCGTCGCTTATCTCTTAGCGTGTGGGTTGATCGCACCAGACATCAATGTGGTAAAAAATGCACGCCTTACGAGGGGTGGTGGAGCTTCACAGCTCGAATTTCCGTTTGTAGCCATATCCTCGGTCACCGAAGGCCGCCTGTCCGCGGCGGTCTCGTCTTGCGACGGATTGGGCAGAGGCGATGTTCTGGCCATCTTGCGGCCAGTGATGACCGCAAGACTAACTCGGGCGGCTGGCATCAGGTGATCCAGCTTTGAGGTGCCCCACTCCTCGAGGTGGGCTGCTGCCGATCTCGTGGACACGACGATAAGATCGTGACCATGGGATTGAAGACCTCAGATGAAGAGGCGAACGTTCAGCCGCGAGTTCAAGCTTGAGGCTGTGAAGCTGGTGACGGAGCGCGGTGTCGCCGTTGTCCAAGCAAGCTGGAATCTGGAGCTGTCCGAGTGAGTAGACCGGTCGAGGATGGCGGTGCAGGTAGCAGCGAATGATGAGATTGAAGACCAAGCGTGCCGCATCCGGTTTGATGGATGAGTAGCTATGCAACCAGCTTCGCCTGGAGCCGTGCGCTGGCGTATTCTCCAGCTTTTCTTGGCATAGGCTCCTGCACTTGGGCGGGCAACATCATCGCGGTCAAAGTGGGCATGGCGACATTGGCTATGTTCATCTCATCGCCAAGTGAAAAGCGGTCCGCAGTCAGGCAGCGGAACTCACCTTCGCAAGCCTCGGGGGCGAGCTACTTGGGTCAAACGAGTGAGAAACTGCGCAAGATGTTTGAGCCCCCGGCAGCTTTCTCTTCGAATGATGTGTCCCAAAGTGTGACCCAAAACATGGCCCAAAAATCTGGACCTTCTGGCTACGTCTATGAATATACTTATTTTATTGGGCCGCATGTCGCGGCTTGCAGCCAAATTGGCGGAGAGACAGGGATTCGAACCCTGGGAACCCTTGCAGGCTCAACGGTTTTCGAGACCGCCCCGTTCGACCACTCCGGCACCTCTCCGCGGTCTGTGGGGCGTTTAGCCAGTGGCGCGGGCGGGCGCAAGTCCCGGATGGCGGAAATTTCGCAAAGTTTTCGCGGTCGTCGCGTCAAGCCGTCGGGATGTGTTGGAATGAGGCGATCCCGCGTCTATCACCGGGTGATGTCATCGGGAGACCAACGCCATGCCTGACCGCGCGCGCCTTCTGGCCGTTCTTGCCACCGTGACCTCGATCGCCGCCCTGCCTGCCGCGGCCCTGCCGGCGCAGCAGCTCGACAGGCTGGCCGAGGCGCTGGCCCTCGACGAGATCACCGAAGTGATGCGCGAGGAGGGGATGGCCTATGGCACCGAACTGGGCGCGGGGCTTTTCGACGGCGACCCGGGCGGCTGGGGCGCGCAGGTCGCGCGGATCTACGATGCCGACGCGATGCGCGACGCCCTCGTGCAGGGGCTTGCCGAGGGGCTGGTGGGCCAGCCGATCGGCCCGGTGCTGGAATTCTTCGAAGAGGGGCCGGGCGCGCGGCTGTCGCGACTCGAGGCTTCGGCCCGGCGCGCCATGCTCGACCCGTCGATCGAGGCCGATGCCGAGCGGATGGCGGCGCGGGCGATGCACGACGAGACCGCGCGTTTCGCGCTCATCGACGGATTTGTCGAGACCAACGACCTGATCGAGGCCAACGTGGCCGGGGCGCTGAACTCCAGCTTCGCCTTTTCGCGCGGGCTGCTCGACGGCGGCGCCTTTGGCGGTGCGGTGGACGAGGCAGCGCTGCTCGGGGATGTCTGGGCGCAGGAGTCGCAGATCCGGCGCGACACCACCGAGTGGCTCTATGCCTTTCTCAACCTCGCCTACAGCCCGGCTCCGGTCGAGGATCTGCAGGCATATATCGCCTTTTCGCAGGAGCCGGCTGGGCGCGCGCTCAACCGGGCCCTGTTTGCCGCCTATGACGAGATGCTGATCCGCATCTCGCGCGAGCTGGGGCTGAGCGCTGCGCGGCTGATGGCGGGGCAGCGCATCTGATCAGCCGCCCCAGAGCAGCAGCGAGGTGACCAGCGCGCCCGGATTGACCTCGTAGAGTTCGAGATCGCCCGAAAGCTGCAGCCGCCGGGCCGGGCGGTCCGAGATCGGAACGCCGGCCGCATCGAAGGCCCGCTCGAGCGCCGGTCCGCCACCGGCGGTGATGTCGGAGATGACCGGCCCGAAATTGCCTTTCACGGCCAGTTCGACCGCACCTCGGCGGGCGTTGTCCTGCGCGGTGACGGGCAGGAGCGTCGAGCCCAGCCCGGGCAGCGCCCCGGGTGCACAGGCGGACAGGGCGACGGGCAGGGTGGCGAGCAGGCCGAGGATCAGGGGGCGCATGGAGCTCCTTTCGCGGGGGTTGACTTGGGACACCGCCTCGCCGATAAGCCCGCATCCCGGCAAGACCCCTTGTCACGGGATGAGCGGCTATCCGCAAGGCGGCCGCGGATTTTCAACGAATGCCCCGACCGGGGCGCGCCGTCCGACGGTGGGGCATGGCCCCGCAACGCCCCGAAAGGGGGACCCAAGCGACGCGGTATACGAAGGAACGACAGATGTTTGCGGTTCTCAAGACCGGCGGCAAGCAGTACAAAGTGGCCTCGGGCGACGTGCTCCGGGTCGAAAAGCTGGCCGCTGAGGCGGGTGACACCGTCCAGTTCAACGATATCCTGATGATCGGCGACGCCATCGGCGCGCCCCTCGTCGAAGGTGCCGGCGTGCAGGCCGAGGTGATCGACCAGATCAAGGGCGAGAAGGTCATCAACTTCGTGCGCCGCCGTCGTAAGCACTCGTCCAAGCGCACCAAGGGCCATCGTCAGCAGCTGACGCTGATCCGCGTCACCGACCTGCTGGCCGAAGGTGCCGACAAGTCCGGCGTGAAGGCCGCCGTGGGCGCCGCCTCCGCGCCGCGTTCGGCCGAGGCCGCCCCGGCTGCGAAAGCCGCTGCCCCGGCCGCTTCGGGCGACGACCTCAAGAAGCTGTCGGGCGTCGGCCCGGCGCTGGCCAAGAAGCTCAACGAGGCCGGCATCACCAGCTTTGCCCAGATCGCCGGCTGGTCGGAGGCGGACATCGCCCGCTACGACGAAGAGCTTGGCCTCAAGGGCAAGATCGAGAAAGAGGGCTGGGTCGCCCAGTCCCAGGACCTCAAGGCCTAAGGAGAGAGACACATGGCACATAAAAAAGCAGGCGGCTCCTCCCGCAACGGGCGCGACAGCGCCGGACGCCGTCTCGGCGTCAAGAAGTTCGGCGGCGAAGCCGTGATCCCGGGCAACATCATCATGCGCCAGCGCGGCACGAAGATGTGGCCGGGGGCCGGCGTCGGCATGGGCCGCGACCACACCATCTTCGCGACCGAAGAGGGCCGCGTGACCTTCCACAAGGGTCTCAAGGGCCGCACCTTCATCTCGGTGCTCCCGGTTGCCGAGGCCGCGGAGTAACCGCCGGCCCTTCAGCTGAAGACCAAAGCGCGGGGGATCGGTGACACACCGGTCCCCCGTTCGCATTAAAGACACAAGTATCGCCCATTATGGCGACCGAAGAGCCCCGGCGCAGAACCGGGGACCGAGCAGCAGGGAAGCGGAGGAGGCGGCCCATGAAGAGCAACGACATCAAGGTGAGCGAAGGCCAGCCCGTCATCACGGCGGAGCGGTTCCAGCTGCGGCCATTGCGCCGCTCCGACGAGGGGCTGATCGCGCATTACGCCGCCGATCCGCGCGTCGCGCGCGGCACCCGCTCCATCCCGCATCCGTTGCCGCCGGGCACGGTGACGCAGCTGATCGAGCGCGCGCAGCGCCCCGACCGGACCGAGGATGTCTGGGCCATCGATGGCTCCGAGAACCAGCTCGCCGAGGTGCTCGGCCTCGTCACGCTGACCCGCATGGATCGCGGCCAGTCCGAGGTGCATTACTGGGTCGCACCGGCCTTCTGGAACACCGGCTTCGCCTCCGAGGCGCTGCGCGCGCTGATCGCGGCCAACCTGCATGGCGCGGCGCAGGTCTTCGCGGAGGTGTTTCAGGACAACGCCGTTTCGGCCCGCGTTCTGACCAACTGCGGCTTCGAGTATCTCGGCGATGCCGAGGCCTATTCGGTCGCGCGCGGCGCTACCGCGCCGACCTGGACCTATGCGTTGAAGATCGAGTGATGACCGCTGAACTGAAGACCGAACGCCTGCGGCTCCGGCCGGTGCGCATGGAAGATGCCCCCGTGATCCACGCCACGCTGCAGGACATCGAGATCGCGCGCTGGCTGAGCCGCGTGCCCCATCCTTACGGCCCCGGCGATGCCGAATGGTTCGCGGGAGAGGTGGAGGCAGGCCGCATCCCGGCCTATGCCGTGCTCGACGAGGCGGGCTTTGCGGGCGTGATCGCGATCGATCCGACGCTGGGCTACTGGTTCGCGCGCGACCGCTGGGGCCGGGGCTATGCCACCGAAGCTGGCCGAGCGCTGCTGACCGCGCATTTCGCGGATCCGGCGGTGGAGCTGGTCGAGGCGGGCTATTACGACGAGAACCCGGGCTCGGGCCGGGTGCTCGAAAAGCTCGGCTTCGAACCGGTGGGCTCGCAGATGCTGCCCTCACCGGTGCTGGGCTATGACGTGCCCGGCCAGAAGGTGCGGCTCACCCGGGCGCGCTGGGAGGCGCACCACAAGGATGCCTGCGCGTCGTGAACCACCGCCCGGCGCGGGCCACGGGCCTGCCCCGGATGGCTGCCCTTGAGAAGGGCGGCCTGATCGGCTACCTCAAGCGCTTATCCGCAAGAGGCGTCGACCCATGAAATTTCTCGATCTCGCAAAGGTCACCATCCGCTCCGGTTCGGGCGGCAATGGCTGTGTCTCGTTTCGCCGCGAGAAGTTCATCGAGTATGGCGGCCCCAATGGCGGCGACGGCGGTGCGGGCGGCGATGTCATCGCCGAGGCGGTCGACGGGCTCAACACGCTGATCGATTTCCGCTACCAGCAGCATTTCTTCGCGCAGAACGGCCGGGCGGGCCAGGGCAGCCAGAAGACCGGCGCCGACGGAGATGACATCATCCTGCGCCTGCCTGTGGGCACCGAGATCCTCGACGAGGATGAGGAGACGGTGATCGCCGATCTGACCGAGGTCGGCCAGCGCGTGGTTCTGGCGCGCGGCGGCAACGGCGGTTGGGGCAACCTGCATTTCAAATCCGCGACCAACCAGTCGCCCCGCCGGGCCAACCCCGGTCAGCCGGGGGTGGAGCGGATGATCTGGCTGCGGCTCAAGCTCATCGCCGATGCGGGGCTTTTGGGCCTGCCGAACGCCGGCAAGTCGACCTTCCTCGCCGCGACCTCGAACGCGCGCCCCAAGATCGCCGATTACCCCTTCACCACGCTGGCGCCGAACCTCGGCGTCGTGGGCGTCGACAATGTCGAATTCGTGGTGGCCGACATTCCCGGTCTGATCGAGGGCGCCTCCGAGGGGCGGGGGCTTGGCGACATGTTCCTCGGCCATGTCGAGCGCTGCGCGGTGCTCTTGCACCTCGTCGATGGAACCTCCGGCGACCCGATGGCCGATTATCGCACCATCATCGGTGAACTCGATGCCTATGGCGGGGGTTTGGCTGACAAGCCGAGGATCACGGTGCTCAACAAGATCGATGCGTTGGACGATGAAGAACGGGCCTTTCTGGCCGATGAACTCGCGGCCGAAAGCGGCGGCGAGGTCATGCTGATGTCCGGCGTCACCGGCGAGGGCGTGACCGAGGTGCTGCGCGCGCTGCGTGCGCGCATCGATGCGGACCGCCTGCGCCACAAGGAAATACCGGAAGAGGAAGACAAGACATGGCAACCCTGACGGACGCCAAACGGCTGGTCGTGAAGATCGGCTCTGCCCTATTGGTGGACCGGGAAACCGGACAGCTCAAATCCGACTGGCTGCGCAGCCTGGCCGAGGACGTGGCGATGCTGCGCGACAATGGCACCGAGGTGACGCTGGTATCCTCGGGCTCGATCGCGCTTGGCCGCCGTGTGCTGCACCTGCCCGAAGGGGAGCTACCGGTCGAGCAGAGCCAGGCCGCCGCCGCCGTCGGCGCGATCCGTCTGGCGCGCGCTTACGAGGATGTCTTCACCCCGCATGGCAAGATCACGGCGCAAGTCCTTGTCACGCTTGATGATTCCACGAGCCGCCGCCGTTACCTGAACAGCCGCGCGACGCTCGATACGCTGCTGTCGCTCGGTGCGATCCCGATCGTGAACGAGAACGACACCATCGCCACGGACGAGATCCGCTATGGCGACAACGACCGGCTCGCCGCCCAGGTCGCCGTGACCGTGGGGGCCGATCAGCTGATCCTGCTCTCGGATGTCGACGGCTTCTACAACGGCAACCCGCATGTCGACCCTTCGGCCAAGCGGTTCGAGGTGGTCGAAGAGATCACGCCCGAGATCCAGGCCATGGCCGGGCTCGGCGTCTCCGGTCTCTCCAAGGGCGGCATGATCACCAAGCTCTTGGCGGCCAAGGTCGCCTCCGAGGCGGGCTGCGACATGGCGATTACATTGGGTTCGCCTCTCAACCCCTTGAAACAGCTCATGGATGGCTGCAACTCCACTTGGTTTAAGGCGCAGACCGATCCGCATTCGGCGCGTAAGAACTGGATCTCCGCGATGAAGCCCAAGGGCGAGATCCGCATCGACGAGGGCGCCGCGCGCGCTCTCGCCGAGGGCAACTCGCTGCTGCCC
Organism: Limimaricola litoreus; assembly: GCF_024159025.1. GTDB lineage: Bacteria > Pseudomonadota > Alphaproteobacteria > Rhodobacterales > Rhodobacteraceae > Limimaricola > Limimaricola litoreus. Next base: position 51,352 of record NZ_JAMYXC010000197.1, read on the forward strand.
GCTGGTGTCGTCGGCGTTTCGGGCCGCTTTGGCCGGGGCGATCCGGTGGCGATCTCGGGGCCCGACGGCGCGCGCGTCGGCTTCGGCCTGACCCGCTACACCGCCGAGGAAACCCGCAAGCTGCGCGGCCACCAGAGCGACGAGATCGAGAAGGTGCTCGGCTACAAGGGCCGTGCCTCGCTGGTGCACCGCGACGACATGGTCGTCTGACCCCGGCCCGCACCCCGCAATCGAAACCCGCTTCCGAAAGGAGCCCCGCATGACCATGACCGATCAAACCGACATCCCCGCCCTGATGAAGGACATCGGCGAGCGCGCCCGTGCCGCCGCCGCCGAGCTGGCCTTTGCCAAGCCCGAAGCCAAGAAGGCCGCGCTCGAGGCCGCCGCCGAGACCGTTCTGGCGCGGGCCGAGGAGATCAAGGCCGCCAACGCCAAGGACCAGGAGTTCGCCACCGAAAAAGGCATCAGCCCGGCGATGATGGACCGGCTCAAGCTCGACGACGACCGCATCGACGCGATCGTCCAGGGCCTGCGCGCCATCGCCGCACAGGACGATCCCGTGGGCGCCACCCTGACCGAATGGGACATGCCCTCGGGCCTCAACATCCGCCGCGTGCGCACGCCCTTGGGCGTCGTCGGCGTGATCTACGAAAGCCGGCCCAACGTGACCGCCGACGCCGGCGCGCTGTGCCTGAAGTCGGGCAATGCCGTCATCCTGCGCGGCGGCTCGGAGGGTCTGAACTCCTCGACCATCCTGACCGAGTGCCTGAAGACCGGGCTGGAGAAGGCCGGTCTGCCGGTCGACGCGATCCAGCTGGTGCCGACCCGCGACCGCGCCGCCGTCTCGGAAATGCTGAAGGCCACCGACCATATCGACGTCATCGTGCCGCGCGGCGGCAAGGGGCTCGTGGGTCTGGTACAGCGCGAGGCCCGCGTGCCGGTCTTCGCCCATCTCGAAGGCATCGTGCACATCTATGTCGACAAGGATGCCGACCCCAGGAAGGCGATGGAGGTCGTGCTCAACGCCAAGACCCGTCGCACCGGCATCTGCGGCGCCGCCGAATGTTTGCTGGTGCATGAGGATCTGAAAGACGGCTTGGGCCGCGAGATCGTCGCGGCGCTGGTCAAAGCGGGGGTCAACGTCCACGCCGCGTCCGAATTCCAGGGCGTCGAGGGCACCACGCCCGCGACCGACGAGGATTGGGGCCGCGAATACCTCGACATGGACATCGCCGCCAAGACGGTGCGCGACGTGGATGGCGCGATCGAACATATCCGTGCCTATTCCTCGAACCACACCGACGGCATCCTGACCGAGAACAAGGCCACGGCCGAGCGCTTCTTCGAGCGGGTCGACAGCGCCATCCTCGTGCACAACGCCTCGACCCAGTTCGCAGACGGTGGCGAATTCGGCATGGGTGCCGAGATCGGCATCGCCACCGGTAAGATGCATGCCCGCGGCCCCGTGGGCGCCGAGCAGCTGACCAGCTTCAAGTATCTCGTCGTCGGCGACGGCGCGGTGCGCGGCTGATCAGAGCCGGATCGCGATCTCGTGCTCGCCCATCTCGATCGAGACCGGGCGGGCCGAGGCGCGCAGCATCTCTGCCGCCACGACGAATTGCGCGGCGGCCGGCATCAGGGCCGGGCCCGCGGTCCCGCGCAGCCGGTCCCAGGCCTCCTGCTCGATCCGCAACCTGGGCCCGTGGCCGCGCAGCTGCAGCCCGCCCGAAGCAGCGTCGATGACGATCCGCCCGCCATAAGGCAGCGCCGCTTCGAGGCAGGAGGCCAGCAGAAGCAGGAGCTTCACCCGGTCACGCGTGAGCTCTTCGGTCACCTCCCAATCAAAGCGCAACCGGCCGCCGCGCGACAGCGCGTCGAGCAGTGAGACGATCTCGCCGCGCCCGACGGGATGATTGGATGAGGCCGCGCCGAAGGCGAGGCGGAAGAAGCGGATGCGGGCCAGCGCGCTCTCGACGCTTTCGGAAATGAGCGACAGCTCCGGGCCGGGCGGCGTGCTCATCGCCAGAAGCTCAACCCCGTTGCCGATCGCGCTCAGCGGGCTGATAAGGTCGTGGCAGATGCGGGAGGCGATCAGCGCGCCGAAATCCGGATCGTCGGTCATGACAAGGTCCCAAGACAGCAGGAGGCCGCAATGGCCGATTTGAACTCCATTCTCACGCCGGGCATGATCGTGCGGCACCCCGACCACCCCGAATGGGGAGACGGCCAGATCCAGTCGAACATCGCCGGCCGCATCACGGTCAATTTCCGCGAAGAGGGCAAGGTGGTGCTCGATGGTTCGCGGGTGGCGCTCGTCCTCGTTTCCGCCAGCGATTGACTGCAACCCACGGTAGCGGGTTCCCCCGTTCTGTCAACGCAGGGCTGGCGCGGGGCGGGATCTGTTGCCAAGCGGGCGCGCCGCGCCTAGAACCCCGGGGCAACATCCGATCCGGAGACCGTCCGAATGGCGCCGATGCCGAGAGTGATCCGACGCCGATGATCGCTTCCTCTCCCGTCCTGTCCGTGCGGCTGGCGCGCGACGCCGCCGAGTGCGTCGAGGCCGAGCGGCTGCGCTACGACGTCTTCGTACGCGAGCTCGGCGGCGACGGGGAGATGGTCGATCACGCGCAAGCGCGCGAACGCGACCGCTTCGACGCGGTGACCGAGCAGCTCCTGCTGATCGACGAGGCGCGCCCGAAGGGCGCGCAGGTCGTCGGCCTCTACAGGCTGCTCGACGAGGCCGGCGCCGCCCGGATGGGGCAGTTCTATACCGAGGACGAGTTCGATCTCGCGCCGCTCAGGGCTTCGGGGCGAAGGCTTCTGGAGCTGGGGCGCTCCTGCCTGCACCGCGACTACCGCGGCGGCATGGCGATGTTCCGGCTGTGGCAGGGGCTGGCCGCGCATATCGAGGCGCGCGGCATCGAGATCCTGTTCGGCACCGCCTCCTTCCGCGGGGCCGACCCACGGGCCCATGCCGCGCCGCTCGCCCTGCTGCAGCGCGATCATCTCGCCCCCGCCGCTTTGCGCGTCGCAAGCCGGCAGGCGCATGACATCGCGCTGTCCGGGCCGCAGGAGTTCGATCGGGCGGCGGCGATGCGGGTGATCCCCCCGCTGATCAAGGCCTATCTGCGGATCGGCGGAAAGGTCGGGCAGGGCGTGTTCTCCGACGCCGCCTTCAACACCACGGATGTTTGCATGATCCTCGACATCGCCACCGCCCATGCCGGGCAGCGCGCCCGCTACGGCACGCGCGCATGAGCGACGCCTCCGCACCTCAGACCTGGCACGGCGCCACCCCGGCGGAGTGGAACGGTCCGGATGTACGCGGCTGGCTGCGCGTGGCGCGGCGCGGGGCGCCGCTGGTGGCGGTCATGCTGGGCGCGCTGTCGCTGTCGCTGGCGCTGCGGCCGCTGGAACGGCGGATCTGGGGGCTGAGCCGCCCCGTGACCTCGCGCATCACCCAAGGGACCTGCCGCGCGGCGCTGGCGATCCTCGGGCTGCGGCTGCACGTCACCGGGCAGCCGATGCAGGCGCATGGTGCGATGGTCGCAAATCATGCCTCATGGCTCGACATCTACGCGCTGAACGCCCGCGCCTCGGTCTATTTCGTCTCCAAGGCCGAGGTGGCGGGCTGGCCCGGCATCGGTTGGCTGGCGCGCGCCACCGGCACCGTCTTCATCCGCCGCGAGCGGCGCGAGGCGGCGGCGCAGGTGCGGCTCATGCGCGAACGGCTGGCGCATGGCCACAGGCTGGTGTTCTTTCCCGAGGGCACGTCGACCGACGGGCGTCGGGTGCTGCCCTTCAAGCCGACGCTCTTCGCGGCCTTCCTGACCCCCGATCAGCCGGATCTGGAGATCCAGCCGGTCAGCCTCGCCTACCACGCGCCCGAAGGCATGGAGCCGCGATTCTATGGCTGGTGGGGCGACATGGATTTTGGCCCGCACATGCTGCGCATGCTGTCGGTGCGGCGGCACGGGCATATCGAGGTGAGCTATCACCCGGCGCTCAAGGTCGCCGATCACCCCGATCGCAAGGCGCTGGCACGCAAGCTGGAGGGGCAGGTGCGCGCCGGGCTGGATCGTGCCGGCGCGCTGGACGAGGCCGCGCCTCAGCTCGCCATGGCCGAGGCGTAGCGGCGCAGAGACTCCGCGGCGTCCTCTTCGCGCCAGATCTCCTCGCCGATCCCGAAGAAATCGGCATGCGGCGCAAGGCGGCGCACGAGATCGGGGTCGAGCGCGCCCTCGGCCACCACCGGCACCTCGATCATCATCGACCACCATTCGAACAATTCGGCCTCGGCCTGCGGCGTGGTGCCGAGATCGGTGGCGCCGGCCGGGCCGAAGGAGACGTAATCCGCCCCGACCTCGCCCGCGGTCATGCCGTCATGGCGCGAGTTGCCGCAGAACGCGCCGACGATCGCATCCTCGCCCAGATCCTTGCGCGTGGCGCGCACCGAGCGCGCGCCGTCGGTCAGGTGCACGCCGTCGAGCCCGAGCCGGGTGACGAGCCGCGCATGGGTGTCGATCACCAGCGCGACGTCGCGCGCGATCGTCACCTCGCGCAGCGCATCGGCGGCGCGGCTGATGCGGTCCTCGTCGCGCGTGGCGAGGCCGAGACGCACGCAGGCGACCTCGGTCGCATCGAGGCAGGCGGCAAGCCGGTCGGGAAACTCCGACAGTTCGAATTCGGGCGGGGTGACGAGATAGATCTGCGGCGCGTCGTCTTGGTCGCTCATGAGGGCCTCCTGCACTTCGAGGCCGCCCTATATCCGGCTTCCTCGCGCTTGGCTACGTCGCAGGCGGGGATTCGGCGGGTCGCGCCATCGCCGCAGATGCGCGCCGCTTCTTGTTATCGCGGCCCCCGGGGGCTACACCGCCGCGCATCCTTCCGACCAGCCCCGGGACCCCCATGACCGAGCACACGCCGCAACCCGCCTTCGTCCTGATCCGCCCGCAGATGGGCGAGAACATCGGCGCGGCCGCGCGCGCGATGTGGAACTTCGGCCTCGACAGGATGCGCGTCGTCGCCCCGCGCGACGGCTGGCCGCAGGAGCGCGCCGTGGCGCTGGCCTCGGGCGCGGGGCGGCTCCTGGACGAGGCGGTGCTCGCGGGCGACACCGCCGAGGCGGTCTCCGACTGCACCTTCGTCTACGCCACCACGGCCCGGCCGCGCGGCCTGACCAAGGAGGTGATGACGCCCGAGGCCGCGATGCGCGACGCCGCCGAACGGATCTCCCAAGGCCAGAAGGTCGCTGTGATGTTCGGGCCCGAGCGCGCGGGCATGGAAAACGATGACATCGCCCGCGCCAATGCTATCGTCTCGGTGCCCGTGAACCCCGACTTCGCCTCGCTCAACCTCGGGCAATGCGTGCTGCTCATGGCCTATGAATGGCGCCGCGCCAGCGGCGCGGTCGAGGATCGCCGCATCGAGATGGCGGGCGCCGAATGGGCGCAGGCGCATGAGGTCGAGAAGCTGGCCGAGCATTACGAGGAGCGGCTCGACGAGGCGGGGTTCTATTTCCCCGAGCACAAGGCCGCGCATATGAAGCAGACCATGCGCAACCTGTGGAGCCGCATGCCGCTGACGCGCTCGGATGTGCAGACGCTGCACGGCGTGATGCGACAGATGGTCCGCTGGAAGGAGCGCGGCTGAGGGCATAGCCCTTCGCGCGTTCCAAGCCGTTGCAATGGCGGGTGTTGTCGCCCGCAGGCCGCGCACCTAGGCTGCGCGCCGATCAGACCGGAGGCCCGACATGGCGAAACAGGCGGAGAAGAAACCCCGCTCCATCTTCGAGGAGGTGGGGGCGACACAGAAATCCCTCGCCACCCCCGGCGGCATCGACCGGGGCCGCGCCGATGCGCGGCGCGGATTGCGGATCTGGCTCGGCATCCTCTTTGCGCTCGTCGTGGCCATCGTCGTCGTCGGCGGCATGACCCGGCTGACCGACAGCGGGCTGTCGATCACCGAGTGGAACCCGGTCTCGGGCGCGGTGCCGCCGCTTTCGGCCCAGGATTGGGAGGTCGAATTCGCCAATTACCAGGCCAGCCCGCAATACGAGCTGCTGAACAAGGGCATGACGCTGGCGGAGTTCAAGCCGATCTTCTGGTGGGAATGGGGGCATCGGCAGCTCGGGCGAACCATCGGTCTTGTCTGGGCGCTGGGCTTTGCGGGCTTTGCACTGGCGCGCCGCGTGCCACCGGGCTGGTCGAGCCGATTCCTCGGCCTCGGCGCGCTGATCGGGCTGCAGGGCGCGGTCGGCTGGTGGATGGTCCATAGCGGTCTGCAGGAGGGGATGAGCACCGTCGCCTCCTACCGCCTCGCCACCCATCTCGGCCTCGCCTTCGCGATCCTCGGGCTGATCACATGGTACATCCTGCGGCTGAAGCGCCGCGAGGTGGATCTCTTGCAGGCCCGCCGTTCGGCCGAGCGCAGGCTCTGGGGGGGCATGACCGGGCTCATGCATCTGGGCTTCTTGCAGATCATCCTCGGTGCGCTGGTCGCCGGCATCGACGCAGGCCGCGCCTTTCCGACATGGCCGCTGATGGGCGACAGCTTCTTTCCGCCCGATCCGTTCCAGCTCGAACCGCTGTGGCGCAACTTCTTCGAGGATGCGGGGCTGGTGCAGTTCATCCACCGCATGGCGGGCTACCTGCTCATGATCCTCGGCGTCGTCGTCTGGCTGCGCGGCAGCCGCTCGCCGCATCCCTCGACCCGCTTCGCGGTCAACGCCGTGCTGGCGATGCTTCTGGTGCAGATGGGCTTGGGCATCGTCACCGCGCTCTACGCCGCGCCCTGGCACGCCGCGATCACCCACCAGCTCGGCGCGGTGCTGTTGTGGGTGCTGATCCTGCGCGCCCGCTTCCTCGCCCGCTATCCTTACGTCCAATCGCTCAGAAAGATCCGCTGATGACCGCTTACGACGATCTGATGGCGCATGCGCGTGAAACCGAGGCGCTGGCGCAGGTGGCGGGCCGTCTGGGTTGGGATCAGGAGACGGTGATGCCGCGCGGCGCCGCCGCGCAGCGCGGCGAGGAGAGCGCCGCGATGGAGGGCGTGCTGCACGCGCGCCGCACCGATCCGCGCATCGGCGGCTGGCTGGAGCGGGCGGAGGCCACGGATGACATCGTCGCCGCCAATCTGCGCGAAATCCGCCGCAGCTACGCGCGCGCGAACAAGGTGCCCGCACGGCTCGCTGCCGAGATCGCGCGCGTCACCTCCGTGGCGCAGGGCACATGGGCGCAGGCGCGCGCCGACGAGGATGTCGCGGCCTTCCTGCCGACACTGGCCCGGGTGGTCGCGCTCAGGCAGGAGGAGGGGCAGGCGCTGGCCGAGGGTGGCGAGGTCTATGACGCGCTGCTCGACGATTACGAGCCAGGCGCCAGGGCCGCCGAGCTCGATGCGATGTTCGGCGCGCTGCGCCCGCGCCTCGTCACCTTGCGCGAGGCGATCCGCGAAAGACCCCAGCCTGTGGCGCTTTCGGGGACGTTCGACGAGGCCGCGCAGATGGCGCTGACCCGCGAGCTGGCTGAAATCTTCGGCTACGACATGGCGCGCGGGCGCATCGACAAGGCGGTGCATCCCTTCTGCTCGGGCTCGGGCAACGACGTGCGCGTGACCACCCGCACCGATCCCGCCGATCCGTTCAACTGCCTCTATTCGACCATCCACGAGGTCGGCCATGCGAGCTACGAGCAGAACGTCGATTCCGATTATCTGCTGACCCCGATCGGGCGCGGCGTGTCGATGGGCGTGCACGAAAGCCAAAGCCGGATCTACGAGAACCAGCTCGCCCGCAGCCCGGCCTTCGCGGGCTTCCTGCTGGGCCGGATGCGCGACAGCTTCGGCGACATCGGCATCACCGATCCCATGGAGTTCGCCCGCGCCGTCAACCGCGTCACCGACGGCTACATCCGTACCGAATCGGACGAGGTGCAATACAATCTGCACGTCCTCATGCGCTTCGATCTCGAGCGTGCGCTGATCTCGGGCGATCTCGCCGTGGAAGATCTGGAAGCGGCATGGAACGACCGCTTCGCCGCCGATTTCGGTTTCGCGGTGGACCGGCCCTCGAACGGCTGCCTGCAGGATGTGCACTGGTCGGTGGGGCTCATGGGCTACTTTCCGACCTACAGTTTGGGCAATGTCTATGCGGGCTGCCTGCACCGCGCGCTGCGCGACGCGCGGCCTGGTCTCGACGACGAGTTGGCGCGCGGCGACCTTGCTGGCGCGACCGGCTGGCTGCGCGAGCAGGTCCAGCGCCACGGCGCGCTGCGCGGCCCGCGCGAGACGGTTCAGGCCGCCTGCGGTTTCACCCCCTCCGAGGCACCGCTGCTCGATTATCTCGAAGCCAAGTTCGGCGCGCTCTACGATCTCTGATCGCCCGACTGCGCAAGAAAAAGCCCCGCGCCATTCCGGTCGCGGGGCTTCTTGGTCTTGTGGGGGCCTCAGCCCCGGCGGCGTCCGCGCCGCGCGGCGCGCGTGGGCCCCGCGCCATCGGTGCCGTCCGAGGCCGAGGAAAACCCGCCCAGCGCCTCGACGATCCGCTCCAGCGTCGGACGCTCGCCCGGAGCCCGCGTCTCCAACGCCTCGCGCATGGCGCGCAGATGCTCGGGCATGGTGCCGCAGCAGCCGCCGATGATCGTTGCCCCCGCATCGCGGGCAAGACAGGCGTAATCGGCCATCAGCGCAGGCGTGCCGTCGTAATGAATATGCCCGTCATGGTATTTCGGGATGCCGGCATTGCCCTTGGCGATGACCGGTGCCTCGGTGCCCGCGGCAGTAAAGCCCAGCACGGTGCGCAGCAGGTCCGAGGCCCCGGTGCCGCAGTTGGCACCGAAGGCGAGCGGCGCGTGATCGAGCTTGCCGACCATCTTGACCATGTCGGCCGAGGTGAGCCCCATCATGGTGCGGCCTGCCGTGTCGAAGCTCATCGTACCGCACCACGGCATCCCCGCCTTGCCAAAGGCCTCGGCGGCGGCGCGGAATTCCTCACCCGCCGAAATCGTCTCGACCCAGAGCACGTCGGCGCCGCCCGCCTTCAGCCCCTCGGCCTGCTCGTGGAACATCTCGACCGCGATTTCATGCGTGAGCTCCCCCATCGGCGCCATGATGTCGCCCGTCGGCCCGACCGACCCCGCGACGATCACCGGGCGATCCGCCTTGTCGGCGATCTCGCGGCCCAGCTCGGCGGCGGCCTTGTTGAGCTCGAACACCCGGTCCTGCGCCTGGTGCAGCTTGAGCCGCGAGGCGTTGCCGCCGAAGCTGTTGGTCAAAAACAGGTCCGAGCCCGCATCGACGGCACCCGCGTAGAGCGCGCGGATCTTGTCTTGCTCGGTGACGTTCCAAAGCTCGGGCGCGTCGCCGGAGCTCAGCCCCATGTTGAACAGGTTGGTCCCCGTCGCGCCGTCGGCCAGCAGCCAGTCACGGGTTTCGAGAAGTCGGGAGAGTGCGTCTGTCATTGGCGGGGCCTGTCTGCTCGGTGAGGCGCGGCGCGGCGCCGCGAAGGACCGGAAGCCGGATCGGCCGCCGGACGGTAGCGCCGCCCTTCTGCACCGCTAGAGCCCCGAGTTCAATGTCGGGGATGGGCGGCTCCGCGCCGAGCGGCGCGGGATCATGCACGGCGCGCGCGATCTCGATCGCGGCGCGCGCAAGGCCCGCGCGGCCGGGCGCTGCGGCGTAGAGCGGCCGCCAGCCCGGCCCGAAGCCGCGCTTGAACTGCTCGAGCCCGGCGCAGCCGGGGCGCGCCGCGATCCGGGCGCGCAGGGGGGCGGGCATCCATGCGGGAAGTTTCGGCAAAGCCGCGAGTGAGACGAGCGGCACCTGCGCCGCGCGCGCCGTTTCGATCGCCGAAAGGACGAGCGCCATCATCGTGCCGTCCGGGGCGGCGACGGTCTGGCGCATGAGATCGAGGGTCCAGTCGCCCCGGCCCTGGTGAAAGCTCGCGAAGGCCACCAACTCGCCCTCGCGCCGCGCCAGCACCACGTGCTGGTGCATCAGCAGCTCGGGGCAGAAGCGGCCCATGGAGAAGCCGCGCTCGCCGCCCGAGCGGGCAGCCCAGTCGGCGTGGATGCGCGCCATCTCATCGAGCGGCAGGATCTGCGGCGCGGTCTCGATCGTCACCCCGGCCTTGCTCGCTGCCTTCAGCTTGCGGCGCAGGCTGCGGCAGGCCGGGCGATCGAGGCTCCAGCGCGCGGTGTCGATCACCGCCTCGGTGGCGATGCGCTCGACCGCCCAGCCCGCGGCGCGGGCGCGCAGGGCTTCGCGCGGGCCGCA
>NZ_JAMYXC010000128.1 GCF_024159025.1 Limimaricola litoreus
CCGAGCGCCCCGGCGGCGGGTGCGGAAGTGTCGAGCGATGGCGCGCGCGGCCCCGTATCGGGGGCCGGGGGCGTCGGCTTGGCAGCCATCGCGCCGGGCGCTTGTGTAATATAGGGCATGTCTGCCGGGTCCAACGGCTCGGCATGGACCGTCGAACCCGGCGCCACGGCCATCGATCCCCCCAGGAACGTCAGAGCCACGAGCATGAAAGGATAATTGCACCGCCCAAGCGACACGATGCAACGCGAAACCGCCCGATTACCGCGAGGTCGGCCCTCGTAACGCCGCGGCTGTGTCGCCGTGGCGACAGCCGGCAAGGCTCAGCCCGCCGAGTTGGCCGAGGCGACGCGCGCCGTCTGGCTGGGCTGGCAATAGCTCTGGTTGCGGGTCCAGTTCACCATTTCCGCCCGCTTGCGCGCGGAATGGAACGGCCCCCAATCGGCCGCGAGACCGCGCATCCCGGCGGAAACCACGCCGTCACGCCGCACCGTGCGCGCCGCGATCCGCACCGCGCAGGAAAGGTTCGACACACCGTCCTTCAGGGCCGAGCCGCTGCCCGCCGCGCAGCCATAACCGCGCGCGGTGGCAGGCGCGATCTGCACAAGGCCGAACCACTTGCCACCGCCGCCGACGGCGGCCGGGTTCCAGGTGCTCTCGTGCTTGGCCAGCGCCGAGAGCATCCCGGCCCAGAAGGCGGCGCGCCCATCCGCATCGGCGGTGACATAGCCCGGGCACCATGTGCCGATATCGGCGGGCACCTGGCTCAGCAGCGGCGCGCCATGCGATTTCAGCGCGGCGAGCGTGGCGTCGGTCCATTGCGCCCCCTCGGGCCGATGGTCCCAGGCCATGGCCGGCAGCGCGGGCGGGGTGGCGATGACGGGGGCTTCGGCCTCGGGCAGCGGCGCGCAGGCGGCGCCGAGGCCGAGAAGCGCGATCGGGGCGAGACGGCGCAGAGGCGCACGAAGAAAGCTCGGGAACATGTCGGGTCTTGATCCGTTGTGGCAGCAACTGCCCCTCAACTGCCTTTTGCGGGGGCCGCCTGTCGAGTCCGCCCCTCCCGCGGGGGCGCATTTGGGCGGGTTGCCGCGCAGTCAAGCCGTGCAAGGCCCCGTCCTCCTGACCCACCCTCACCCTTGAAGAGCGGCCCGTTCGCGCCTAATCAGGCCCGCGATGATCGTGCCGACAAACCTGCAAGGAGAGGCTCCCATGCTGGACCTGACATACGAGGCCCCCGCCCCCAAGCTGATCGCGGGTGCCAAGGGCGACTGGGAGCTGGTGATCGGCCTCGAGGTGCACGCGCAGGTCGCGACCCGCGCCAAGCTCTTTTCCGGCGCCTCGACCGAATTCGGCGCCGAGCCCAATTCCAACGTCTCCTTCATCGACGCGGGCATGCCGGGCATGCTGCCGGTGATCAACGAGGGCTGCGTGGCACAGGCCGTGCGCACCGGCCTCGGGCTCAAGGCCGAGATCAACCTGCGCTCGGCCTTCGACCGCAAGAACTATTTCTACCCCGACCTGCCGCAGGGCTACCAGATCAGCCAGCTCTACCACCCGATCGTCGGCGAGGGCGAAGTGCTCGTCGAGATGGGCAACGGTCAGGCGCGGCTGGTGCGGATCGAGCGCATCCACCTCGAGCAGGACGCGGGCAAGTCGATCCACGACATGGACCCCAACATGTCCTTCGTCGACCTCAACCGCACCGGCGTGGCGCTGATGGAGATCGTCAGCCGCCCCGATATCCGCGGGCCGGAGGAGGCTGCGGCCTATGTGGGCAAGCTGCGCCAGATCCTGCGTTACTTGGGCACTTGCGATGGCAACATGCAAAACGGCAACCTGCGCGCGGATGTGAACGTCTCGGTCTGCCGCCCGGGCGATTACGAGAAGTATCAGGAAAGCCAGGACTTCTCCCATCTCGGCACGCGGTGCGAGATCAAGAACATGAACTCGATGCGCTTCATCCAGGCCGCGATCGATTTCGAGGCGCGCCGCCAGATCGCGATTCTCGAAGACGGCGGCGAGGTGGTGCAGGAGACCCGGCTCTACGATCCCGACAAGAACGAGACCCGCTCGATGCGCTCCAAGGAAGAGGCGCATGACTACCGCTACTTCCCCGACCCCGACCTGCTGCCGCTCGAGATCGAGCAGGCCTGGGTCGACGACATCAAGGCGCATCTGCCCGAGCTGCCCGACGCCAAGAAGGCGCGCTTCATGGGCGATTTCGGCCTGTCGGACTATGATGCGGGCGTGCTCACCGCCGAGCTGGCCAACGCCGTCTATTTCGAGGCGGTGGTAAACCACATCGACAGCGCCAAGGACGGCAAGCTCGCCGCCAACTGGGTCATCAACGAGCTGTTCGGCCGTCTCAAGAAGGACGATCTGGGCATCGAGGCCAGCCCCGTGAGCCCTGCGCAGCTCGGCGATATCGTGGCGCTGATCGCCAAGGGCGACATCTCGGGCAAGATCGCCAAGGATCTGTTCGAAATCGTCTACACCGAGGGCGGGGAGCCGGCGAAGATCGTCGAAGAGCGCGGCATGAAGCAGGTCACCGACACCGGCGCCATCGAGGCGGCGGTCGACGAGATCATCGCCGCCAACCCCGCGCAGGTCGAAAAGGCCAAGCAGAACCCCAAGCTCGCGGGCTGGTTCGTGGGCCAGGTGATGAAATCCACCGGCGGCAAGGCCAATCCCGCCGCCGTCAACCAGATCGTCACCGCCAAGCTCGAGCTCTGAGCCCGGCCACAGGAGAGCGCCATGACCGCCTTTGAATACCGCGTCGTTCCCGCCCCCAGGCGGGGCCAGAAAGAGCGCGGCCTCAAGACCGCCGAGGACCGCTACGCCAACGCGCTGCAGGGCACGATCAACGAGCTGGGCGCGAAGGGCTGGGAATACCTGCGCGCCGAGACCCTGCCTTGCGAGGAGCGCCAGGGCCTCGGCGGGCGCAAGACGGTCTACCACTCGGTGCTGGTGTTCCGCCGCGCCAGCGCGCAGGCCGCTCCTGCCACCCCCGTGGCCGCCGAACCGATGGCGCAGCCGGGACAGGCCGGGCTGAGCGCCAGCCGCGGCGAGGCGCCGGCCGCCTCGCGCGCGATGCCCAGCGCCCGCGAGGCGCAGGACATCCCCGACCGCCCCGCCCCCGAGGTTACCGCCAAGAGCGGCGACTGATCCCGGCGGAGCCGCGCCGGGGGGCGGGACGGAAAATGCCCCCCGCCCCTTCAATCTCCGGCGCTTTGGACTAAACTGCCGCGTCCGACTCGAAAGGATGAGGCAGAGCATGGCAAAGAACGACCCCTTCGGTTTCGATATGTCGGTATCGGCATCGAAGAAGAAAAACCCGCGCGGCAGACGCGGGATGTCCGGCGCCTTCGAGACCTCGACACGGGTCTGCGACCACGCGGGATGCGAGGAGGCGGGTAAGTACCGCGCCCCGAAATCGCCCGATATTCTCGATGACTACTTCTGGTTCTGCAAAGAGCATGTGCGCGAGTATAACCTGAAGTGGAACTTCTTCGACGGCTCGACCGAGGCCGAGTTCTCCGAGCAGGTCGACAACGACCGGGTCTGGGGCCGCTCGACCAAGCCCTTCGGCAAGCGCAGCGAGGAGCAGCGCGCCTGGGCCCGGCTCGGCGTCGACGACCCGCATCAGGTGCTGGGCGAGAACGCGACCCGCAACCCGGGCCGCAACGCCGCCCAGCAAGGCGGTCATACCCGCCGCCTGCCCGCGACCGAACGCCGCGCGCTCGAGGTGCTCGACGCCAAGGACAGCTGGTCCAAGGCGCAGATCCGCAAATCCTACAAGGCGCTGATCAAGGTGCTGCACCCGGACATGAACGGCGGCGACCGCAGCCAGGAGGAGCAGCTCTCCGAAGTCGTCTGGGCCTGGGACCAGATCAAGGACAGCAAGTCCTTCCGCGACAAGGACTGAAGGCGCGAGACATCCCCCGGCGCCGCGCGCGGCGGCAATCGGGGGGTGGTGCGTATCTGGAGAAAGATGAACGGGGGAATGGCGCGAGCGGGGGCGGTCAAAGGGTCGTGACCGGTCCTGCCGCCAGTACCGGGCCGGTCGGCCCCGCGGCGGGCGAGCCGCCCGCGGGCTCGTCGGAGACGGCGAGCACCGCCTGCGGCAAAAGCGGGCGCAGATCCTCGGGCAGCGTCACGCGCCCCTCGCGGTCCTCGGGCAACAGGCCCAGGGACACGGGCGCCGCCTCGCCCGCGATGAGCCACAGCTCCAGCGACCGGCCCGGCGTGGCCTCGCCGCTCGGGCGCAGGACGCGCAAAGCCTCCGGCTCGGCGGGGTCATAGGCCACCAGCACCACGAGGCTGCGATCCTCGGCCGCGATCTCGGCGCGCAGCCCCGGCCCCACCGGCTCGGGGCGCAGCAGGTCGAGCCCCGTCACCATGGCATAGGTGCCCGCCGCCAGCGCCGCGGCGCCCAGCGCGGGCCACAGGCCGAGACGGCGCAAGAGGCTCTTGCGCTCGGCGCCAAAGAGCCGCGCCTCGATCATCCGCCTGATCCGCGCGGGCGGCGCGACGGGGGCGATCTCGTCGGTGAGCCCGGCAAGATCCTCGGCCCACATGGCATGGAGCGCGCGGTACTCGGCATCCGTTTCGAGCCGCCGCTCGGCCTGCGCCAGCTCCGCGCCCTCCAGAAGGCCCAGCACGTGCTCGGCGGCGCGGGCGGTGTCGTCTTCGTTGTGATCCTGCGCTCCGGTCATCGCGTCAGGCACTCCTTGAGCCGTATCAGGCTGCGCCGCAGCCATGTCCGCATCGTGTTGAGCGGCACGCCATAGCGCTCGGCCAGCTCGGCGTAGCTTTCGCCGGCGAGGTAGGCACCCCGCACCGCCCCGGCCCTGTCGCTCTCCAGCTCGGTCAGGCAGCTCTCGATCCGCGCGTTCTCCGAGGCCGCGACGGCATGGGCTTCGGGCCCGGGCGCGGCATCGGCCAGCTGCGCCACCGCCTCCATGCCGCCGCCATGCCGGCTTTCGTTCCTCCGGCGCGTGCGCAGCCGGTCGATGGCATGGTTGCGGGCGATGGTGATGAGCCATGTCATCGGGCTCAGGCCGTTCACCTCGTAGCGCCCCGCATTATGCCACACCTTCACGTAGATCTCCTGCAGCGCATCCTCGGCCTCGGCCCTGTTGTCCAACACACGCAGGCAGATCCCGAAGAGTTTCGCCGAAGTGGCGTCGTAGAGCGCGCCGAAGGCGGCGCGGTCGCCCAGCGCGCTGCGCGCGATCAGCCCCTCGATCTCGGTCAGGCGCGACATGATGCTTCGGATCTCCCCCGTCGGTCCGGTTCCAGACAATGGTCCCGCACCCCGAAAAGGCAAGCGGTGGCTGGCCGATGGTCGCAGCCTGCGGCACTTGAACCCCGCCGCGCGATGCTCCATCACTTGCGCGACCGCAAATGAGGGCCCCTGCCCGCACGCGAAAGGATCATCATGGCCGACGCCCAGACCGACCCCAATGCCCGCCCGACCGAGGAGATCGACATCCGCGAGACCTTCGGCTTCGACAGCGCCATGAAGGTCAAGGGCTTCGCCGAGCGCTCCGACCGGGTGCCCGACATCGACCCGACCTACAAGTTCGACCCCGACACCACCCGCGCCATCCTCGCCGGTTTCTCGGCCAACCGCCGGGTCATGGTGCAGGGCTATCACGGCACTGGCAAATCGACCCATATCGAGCAGGTCGCGGCCCGGCTCAACTGGCCCTGCGTGCGCGTCAACCTCGACAGCCACATCTCCCGCATCGACCTGATCGGCAAGGATGCGATCAAGCTCAAAGACGGCAAGCAGGTCACCGAATTCGCCGAAGGCATCCTGCCCTGGGCGCTGCGCCACCCCTGCGCCATCGTGTTCGACGAATACGACGCGGGCCGGGCCGACGTGATGTTCGTGATCCAGCGGGTGCTGGAAACCGACGGCAAGCTGACGCTGATGGACCAGAATCAGGTGCTAACGCCGAACCCCTATTTCCGGCTCTTCGCCACCGCCAACACGGTTGGCCTCGGCGACACCACCGGGCTCTATCACGGCACCCAGCAGATCAACCAGGCGCAGATGGACCGCTGGTCCCTCGTCGCGACGCTGAACTATCTCAGCCACGACGCCGAGGCCGCGATCGTCCTGTCCAAGGCGCCGCATTACAACACCGCCGAGGGGCGCCAGCAGGTCAGCCAGATGGTTACCGTCGCCGATCTCACCCGCACCGCCTTCATGAACGGCGATCTTTCGACGGTGATGAGCCCGCGCACGGTGATCAACTGGGCCCAGAACGCCGAGATCTTCCGCGACGTGGGCTATGCCTTCCGATTGTCGTTCCTCAACAAATGCGACGAGCTGGAGCGCCAGACCGTGGCCGAGTTCTACCAGCGCTGCTTCGACGAGGAGCTGCCCGAAAGCGCGGTGAGCACCGCCGGGCGCTGAGCCTTTTCCCGAGACGCCAAAGGCCCGGATCGAAAGAGCCGGGCCTTTCGTTATCACCGGAGCGCCCTTGCCGCCCCCTGCCGCCAGTGGGATAGTTTCGCCATGAGCCCCAACTCCGACAACCCCGCCGATCCGTTCAAGAAGGCCCTGACCGAGGCCACCAAGGTCATGGCCGACGACCGCGAGCTCAACGTCAGCTTTTCGGTCGATCCGCCGGGGCTGAGCCATGACAGCGTGCGCCTGCCGCAGGTCAGCCGCCGCATGACCCGCGACGAGGTGCTGCTGGCGCGCGGCACCGCCGATGCGCTGGCGCTGCGGCACCGCTACCACGACGCGGGCGTCAACGCGCGCTACCAGCCGCAATCGGGGATCGCGCGCGATCTCTACGACGCGATGGAGGGCGCGCGCGTCGAGGCGGTGGGCGCGAAGCACATGCCGGGGACGGCCGGAAACATCGACGCCAAGATCGGCGCGGAGGCGCGGCGCAAGGGCTACGACCAGATCCGCGACAAGGCCGACGCGCCGCTCGCGGTGGCCGCGGGCTATCTGATCCGCCACCTCGCCACGGGCCGCGACCTGCCGCAGGGCGCGGACAACGTCATGGATCTGTGGCGCGGCTTCATCGAGGACATGGGCGGCGAGCGGCTCGACGAGCTCTCCGAGGCGCTGCACGATCAAAAGAGCTTTGCCCGCTTCGCCCGCGAGCTGATCCGCGACCTCGGCTATGGCGACCAGCTTGGCGACGATCCAGACATGGAGGACCCCGAGCAGGAGGACGAGGCCTCCGAGGAGGAGGAGGACCAGGAGCCGGATTCGACCGGCGAGGACGAGGACAGCGACGAGCAGGACGAGACCTCGCCCGAGCAGAGCCAGGACCAGCAGCAGGACCAGTCCCAGGCGCAAGTCTCGATGGACGAGCAGGCCGAGGCCGAGGACGCCGAGGAACAGGAGATGCCCGAGGGCGAGGCGCCGCAGGACCCCCCGCCCCCCGCCGCCTCGGATGCCGATCCTAATTATCTGGTGTTCGAGACCAAGCACGACGAGGAGATCGGCGCCGAGGAACTGGCGGAGGCCGCCGAGCTGGAACGGCTGCGCGCCTATCTCGACCAGCAGCTCGACCCGCTGAAAGGCGCGGTGAGCCGCCTTGCAAACAAGCTGCAGCGCCGCCTGCAGGCGCAGCAGAACCGCTCTTGGGAGTTCGACCGCGAGGAGGGCATCCTCGATGCGGGTCGCCTCGCCCGCGTCGTCGCCAACCCGACCACGCCGCTCAGCTTCAAGGTCGAGAAGGACACCGAGTTCCGCGACACCGTGGTGACGCTCTTGATCGACAACTCGGGTTCCATGCGCGGGCGGCCGATCTCCATCGCCGCGATCTGCGCCGACGTGCTGGCGCGCACGCTGGAGCGCTGCTCGGTCAAGGTCGAGATCCTCGGCTTCACCACCCGTGCCTGGAAGGGCGGACAGGCGCGCGAGGCGTGGCTCGCCGCCGGCCGCCCCCCTGCCCCCGGTCGTCTCAACGACCTGCGCCACATCATCTACAAGCGGGCCGACGCGCCCTGGCGGCGCACCCGCGACAACCTTGGCCTGATGATGAAGGAAGGGCTGCTCAAGGAGAACATCGACGGCGAGGCGCTCGAATGGGCGCATCGCAGGCTTCTGGCGCGGCGCGAGGCGCGCAAGGTGCTGATGGTGATCTCGGACGGCGCGCCGGTCGATGACAGCACGCTGTCGGTGAACCCCGCCAACTATCTTGAGAAGCACCTGCGCGACGTCATCGCCATGGTCGAAAAGCGCAAGGCCGTGGAGCTGACCGCCATCGGCATCGGCCATGACGTGACGCGCTACTACGACCGCGCGGTGACGATCACCGACGTGGACCAGCTCGCGGGGGCGATGACCGAACAGCTCGCCTCGCTCTTCGACGCCGACCCGCGCAAGCGGGCCCGCGTCCTCGGAATGAACAGGGTCGCCTGATGTACCAGAACTTCGCCACCACCGCCCGCCCCGAACAGGGGCCGCCCCGCCTTGCCGCCCTGCGCGAACGCATGGCCGCCGCAGGGGTCGATGGCTGGATCGTGCCGCGCGGCGACACCTGGCGCGGCGAGAACGTGCGCGCCCGCGACGAGCGGCTCGCCTGGCTCACCGGCTTCACCGGCTCGGCGGGCTTTGCCGCGATCCTGGCCCACAAGGCGGGCGTCTTCATCGACGGGCGCTACAAGATCCAGATCAAGAGCCAGGTCGCGCCGGAGTTCACCGCCGTCGATTGGCCCGGCACCAAGCTGGCCGACTGGCTCATCGCCGAGCTGCCCGAGGGCGGCACGGTGGGCTATGACGCCTGGCTGCACACGCCCGAGGAAATCCGCGAGCTGCATGACAAGCTGCAGCCCCGCGGCATCGGCCTGAGGCCGCTCGACAACCTCGTCGATGCGATATGGGAGGACCGCCCCGCAGCCCCCGACGCGCCCTTCATCGCCTGGCCCGACGAATATGCCGGGAAAAGCCGCGCCGAAAAGCGCGCCGAGATCGCCGCGCTTCTGCGCGAGGCGGGCCAGCGCTGCGCGGTGCTGACCTTGCCCGATTCCATCGCCTGGCTTCTCAACATCCGCGGCGATGACGTGCCCTCGACCCCGGTGCCACTGAGCTTTGCGATTCTCGACGAGACCGGGCGCTGCGAGCTGTTCTGCCCGAAGGGCAAGGCCGAGGGTCTGCGCGATCATCTCGGGGCGGATGTCGACGTGCTCGAGATCGACGCCTTTCTGGGCGCGCTGGGCCAGTTGGCCGGGCCGGTCAGGCTCGATCCGAAATCGGCGCCCGTCATCATCGAGACGACGCTGAAGGGCTGGGAGATCAAGATCGACGAAGCCGAGGACCCCTGCATCCTGCCCAAGGCGCGCAAGAACGCGGCCGAGATCGAGGGCGCGCGTCAGGCGCATCTGCGCGACGGCGCGGCGGTCTGCCGCTTTTTGCACTGGCTCGACGGCGAGGCCGAAAAGCTCGGGCAAGGCGACCACCGGCTGACCGAGATCGGCGTGGTCACGGCGCTCGAAGGCTTCCGCCGCGAGACGGGCGAGCTGCGCGGCATCAGCTTCGAGACGATCGCCGGGGCGGGCGAGCATGGCGCGATCACCCACTACCGTGTGACCGAGGACACCGACCGCGAGGTGCGCCCGGGCGAGCTGCTGCTCGTTGATTCGGGCGGCCAGTATCTCGATGGCACCACCGACATCACCCGCACCATCGCGATCGGCACGCCGCCCGAGGATGCCGCCCTTTGCTACACCCGCGTGCTGCAGGGGATGATCGCGCTGAGCCGCGCGCGATTCCCCAAGGGCCTCGCGGGCCGCGATCTCGACGCGCTGGCGCGCTTCCCGCTCTGGACCGCCGGGCTCGACTACGACCACGGCACCGGCCACGGCGTCGGCGCCTATCTTTCGGTGCACGAGGGACCGCAGCGGATCTCCAAGGGGGCGATGACGGTGATCGAGCCGGGGATGATCCTGTCGAACGAGCCGGGCTACTACCGCGAGGGGGCCTTCGGCATCCGGATCGAGAACCTGATCGTCACCCGCGAGGCCCCGGCCCTGCCCGGTGCCGACGACCGCGAGATGCTTGATTTCGAGACGCTGACCTATGTGCCACTGGAACGGCGGCTGATCGTCGTGGAGATGCTGTCGGGGGTGGAGCGGGACTGGATCGACGCCTATCACGCGACTACACTCGAAAAGATCGCCCCGCATCTCGATGGCGCGGCGCGGGATTGGCTGACCGCCGCCTGCGCGCCGCTTTGACGCCGGGGCTCACTCACAGGGAGCAGAACTGAATGAGCGATCACATCACGATCCGCCCCGCCGAGGGCACCTGGGTGGTGCGCGCCGGCGGTGCGGTCCTTGGCGAAAGCAGCCGCGCGCTGGAGCTGGTCGAGGGCGACTACCCGCCCGTGATCTACTTCCCGCGCGAGGACATCGCCACGGCCTTCCTCGAACCATCGAAAACCCGCTCGCATTGCCCCTGGAAGGGCGACGCGCATTACTACACCATCATCGCCAAGAGCGGCGCGATCGAGGATGCGGTCTGGTCCTACGAGGATCCCAAGGCCGGTATGGAGCAGATCAAGGACTGCCTCGCCTTCTACAAGAACAAGGTCGCGGTCGAGCAGGTCTGACCCGCCCCCTTTTCGTGGCGGCCTAGGAGTGTTCCTCGGCCGCCATTCGCGTCAGCGCCCGGTTCACGGCCCGCAGCGCATCGACCTGAAACAGCGCCCCCCACAGTTCCGGCGCCTCGTCCTCGGGGCCGAAGCGGACCACCGGCACGAAGGGGCGCTGCACCGTCTCGAACAATGGCATCGCCTGTTCCAGCGTCGCGCCCGATTGCACGAAGACCCCTTCGGCGATCATCTCGCGGCAGGCCTCCTCGGGGGCCGCGCGCGGCGCGCCCGTGGCCCGCATCACCGTCTCGACCCGGATCGTGCCAAGAAGCCAGGCCTGCGGCCCGGCGGCGAGATGCACGCCGCGCCGTGCCAGCTGCGTCAGAAAGAACGAGCGCTGCACCAGCCGGGAGGCCACGGCCGAGGCGAGCGAGACCGCGACCATCACCGCAAGGCCGGTCTGCCAGTCGCCCGTCAGTTCGAACACGATCAGCGTGGTCGAGATGGGCGCGCCGAGCACGGCGGCCGCCACGGCGCCCATGCCCGCCAGCGCATAGAGGGTCCCCTCGCCCGAGAATTCAGGCGCGATGGCGGTGGCCACGGTGCCGAAGGCGAGCCCGGTCAGCGCGCCGATCATCAGCGAGGGCGAAAAGATGCCGCCGCCCATCCGCCCGGCCATGGTGATCGCCACCGCCGCCACCTTGACCATCACGAAGATCACCGCGAGATCCAAGGCGAGGCTGCCCTGCAGCGCCGCCGAGGTCGTCTCGTAGCCGACGCCGATGATATGCGGAAAGAAGATCGCGATCAGCCCGAGGATCAGCCCCGTCGTCATCGGGCGCATCCAGCGCGGCGGCGCGAGGCGCGCCTGCACCGCGTTGGCCAGATCGTCGGCCCAGAAGATCGCCCGCATCAGCACCACCGCGATGAGGCCGCACAAAAGCCCCAAGAGCATGAAGGCGGGCAGCTCGACATAGAAGGCCAGCGCGTTCTTGTCGGGCAGTACGAATTCGGTCACGTCGCCCCAGACGAGCCGGCCCAGCACCGTGCCCGCGACGCTGGCGATGGCGATGGGGGCAAAGGCATGCACCGCGAAATGCCGCAGCACCACCTCGAGCGCGAAGAGCGCGCCCGCGATGGGGGCATTGAAGCTGGCCGAGACGGCGGCGGCAACGGCGCAGCCCAGAAGATCGCGCCCGGTGATGCCATCGGCGCGGATCCAGCTCGAAACATAGGTGGCGAAGACCGAGGCCAGATGCACCACCGGCCCCTCGCGCCCCGTGGAGCCCCCGGTCGAGAGGGTGATCATCGAGGCCAGGGCCGAGATCAGCCCGCGCTTACGCTCGACCCGCCCCTCGCGCAGCGCCGCACCCTCGATCACCTCGGCCACCGAGCGCACCCGCGCGTCTTCGGTGAAGCGGTCGAGCAGCAGGCCGACGGCGAGCCCGCCGATCACCGGCAGGATCAGCAGCCAGTACCAAGGCAGCGAGGCCGCAAAGCTGTGCAGCATCGCCACGTCGTCGGTGCCATAGAGCCACGCCTGCAGAACCTCGATCGCGGCGCGAAACCCGATCGCCGCCAGCCCTGCGACGATGCCCAGGGCCAGCGCGATGAACCAGAACTGCACCTGGCTCGGCCCGTGGCTGCGAATCATCGACCAGACCTCGCGCCAGCTCGCGCCGACGCGGGTGATCACCCGCTCCGGCCGTCCCGCCGCTTCGTTCGAACTCTTGCTCATCGCTGCGCGCCGCCTTTCCTCGCGCCGTTCTAGGATGGAACGCGAAGCGGTTGAAGATGCAGCAGAGGTTTCATCGATGCCGCGTTGCGCGGTGACGTCTCATTCGCGCCGAACCTATGCCTTAGGATGGATAGCTTTCGGCAGATTTATTGAGGATACTTGATATATTGTACCGAGATATTTTGACCGCCTCTGGCCTTCAGGGGATCGAGGGGCGGCGGTGAATGTTAAGCCGACGACGGAGGTGAGTGGCCGTCCGAGGCGTGTGATTTTTTACCCCACGGCAGGGTCAAGCCGGACTGTGCGGTGTGAACATCAGGGCCAATCTGACCCGAACGTTCGCACCGTTTTTTTTGGCCCGCGGCTTTTTGACCTGGTACGTGGTCCCGCCGCCGTCAGGCGGCGTCGGCATCCTCGAGCAGCACCCGCGCCGCGCCCCGCGCGGCCTCGGTCACCGTATCGCCCGCCAGCATCCGCGCAATCTCGTCGATCCGGTCGGGGTGATCGAGCGGCACCACGCGCGAGGTGGTGATCTCTCCCGAAGCGCCGAGGCTGACCGATTTCTCGACCCGCCAGTGATGCGCGCCCAGGGCGGCAACCTGCGGCGAATGGGTGACGACCAGCACCTGCGCGCCGTCGGCGAGCCGGGCCAGGCGGCGGCCCACCGCATTCGCCGTGGCCCCGCCGAGGCCGCGGTCGATCTCGTCGAAGATCAGCGTCTTGCCGAGGTTGTCGCCGGTCAGGCAGACCTTGAGCGCCAACAGAAAGCGCGACAGCTCGCCGCCCGAGGCGATGCGCGACAGCGGGCCCGAGGGGGCGCCGGGGTTGGTGGCGACGCGGAAGGTCACCTCGTCGCGCCCTTCGGGGCCGGGATCGGCGGGGGCGAGATCGACCTCGAACACCGCGCGGTCGAGCTTGAGCGGCGCGAGCTCCGCCGCCATGGCGCGCGACAGCCGCGTTCCGGCCTCGCTGCGCCGCGCCGTCAACGCCGCGGCGGCCGCGTCATAGGCAGCATCCGCCGCGCGCACAGCCGCTTCAAGATCGGCCATGTCGCCCTCGGAGGCGTCGAGCGCCTGCAGGCGCTTTCGCAGCCCATCGGTGAAGCTCGCCAGCTCGTCGACCATCACGTCGTGCTTGCGGGCGAGACCGCGCAGCGCGAAGAGCCGCTCCTCGGCGGCCTCGAGCGCGCGCGGGTCGAACTCCAGCGCGTCGAGCACGTCGCGCACGCCGGTCTCGGCCTCTCCCAGCGCGTCAAGCGCGCGGGTCAGCGCCTCGATCACCGGGTCGAGCCGCCCCTCGGCGGCCTCGACCGCGCCATCGAGCCAGCGCATCGCATCCGAAACCAGACCTTCGGCCCCGTCGCCCGAGATCACCTGATGGGCGCGCGCCACGTCGCCGCGCACCCGCTCGGCGCCCTGCATGCGGCGGCGGATGACGTCGAGCTCCGCCTCTTCGCCGGGCTGCGGGTCGAGCCCGTCGAGCTCGGCCACGGCATGGCGCAGATATTCCTCCTCGGCCCGCAGCACCGCCACCTGCTCATGTGCCACCTCCAGTGCCCGGCGCGCCTCGCGGCGCGCGGTCCAGGCGGCGCGGGTTGCAGAGATGTCGGCGGCGGCATCGGCAAAGGCGTCGAGCATCGCCCTGTGGCCGCGCGGGTCGAGCAGACCGCGGTCATCGTGCTGACCGTGCAGTTCGAGCAGCTCGTCGGAGAGTGCGCGCAGCACCTCGCCCGAAACGCGCCGGTCGTTGACCCAGGCCGTCTTGCGGCCGCTCTCGGTGTTGACCCGGCGCAGGATCAGCTCGTCGCCGGCCTCGATCCCGGTCTCGGCCAGCACCCGGCGCGCCGGGTGATCGGGCGCGAGATCGAACACCGCCGTCACCTCGCCCTGCGCCGCGCCCTTGCGCACAAGCTCGGCGCGGCCGCGCCAGCCCAGCACGAAGCCCAGGCTGTCGAGCAGGATCGATTTACCCGCCCCGGTTTCCCCGGTCAGGACGTTGAGACCGGGCTGGAACTCCAGCTCGAGCCTGTCGATGATCAGCATGTCCCGGATGTCGAGCGCGCGCAGCATATCGTTTAACCCCCGGGGTCGGAACGCCGGCCCGAACCGATCAGATCCATTCGCCCCGCACAAGCTGACGATAGATCGCCGAGAGCCAGTTGTCGCCGCTGGCCTCCATCGACAGCCCCTGCCCCGTCAGCAGGCGGTAGCTGTCCTCGTACCAGTCGGTGCCGCGGTAGTTGTAGCCCAGGATCGCCCCGGCGGTCTGCGCCTCCTGCACGAGGCCGAGCGAGAGGTAGGTCTCGACCAGCCGGTGCAGCGCCTCGGCGGTGTGGCTCGTGGTCTGGAACTCCTCGACGACGACGCGGAAGCGGCGCGCGGCGGCGGCGTAGTGGTCGCGCTTGAGATAATAGCGCCCGATCTCCATCTCCTTGCCCGCGAGATGATCGAAGGCGAGGTCGAACTTGAGCTTGGCCTCGGCGGCGTAGCTGCTGTCGGGATATTGCTCGATCACCGCGCGCAGCGCCTGCAACGCCTGGAAGGTCAGCCCCTGGTCGCGGCCGATGTCGTCGATCTGGTCGTAATAGCTCAGCGCCAGGAGATACTGCGCATAGGCCGCGTCTTCGGAGGTCGGGTAGAAATCGAGATAGCGCTGGGCGCTGGCGCGGCTGTCGTCATAGGCGCCATCCTTGTGCAGCGCGAAGGCCTGCATGATCAGGCCGCGCTTGGCCCATTCCGAATAGGGGTAGAGCCGCTCGATCTCGCCGAAATAGAAAGCCGCGTCCTCGGCCGCACCACCTTCGAGGCTGGCTTCGCCCTGCTGGTAGATCTGCACCGCGTCGAGCTGTTCGAGCGCCGCGGAATCGAGACGCTCGGACGGGCTGCCGCAACCGGCCAGAAGCCCCAGAGCCAATATCAGGCCCAAGCTGGCCCGTGTTCCGCTGCCTGCCATCCGCGCGTCCTGCATCCTGTCGGTCATCTGCCCATCCCGGGGTCGACGCCCCGTTCACGCCCCGCACCGGGGCCGCTCGACCCCGGGTCTAGCATGAAAAAATCGGGGGCAAAATGGCTTTTCCCGCCGCGATCGCCGCCATGCGATCAAGCGACGGCGGCAAGGTCGGCGGGCTTGAGCCGGCTGCCCGGCAGGTGGTCTTCGAGCGCGGCGTCGCAGGTCACGACGCGCCAGGCTTCGGGCCGGGCAAAGAGCGCGCGCAGCAGCCGGTTGGTCATGGCATGCCCCGCGCGCAGCCCCTCGTAGATGCCGAGGATCGGCAGGCCGGCGGTGCCCAGATCGCCAAGGGCATCGAGCATCTTGTGGCGCACCGCTTCATCGGAATGACGCAGGCCGCCGGGGCTGAGCACCTTCGCACCGTCGACCACCACCGCGTTCTCGAAGGTGCCGCCCAGGGCCAGGCCCTGCGCCTGCATCGCCTCGACATCCGACAGGCGGCAGAAGGTCCGGCTGTCGCACAGCTCGCGCAGGAAGGCGCCATTGGCCATGTCGAGCACGCGGCCCTGATGGCCGATGGCCGGATCGGCGAAGTCGATCTCGAAATCGATGACGAGACCGCGCGGCGCATAGTCTTGATGCGGCCGCAGCCGCGCCACCGCCGGCCCGTGCCGGACCTCGACCGTCTCGAGGATCTCGATCGCCTGCAGCGGCGCCTCCTGGCGGACAAGCCCGGCGGCGAGAATCGCGCGCGCGAAGCCCGCGGCGCTGCCGTCGAGTATGGGAACCTCGGGGCCGTCGATCTCTATGAGCGCGTTGTGCACGCCGCAGCCCGAGAGCGCCGCCATCAGATGCTCGATCGTCGAGACCGAGACGCCGGCGGCGTTGACGATGCGGGTGTTGAGCGGCGAGATCTCCACAAGATCCCAGCGCGCCGGCACCAGACGGTCGATCCCGACCACGTCCATCCGCCGGAACACGATGCCATGCCCCGCCGGGGCGGGACGCAGGACGAGGCGAACCGGGCGGCCCGAATGGAGCCCGGTGCCCGTGAATCCGACATGTCTGGTCAAGGTGGTCTGCACGTGTCTTCGCCCGGTTGCGTCTGGAACTTCGCTATGGGGCTGACCTAAGCGCTTGCCCGGCAGGCCACAATTCACTCTTTGCGACAGCATGAAACATGTGCTCCACGGCACGCAGTCGAGGCGTGGAATGCCTTGCAAACAACAAGGACCGCCCGAAGGCGGCCCTCTGTGCACAAGGTTTGTGCAGTTTTGCGTCAGTTGGCCTGACGGCGCAGGAAGGCGGGGATCTCGATCCGCTCCTGCTCGGGATCGGTCTCGCCGTCATCCTGCCAGTTCGGCGCCTGGCGCGGCTGGGCGGGCTGCTGCGGCTGCGGCCGCTGTGCCTGGGGCTGCTGGC